>CALFFB010000150.1 GCA_937958075.1 uncultured Geobacteraceae bacterium | reverse complement strand
GAGTGGGTTCCGGAGTGGGTTCCGGAGTGGGTTCCGGAGTGGGTTCCGGAGTGGGAGCCTCAGTGGGAGCCTCAGTGGGAGCCTCAGTGGGAGCCTCAGTGGGAGCCTCAGTGGGTGCCTCAGTGGGTGCCTCAGTGGGTGCCTCAGTGGGTGCCTCAGTGGGTGCCTCGTACGTTTCCGTTATTGTCGGAGTGATCGTTCCGCCTTCCACATCCTTAATAGTAGTTCCCGTCATGCTGACGGTTCCGCCGGTCAGATTTACGCTCTGGTCCACTCCGACGGTCAAGGTAACACCATCCACCGTCAATACATCTGTCCATGTGGAACCGGCTGCAGTCAAGAAAATTCCTCCCTCAGAAACGATATCTCCCTGCACTGTCAACGGGCTGTTGGCAATCATATAGACACCATCTGAACCCGCTTCTACAGATGGCCAGGTTTCTTCGACAATCCCTGAAACCGGAACCGTAACAGCGCCGTAATTATTTAAGCGAATGGCGCCATTAGGGGCATAGGCCTTAAATTGCAACGCCCCCGGCTGCGCTTCCGTATGCCCCTGAATCCACACTCCGCCGTTGAATGAGGACACTGTAAGATCTGCAGTTGCAACCCTCAAGGCGACCTCAGATGAACCGATATGGCCAGGATCTTCCTCAGCCTGCACCGTATACAGATCAACAAGGGGGGCACTGATCACCGGCTCTGTGCCGGAATCATTATGGATACTACCCCCCGCCTGCAGAAAGACGTCGGCACCGGCAGTCAGATTGTCAATCATGATGCTGCCGACGTTGGCAAATTCAAAAATACCCGTACCGGACACTTCAGCGGCAAGCCTGTCAACACGGTTACCAGAGGCATTAAGAGACACTGTATCGGTACTGTACAGAGACAGATCACTTGCAATGACCGGAGCATCCTCCTGTTGAAAAATACCTTTGCCTTCCAGCACAACAGCAGAATCTGCAACATCAATCCCGGCAGCATCATTGACCCTGGCAACAAAAATCGGATTTGCGCTGGTATAACTGAAGGTTCCGGAGCCGTTCAGGCCGTAGGTTCCCCCCGCGATCACCCCGGTGGCGTTCGCCTCGTTGAGGACAACACTGGCTCCCTGAGCATGGACTGCCTTGCCCCCAAGCAGTGCCCCCGCACTTTGCGTGATATCTGCAGCCTCAAGGGATATCACCCCATTCGGGGTCAGTGGATCATAGTTTCCATCAATGTGAATGGAGATACCATCCATCCCATCGACACTACCTATCAGCAAATTTCCACTATTGCGGAGCGTTAAATTACTATTCAGCGATTCCGCATCACCAATTTGGGCAGCAACTGTACCGACCAGGTTGTCCGCATTGGGCAGATCCACTCCGCCCACAGCTCGTAACGCCAGCTTGTCAACGGCAATAAAAACCGGCTCCGGAGTCGGGTCGGGGGTTTCCGGAGCCTGCGTGATGGCACCGCCGGAGGACAGGCTCAATGTGCCGATTGCCGTATCCGGCAAGGAAACGGGCCTGCTAAGAGTGATATCTCCCACCGATACATCGCCAATAGTTAACGTCGTCGCGGTAATCTGGTTCAGCTCGTCACTGGAAATTTCCAGCGCATCTGTCGCATCGTCCGCCAAACTACCCATATCGATCTGCCGACCGGCAGTCGCTGGCAGGATGTGGACCTGAGTACCGACGATCAAGCCTCCCGATGTTCCAGCTGTGTCGATGATCAAGTGATCAGATTTCAGGGTCAGATGACCGGCACTGGTCAGAGAAGCACCGTCGGGAATGGTCAGCAGGCTTCCGGCGCCAGCTGAGAGGTCAGCACTGCCGGTATCGATGGCCATGGCGGAAAAGGTCAGGTTACCAGAAGCCATGAACCCGAGCGCCGTATCAGCGGCAAAAGCGGATGAATTATTCAGCAGCAGATCACCACTGTGATCAAGAAAAGCTCCGGCCACCGCATGGGAGCCATTAGTGCCGATCTGAACCACCGCTTCTCCACTACCCTCGATACTGCTGGTAAGCACAGGGTTTGCTTCGGTTCCCACGCCACCGGTGCTGCCAGACGCGGTTTGTAGATGAATGACATTGGCCGTGATGGCACCTGAAGTGCGTGAAATAGAATCCGCAGTCCTGGTGCTCAGAGAGATGCTGTTACCAGATGAAACTGCCATTTCACCATCGACATCTATGCCTCCGGTGGCGTTAACAACAATCGACCCTCCGCCGGATCCGGTAACGGTCGAAGCATTACTGAAGGATTTAATGCCGAGTCCGGCACCATTATGAAAAACTATTTCTCCTCCCGTGGCGCTGGTTTGGATGAGACTGACGGAACTGGCAGTGTTGTTGTCGTCATTCAGGCTGATACGCCCCTCAGTGGCTACAGTAAGACTCGGAGTAGAAATAGCACCGCTTTGCTGCAAAGCGCCAACCAAATCAATATTTACTGCACCCGTTGAGGAGAGGCTGTTGATGGTCAATGGACCATCAACACTCTTGCCGATGCTCAGGGTGCTGCCGGTGCCGCCGGTGAGGGTGGCGGCCAACTGATTGAAACTGTTCCCCGTTTGACTGACAGCCACCGGCCCGGCGGCATTCAGGGTAAGGATGTTACCCCTCAGGGTACCGGCAGCCTGGGTGATCCCCTGAGATGCGGAGGAGGCGTTCAGGTATATATCACCAGCTGTCCCCGCATTAAGGGGAGCATTGATAGAAATAGCCGGCACGGCAGGATTACCGTTGTTCGTGCTCATGAAGATACTGGCACCGGCTGCAACTGCACCGGCGTTGGTGGTGTCAATGGCGGCGTTTACCGTTATTTTGCCGGTATCGGTAGCGCTGGAGGTAAAGTTGTTATTGGCGCTCAGAGTGACCGGTGCGCCCCCGGTGGTGATGGCGCCGGACACAGTGATGTCGTTACCGGCCTCCAGGATGATTGCCCCACCACCGCTGCTGGTGAACTGGCTGGAATTGACGTCGATATTGCGATAAGCCTGCAGAGTCAGGGCGTTGGCGGCACCCCAGGAAATACTGTCATTCACCAGAATATCACCGTTACTGTCAGTCCCTGTGTTGCAGGTGGCCCCGGAACAGGTTACTGAAGATTCCAGAGTCTGAATAACCACATCATTACTGGTCAGCGCCGTGGAGAGATCGGCTCCGGTAATATCTCCATTCTCAGCCGCAATGGTAAAATCATAGGGATCCAGCAGCCACTGACCGGTACGGCCATGGGGTGCACTGGTTGTTATCTGAAACCCGCTATCAAATGTTAGCTTCGCCGCACTGGTCTCAATAAACCCGCCATCGCCACCATTGGGCGCTGAAGCATCGAGAGTGCCACCAACCCTGACCGCATTATTCTCGGTAAATTGTCCGTTGTTCATCCCCCCCAGCAGCCAGATTTCCCCTTCGTGTTCTTCGATCGTCTGCGCTTGTACCAACCCCTCGTTATTAACCACGGTGCGCAGCAGATCATCCGCCACCCGCGCGGTCATCAGCACCTTGCCGCCGTCAGCGTGAATCTCACCGAAACTCTCGACTCCAGCTTTGGCGGACAGGATCGCTTCATCCACCACCAGGCCAATGAGCTGATCCCCCGCCAGATCCAACGTGATGCGTTCACCAGCCGCTAGCGCCACCTGGCCAAGGCGCGCCTGGACAACACCCTCATTGGCGACATAGTCACCGGCAAGCACAATGTACCCCTGCTCGGCGGCGGCCAGCAGCCCCTGATTGATGACAGCAGCATCAACGGTACCAAGGTCACCGCGCTTCAGTTGATAGTCACCGGCAAGGAAGTTCTCATCGGTGATGGCATGGGTGGTTGCCAGCAGGCCGTGAACGCTGACTTCGGAGCCGGGAGCGAAGAGCACCCCGTTGGGACTGACCAAAAACACCTGGCCGTTGGCTTCAAGGCGTCCGAAAAGTTCACTGGGGTTGTTGCCGACCACCCGGTTCAGGGCAATACTGCTGCTGTTCGGTTGTTCAAAGCGGACGGTTTCGGGCCGGGCGACGGAAAAATCCTGCCAGTTGATGATGGCTTTATTGCTTTGCTGATTGATCAGGGTGGTCACGGCATCGGGGCGGGTGATCGTTGCAGTGCCGGAGACGATCTGTTCACCGACAGGTGCCGCGAGCAGATGCGGCGGGGCAAGAAGCAAGGCTGAACCTAGCAGCCCGGAAGTGACCGGCTTGAGAAGACCGTGCCGCCAGGGGCGGGACGCTGTTTTCCGCGCCATTGCACGATTGCGCGAAAACCTGTTCTTGATCCGGCGCCACCGCTTTCTGATGTAAAGACTCACCCGCCGCCAGTATCTCTGCTGTTCTGCCTCTGCTCTACTCATAGCCCTAGTCCCTCACCCTTCTTCAGACTGTAAAACAACCGTAACTATTCAGCTTCGCACAGCGCGCGCCTGTCAATTGGCATGTTTTCACTTGCGAAAATGAACTCGGCTATCGCCTCAAACAAATTTCCGCAGCGTTCAAACATACCCAATTGCAGGCTCATTGATTGACAGGCTCCTCAAGGTGTTGAACCGAGTTACAAACAACCGCGCTATCAGAACATCGCGCTCAATGTCACCCATAATTGAGAACTGCGCTCCTCACCGGAAGCATCACCCCCAATGGGTTTTGCCCAGACAGCATCGACCAGGTACCGTCCGGCAGCAAAGGTTGTCAGCCCAAATCCGGCACTTTTCAGATTCTTCGAAGAACTCTTGAATCCCCTAACGGACCTGCTGTTGACGACACCGGCATCGACAAAAGCTCGGGCCTGCAACGTCAACGGCTCCAGCACAAAAAGCCGGCGCAACTCCAAACTTCCCATTCCTCCCTGGTCACCCCGTTCCATTGAGCTGACAAATCCGCGCACGCTGGCCGGGCCACCCAGGCTGTACTTGTTGGAATCGGGCATGGGATCAGCCGCCCACACCGCTTCCCCCTTTACCAGCACCGACCAGACCCCGGCGAAAGGATGTTCGTAACTGCCGCGAATCTCCACCCGGGGAGGCAGTGCTTTATTGTCATCGCCTTCCTCATTGGAGCGAAAATTGGTGGCGACCAGGGTTGAAAAGGTGCTGCTGCCGCCATGATCGTGACGATGACTGACATTCAACCCCGCTTCCAGATAGACAATGGTATCGTCGCTTAAGGAGATATTGTCGATATCTGAGCTGCCCCTGACCCGGGCACCTCCGACCACCCAGTTGAGGTTGGTTCGGCGGCTGCGGATTTGCGGGGAGGTTATCTGTACCCGTGCGGTTTCGCTGATGCCGCTGATATTCAGGCGGGAAAATTCCTTGCCGACATCATATTCGGCACGGGCGTAATTCATGTTCAAACGCCAGCCGTCCGTTCCCAGGGGGAGCCCGTAATTGATACGCCCCTGCCGCAGCAGCCCCGACTGGGAATGGGTATACCCAAGACCAAGAACATCACCGTATTCAAGGGGATTGTTGAAGGTGACATCCGTGGCAACCCGCCATTTGCCAACCACCTCACGCCCATGATTATCTACGGTAACGGATGCGGCAACGGGATTTTCCTCAACCGTCAGCTGCAGATCCGTAGTACCGAAATCAGCTCCGGGCAGCATCACCGAACGCGCCACCAGCCCCGGCAAATCGTTCAGCAGCAGCACCTGCCGTTCCAGATCGGCAAAACGCACAATGGTTCCCGGCCGCACCGGTGCCACCTGCGCTGCCAAATACTCCGCAGAGTATCGACGATTTCCGGAAAACAGGACCTTCCCTACCTTCCCCTCGACAATCTCCAGACGCAAAACACCTCCCCGCATCCGCTGGGCCGGTACCGTTGCCGTTGTCAGGTTGTAACCCTGTTCCTGAAAAAAATCGCTGAGTCGGTCAGCCACCTGGTAGATATCTGCCAGGGTCAGGTCCTGTCCTGCAAACTCCTTCACAACCTCCTGCAGTTCTGCATCGGAAAAGAGGCTGTTGCCGGAAAATTCAAAATGGTTGACCCGGACGCGCTTCTCATCGGCCGGCGGCGGGGCAACAGGAGGCGGTGGAGTCAGAGGCACGGCCGGCGGCGGCTGCTCCATCAGCGTATTGATATCCACAGTCGGTCGCATCGTATCCCCCACTTCACCGGGAGTCGGAGGCTGGGCTGACACCTGATTGACGGCACCGACTCCCACAACGGCCGGCAGCATAAGCAGCATAAGCAGAAAACACCTGCCCTTGCCGCCAACAGCACGGAGGAAAACAGCGACACCCATAGAAGCCCATCCCTTCGTTCCCGCTGCCGACAGCAGCGTGGCAAATAAATAAAAAATCATTACTTTTGCTTTATATAATCCCGTTTTACAACGGGTCAAGGATTATCTTCCGCTCATTGACTTCAGCAAACTTATCGATTACCTTTACCACACTGCGCGATATCATCGCAGGACACCGGCGCCACTTCCGCGAGCGAGGCGTTCTCGAATGAAAGTCACCCCTTTCACCATCGGATGTCTCGTTATCCTGATATCCCTTCTGCTGTATTTTTCCTGTGGCAGTCAATCGCCCCCCCTGCTGTCCAACCTTGACAAACGCCTTCTGGATACGATGTTTCTCTGGCGCGGCCCGGCGCCGACGACCGATCAGGTCGTGATCGTCGATCTTGACGAGCGCAGCCTGCAGGCCTTCGGCCAGTGGCCCTGGCCCCGTGACCTGATAGCTACCCTTCTGGATATCATCGGCACCTCCGGAGCGGCAGTTGTCGGCCTCGACATGGTCTTTGCCGAATCAGACCGCACATCCCCGGCCCGTTATCTGCAGCAACTGCAGACCCGCTACCCGGCTGCCTTTATTCCGGAGAATCTTCAGCAGCTGCTCAACATCGAGTCCCTCGACCATGACCAGACCCTCGGCCGGACTCTGGCCGAGCTGCCGTCGGTGCTCGGTTATGTCTTTCAGTTTCACGACGATGGCCTGAAGCAGCCCGACCTCAGTCCGTTTCCCGCCGCCAGTATCCGCCTGGAACCGGCGCAGGCAACCTTTTCCGAACTACGCATCCCCGTTGCCTACCGACCTATCCTCAATGTTCCGGCTGTTTCACAGGCTCTGAGTGAAGGATTCTTCAATGTGTTTCCAGATACTGACGGTGTTGTCCGCAAGGTTCCGCTACTGATCGCCTTTGACTCCCTCCCCTACCCCTCCCTGGCCCTCGAACTGGCCCGCCTCAAGCAGAACGTGGACACCGTCGTCATCAACGCCGCTCCGGCAGACACCGGCAACCGCCCCCTGCTGGGCCTCGGCCTTGGCCGGCACTTCATCCCCACCGACGAAACCGGCCAGCTTACCGTCAACTACCGGGGGCCGGCCTACACCTTCCCCTATGTCTCCGCGGCTGACCTGCTCAGCAACAGCGACACCGACCGGCTGCACGATAAGGTGGTGCTTATCGGCACCTCCGCTGCAGGCCTCCTCGACCTGCGCGCGACCCCGTTTTCCTCCGTCTACCCCGGCGTCGAGGTTCACGCGACAGTCATCGACAATATCCTGGCACAGGATCCGATGCTCCACGACATGGCTCTGGAGGCAGGGCTGACCTACGTGATGATTTTTGTCGGTGGCCTGCTGTTGACAACCCTCCTCGCACGCAGCGGCGCGCTGACCGGAGGAGTTGGAGCCGTACTGCTGATGGTCGCAGCGGTTACAGCTAATTATTATTTCCTGTTCCAGCAGCAGATTATCGTCGGCCTGACCTACCCGCTGCTGGTGCTGATTGTTCTGTTCATGGTCGTGACTCTGGGGAATTATTTTTTTGAAGGGCGCCAGAAACGCTTTATCAGTAAAGCCTTCAGTCAGTACGTGCCGCCGGAACTGGTCGACGAAATGGCCGCTCGCCCCGACGATCTGGCCATTGGCGGGGAAACGCGGGAGATGACTGTTCTGTTTTCCGATGTGCGCGGCTTCACCACCATTTCCGAAGGCATGGAAGCAACGGAACTGTCCCTGTTGATGAATCAACTGTTGACCCCCATGACCCGGATTATTCATCAGCACCGCGGCACCATCGACAAATATATGGGAGATGCGATCATGGCCTTCTGGGGGGCTCCCCTGCACGACGCCGACCACGCACGCCACGCCCTTGCCGCCGGCATGGCCATGATAGCCGACCTCCCCCGCCTGCAGCAGGAGTTCAAAGTGCGGGGCTGGCCGGCGCTGCAGATCGGCATCGGCATCAACAGCGGACCAATGAACGTCGGCAACATGGGCTCCGAATTCCGCATGGCCTACACGGTCCTTGGTGATGCCGTAAATCTGGGATCACGTCTGGAAGGGTTGACCAAAGAGTATGGCGTCACAATCATCGTCAGCGAGCACACCAAAGAGCTGGTTCCTGACATGGTTTACCGCGAACTCGACAGGGTGCGGGTCAAGGGCAAGGACCGGCCCGTCACCCTCTACGAACCCCTGGGCATGACCGACCAGCTGGAACCCGCCGTTGAAGCAGAGCTGGAACACTACCATCAGGCCCTGTACTGCTACCGAGAACGGAATTTTGCCACGGCCAGACAGCTGTTCATCCATCTGCACCAACAGCAGCCCGAGTATCCGTTGTATCGCCTGTATCTGGACCGTATCGAACATCTGCTGATCGAGCCACCACCTGATACCTGGGACGCTTCGTTCACCCACACCAGCAAATAAGCACATAATGGAAAGAGCCCCCAGGCCCGCAAAGGAGTTAAACCATGGACAGCCTACGCATTCTCGGAGCGCACGGCGGGCGCAGCGCCGGTGGCTTTGCAACCACCTGCCTGCAGCCCTCGCCGCATGTGGTCATCGACGCCGGGAACATCCTTACCGCCCTGGGGGACGATGCCGTTCACATCGACCATATTTTCTTTACCCACTCCCACCTCGACCACCTGCTTGACAGCGCCTTTATCATCGATAATTTCTTTGACCGGCGCACCAAACCGCTGCGCCTGCACGGCCTGCCGGAAACTCTGGAAGCGGTAAAAAAACATCTGTTCAACTGGGACATCTGGCCGGATTTCAGCTCACTGAAGCTGACCCTGAACGACACCAGAGCCGTCGATTTTGTTCCGGTGACCCCCTTTGTTCCCATCCAGGTCGATGGCCTGACCCTGACCCCGATTCCGGCTCACCATACCGTTCCCTGTTGCGGTTACGAAATCCGCAAAGACAAGGCAGCCGTACTTTTCACCTCGGATACAAGCGACCACCCCGGCCTCTGGCATTACCTGAACACCACACCTGATGTCACCGCGGTCATCGTTGACGTCTCCTTCCCCAATCGCCTGCAGCCCCTGGCCGACGCCAGCCGGCATTTCACGCCGCAGGGCCTGAAGGCCGCCACCTGCGCCCTGAACCGCGACGCTCTGCCGATCTACATCGCCCACTTGAAACCCTCGTACGCAGCGGAAATCACCCGGGAACTCCAGTCCCTCGGTTTCATCCACATTCTCCATGGCGGCGAAGATATCAGCTACGCTACCGGCAACCTGCTGACTCCTCAGCCAACCGGCAAGAGCCACGTCGATACCCTCAACCGCATCGGCACCGCCCTGTCCGCCCAGAACGACCTTGACGCTCTCCTCGAAATGATCATCACCGAAGCCAAAAAGATGTCGGGCGCCGATGGTGGCACCCTTTACCTGCGGCGCGACAACTACCTGCATTTTCAGGTCGCCCAGACCGACTCCCTCGGCATCCGCATGGGCGGCCTGGGCGACCCCATCAGCTGGCCGCCCCTGCCCCTGTACCTGGACGATGGCGCGCCCAACCGCTCTCTGGTCGCTGCCACCTGCGCCCTTGATGACGTTCTCATCAATATTCCCGATGTCTATACCGCAGCGGGTTTCAACTTTGACGGCACCCGAAAGTTCGACGCCTCAACGGGATACCGCTCACGCTCCATGCTGGTCATTCCCCTGAAAAACCATGAACAGGACATCATCGGCGTTTTACAGCTCCTCAACAAACAACAGAAGGGCCACAGCATCGCCTTCACCAGCGAGGACGAACAGCTGTGCCTGTCCCTGGCGTCCCAGGCCGCCGTTGCCATCACCAACGCGACCCTGATTCATGATCTCGAAACCCTGCTGGAAGCCTTTCTGAAAAGCATTATCTTTACCATCGAAAAAAAATCCCCCTACACCGCTGGTCACATCAAGCGTATGGTCGACATGACCATGATGCTTGCTTCCGCCATCCACAAAGACCGGACCACTTTCAATGATCGTACCTTTGCCCACGAGGACTTTAAACAACTGAAGTTCGCGGCCCTGATGCACGATATCGGCAAACTGGCGACCCCCGAACATGTGGTCGACAAAGCCACCAAGCTCCACGGCCTGCATGACGGCATTGAGCTGGTTCAGGCCCGACTGCAAAACATCAGACAGTCCTGTGAGATTGCCTGTCTGAAAAAAGAGATCAGCGATGCCGAAAAAGAAGACCACCTGGCGCACCTGCAGGAGCTTGGCGACCTGATCGAGCAGACCAATCGGGGCAGCGAATTTCTCCCAGACGAAAAGGCCGAAACCATCGCCCGCCTGGCAACAGAACCCTACCGTATCGGCAGCCGCAGCTTTTATCTGCTGACACCGGACGAAGCCCACCGTTTAAGCGTCCGCAAAGGCACCCTGACCAGTGAAGAGCGGGCCATCATCAACGATCACGCCAAGATCACCGTCGATATTCTCAACGCCCTGCCCTTTCCAAAAAAATACCGCGACATCCCCCAGATATCGGGCAATCATCACGAAAAAATCAACGGCAAGGGCTACCCCCAGGGGCTGGCCGGCGACGCCATCAGTTTCGAGGCGCGCATTCTGGCGGTGGCCGATATCTTCGAGGCCCTCACCGCCGCCGACCGCCCCTATAAAGAACCAAATCCCCTTTCCTCGGCCATGAAAATCCTCTACTTTATGGCCAGGGACGATGAAATCGATCGCGATATCGTCAAATTTTTCTACAATTCGGGGCTGTACAAGGAGTACGCCAGACGCTTTCTGCCTGACCATTTAATCGACAGGGTCACGACCGATTTTTCTTCCCTGTAACATCACCAGGAGAGATCCATGAAACTCGACGAGTTTTGCGCGAAGCTCAACGCCCGCCTGGCGGAACTGACATCCACCGACGAGCGCCTGCACACCACCGTCCAGGCCCTGGCCAAAGCCTTCCGCGTCAGCCACGACGAAGTCGCCCTGCTGGTCCTGCAGAGCAACAACCCCAACATGCTCTGCTTTCTCTGGCCGCAGAAGCTCGGCAAGGCCGGCTGCATCCCCCTGTCGGCCCACAACGCCCTGGCAGCAAAGACCGTGCGTGGCAACCGCTCATTTATCAACAACCAGTTTGCCGCCGAGCCCCACGCCGTGATCTTTGAACAGGTCAGGCTCGACACGGTGCCCCAGCAGCCCATCCAGAAAATCATCAGCGTGCCCTTGATCCATGACAGCAAGGCAAATGGAGCCATTCAGATTTCACGCAAAGGAGCCGATGAGAAGTCCGTTGCCGACTTTGTGCAGAATGATGTGAAAGTGCTAGAAGAGATCGCCAGGGTGCTGGCAGGTTACTTTTAAGGCGGCACGGTCGGTCCAGGGACACCCCGGCATGTACCCGTGGATTTCACGCCGGAGGTCGGCACGGAACAATTACACAGAGCTTCCGGGGCGATATTCTGCAATTCATTAGTGAAAGTCCTCTTCGCGCTGGTGTCTGACCGCGAGAATTGTAATCGTTTTGTTGTTCTCAATTTCAAAAAGAGCAACATAGCCCCTTGCACCAAAGGAGATAATCAATTCTCGAAGCAAGGGGTCTTCTGATGTGGCCTTACGGCAAGTGAAGGGAATGTCTCGGAGGAATTCGACGCCTTTACGAATTGCATCTAGTGCCTTTCTGGCTGCAGCAATATCTTGCTCAACTAAAAAGCCATAAAGGCGAAGCAGGTCTTCCCTGGCGGACTTGGAAAAACGAATCTGATAACTCACTTGTCGATTTTCTCTTCCGATTTAGCGAGAATCCCTTCCATTTCGTCAAAGACATCTTCTGCACTAAAATACTCTCCTGTCCGCTGAGCTTCATTTCGGGATGCCAGCCCACGCGCAATAAATTCTTGCTGGATCCTGCGGTGTTGAATCCCTGCTCGCAGAGATTTTTCCATGAAGCTGGACAGGGTCTCGCCATTGTGCAAAACATTCTCAGCAGCTTGACGAAGCTCCGGTTCGACTCTTAAAGACGGGATAGTTGAAGATTTCATGTCTGTTCCTCTTTGCAATGCAATTGCGATACATTCTACTGAGGAATTTTGTTCACTGCAATGTTTTTTGTGTTTGATATCTTCCGGTAGGCATAAAAAAAGGGCGTTGAAACGCAAGAGGGGGCTAAAGAGAACTGAAAGAACACCTCAATGAACAGGCTCAAAGACATGCCTTACGGAGTCCATCC
>CALFFB010000149.1 GCA_937958075.1 uncultured Geobacteraceae bacterium | reverse complement strand
CCTGCTTCCTGTAAATATGACAGCAACATTGATCCTCAATTTGCACCTTGTACCCAACAGCATAGACATGCGAAAGCCAAGAAGTCTGCCATGAATGAACAGCACCACCCGTTTTTTGCGACCGCCGCCCTGGGCCTTGAGCCCCTGTTGGCGCAGGAACTTGAACACTTCGGCATGACCGAGGTCAAACAGGTGCGGGCCGGGGTGCGGTTTTCCGGTTCCCTGCGCGATGCTCTTTATGTCTGCCTGTGGTCGCGGCTGGCCAGCCGGATGCTGCTGCCCCTGGCGGAGTTTGCCGCCGCCGACCCCGAGCAACTGTACGCCGGGGTGCAGGGTGTCGACTGGTCACGGCATCTTGAGGCTGGCGGAACCCTGGCGGTGGATTGCGCCGTCAGCCAGTCGACCCTGACCCACTCCCGTTTTATCGCCCAGAAAACCAAGGACGCCATTGTCGATCAGTTCCGCGCGCGCTGCGGCGAACGTCCGTCGGTGGCTATGGAACGGCCAGACATCCGTCTGAACCTCTATCTGCACCGCGACCGGGCGAGCCTGAGCCTCGATCTGTCGGGGGAGAGCCTGCACCGCCGGGGCTACCGCGACGATGGTGTGAACGCGCCCCTCAAGGAGAATCTGGCGGCGGCCATACTGCTGCGCGCCGGCTGGCCACAGATGTGCGAAAAGGGCGGGGCTCTGGTCGATCCCCTGTGCGGATCGGGCACCCTGCCCGTTGAGGGGGCATTGATGGCCACCGATACGGCGCCGGGTTTGTATCGCCCCTACTATGGTTTTTCAGGCTGGAAGCAGCACGACGCCGCGACCTGGCAAGCTTTGCTGAATGAGGCGCACCAGCGGCGAGAGACGGGCCTTGCCCGGCCTGGGGGAGCCATTGTCGGTTACGACAGTGACAGTCGCGCCATTCGCGCCGCCTGGGAACACGCGACAAATGCCGGGGTAGCCGACAGGGTACATTTTGAAAAACGGACCCTGGCTGATTTTACGCTGCCCGCCGGCATGACAACAGGCCTGGTGGTGGCCAATCCTCCTTACGGTGAACGTCTGGGCCGGCGTGATGAGCTGCCCCGCCTGTACAATCAGCTGGGTGAGATGCTGGCGCGGCACTGCCGGGGGTGGCGGGCAGCGATCATCACCTCGGAGCCGCAACTCGGACGCAGTATCGGTCTGCGGGCGGGGAAAATCCATGTCCTCTACAACGGCGCCCTGAAGTGTCAGCTGCTGCAGTTTGAGCTGGATGCGGGCAACCGCTGGCAGTCCCTGGAGGAGGGTGCCGGGCGGGCGGTGCGCAAGCCTCTGTCGGACGGGGCGCGGATGTTCGCCAACCGCCTGGAGAAGAACCTGAAGAAATTGCGCAAATGGGCGGGGCAGGAGGGGATCGACTGTTATCGCCTCTACGACGCCGATCTGCCGGAATATGCCGTGGCCGTTGATCTCTATGGCGACGAGGTGCATCTGCAGGAATACCGGGCGCCCAAAAGTGTCGATGAGGACAAGGCGGCTCGCCGCCTGCAGGAGGTACAGGACGCTCTGCCGCAGGTGCTCGATCTGCCGCCGGAGAAGGTTCATCTGAAGGTCCGCCAGCGCCAGAAGGGGACGCAGCAGTACGAAAAGCAGGCCCGGCGCGGCCTCTTCAAGGAGGTGCGCGAAGGCAACTGCCGGTTTCTGGTCAATCTGAGCGATTATCTCGATACCGGCCTGTTTCTCGATCATCGCCTGACCCGGCAACGCATTCAGGCTCTGGCGGTCGGCAGGCGCTTTCTCAACCTCTTTGCCTATACCGGCACGGCCACGGTTCATGCGTTAAAAGGGGGCGCGGTCAAGACCACGACTGTCGATATGTCGCGGACCTATCTGGACTGGGCCCGGAAGAATATTGAGCTCAACGGTTTTGACAGCACCCGACAGGAGCTGGTTCAGGCCGATTGTCTGCAGTGGTTGAAATACGCCAAAGGGCGCTACGATCTGATCTTCCTCGATCCGCCGACCTTTTCCAATTCGAGCAGCATGACCGATAGTTTCGATGTCCAGCGTGACCATGTGTCCCTGATCCGGGATGCTATGAAGCTGTTGACGCCGGGGGGCCGGCTGCTGTTTTCCACCAATCTGCGCTCCTTCAGGATGGATGTCGACGCCCTTGCCGCCTTTCAGCCGCAGGATATCAGCGCCGTAACCCTGCCGCTGGATTTTGCTCGTAATCCCCGCATCCATCAGTGCTGGGAATTGACGGCCGGATGACTGGTTTTTGCCGCAGGGGGATGTGCTTTTATTGCAGCGGAGGCTGCTGAATTCGCCTCTGGGGACGCTTTTCGCCATCCTGGCCCCTCGACTGTCGCCATCCAGGCGACAGAACGCCCCGACGGCAAATCCAACCGCCCCCGCTGTTTCACCAGCTGACAGGAATCTCAATGTTTCTTCTCGACCCGCGCCTTGAGCGCGATACCTTTCAGGTTTTGAGCTTGCCCCTGTGTAACCTGCTGCTGATGAACAATGCCCTGTATCCCTGGCTGATTCTGGTGCCGCGACGGGAGGCGGTGACGGAAATTCACCATCTAGGCCATGAAGATCGTCGGCAGTTGTGGGAGGAATCCCATCGCTTATCCTGCTGGATGACCGATTATTTCACCTTCGACAAGCTCAATATCGCCGCTCTGGGGAATATGGTCAGTCAGCTGCATCTGCATCATGTCGGTCGAACAAAGGACGACCCGGCCTGGCCTGCGCCGGTGTGGGGGCATGGGGCGCGGGTGGAGTACAGGGCGGAGCAGGTGGAAACATTAGCGAGGGCGATACGTGAAGGAATGAGGCTGGACGCCTGATCCTGTGCTGAAGAGATTTTTTAATGGTGCCCGGCAATCGGCATGGCTTCTCTCACGAAAAGAACTCGCTACGCTCAAACAGTTTTCGTAGCGATCAACCATACCGATTGCCGGCTCTTTTGTTTTGACGTTT
>CALFFB010000148.1 GCA_937958075.1 uncultured Geobacteraceae bacterium | reverse complement strand
TTCTCCCTGACCCCCGATCCCGGTTTTTTCTACCGTTACGACGGGCATCAGCAGGCTCTGAACGTCCTTTTGCTGGCCCTGAAGGACGGTGAGGGCTTCATCCAGGTGACCGGTGAGGTCGGTACCGGCAAAACCCTTCTCTGCCGGCGACTGCTGCAACTGCTCGAAGATTCCTGCGCCACGGCGTATCTGCCCAATCCCCTGTTGTCACCTGTCGAACTGTATCGTGCCATCGCCGAAGATCTGCGTCTTGAAGTGGCGGATAACGCTACCCTGCAGCAGCTTTCCCGGTTGATTGCACGGGAACTGGTGCGCCTGAAAAGCGCTAACCGTCCCATGGTGATTCTCATCGACGAGGCCCAGGCCATGGAGCACCGCAGTCTGGAGGCGTTGCGGCTGCTGAGCAATCTGGAAACGGAGAAGGAAAAGCTGCTGCACATTGTTTTTTTCGCTCAGCCGGAATTCAAACAGCGCCTGACGGCACCCGATCTGCGCCAGTTGCGCCAGCGTATTTCTTTTTCTTGTGATATCGCGCCGTTGGCAACCCATGAGGTCGGTTCTTACCTGCATCATCGCCTGCATGTTGCCGGCCATGGGGGAGGGCGGGTCTTCTCCGCTGCCGCCATCCGTCGCCTGGCGGCTGCCAGCGGTGGGGTTCCAAGAATTCTCAACCAGTTGGCGCACAAAGCGTTGCTGGTGGCTTACGGCAAGGGCAGCAGGCAGATCACCGGCCGCATGGCCGCCGCCGCAGTACGTGATTTCAGTGGAACGACCGAGATAAAAACTGCGGCTCCTGCCGGTCTGATGTTACGCTTTGGCGGTCTGTTGGCCATCGTCATCGCCCTGATCGCAACCTGGAGTGTGCTGCGATGAGCCTGCTCAACGACATGCTGCGTGATCTCAACGAGCGTCATCGGCAAGGAGACACCTCCACTGTCGACGCATCGCTACCGCAGCAGCGCGGTTTTCGTCTACAGCGTCTGCTGCTGGCTCTGGGTGCCCTGGGGGTTCTGGTTCTGGTGATTGGTGGTTTGTGGCGTTACCAGCCGTTGCCTCGAGATGCGGGGGACAGCCAGGCGACCGTCACCCCGGTGCGCGTCCCCGTAGCCAGAGTGCCGGAAATTGAGTCCCTGCCGGTGGTGGCGGAGCAGTCGCCACAGGCTGAGGAAATGACACCGGATTCTTCCGATCTGGTCATGGTTGAGGTTGATGCTCCAGTGGCGCCGGACAAACTGCCGTTGACACCGGATCAGGACGATTTAAGGCAAGCCGACAGCCAGCCGCCGGAGACATCACCCAGGGCAGACCGGGACAAGGTACCGACAATCGCAGCGGTTGATGTGGTCGAAACTGCAGCTCAAACCAGGGTGGTGCCGCCACCGGTGGTCAGGCGCAGCGAACCGCAACTGCCTGCGGACCAGGTTTCGTACCAGCGTGGCCTGAAGGATCTCCAGCGGGGGGATGTCGGCAGCGCCCTGAGCTATTTCCAGGAAGCCCTGCGCCTCAATCCGGATCTGCTGTCGGCGCGGCTGCAACTGATTTCCGTGCTTGAACAAAGGGCGCCGGAAGATGTCGCCGGGGTACTGCGCGCTGGTCTGGCGCGCCAGCCGGAACAGCCATTGCTGCGCAAGCTTTATGCTCAACAGTTGCTGCAGCAACAGCGTCCGGAAGAGGCCGTTGCCCTGCTGCAGCATGCGCCGCAGCCGGCTGTTGACGCCGATGCGGAATATCATGCCCTGCTGGCAGCCTTGCTTCAGGAAATACGTGACTATGAAGCTGCCGCAAAGTTGTACGTTCGCCTGCTGCAGTTTCGCCCGCAGGAAGCCTTGTGGTGGCTGGGACTCGGGATCTGCCTTGAGCAGCAGGGGGCGTCCGCGCAGGCCAGGCAGGCCTATCAATCCGCCCTTGCCGTCTCCGGCCTGCGCCCTGATCTGGAACGTTATGTACGCAGTCGGTTGCAGGTTTTGTAG
>CALFFB010000147.1 GCA_937958075.1 uncultured Geobacteraceae bacterium | reverse complement strand
GGCGCAAAGTGTCCCTTGGAACAGGAATCCTGAACCTGTGCCTGAAATTCTGTTGCATAGTACACATGGAGTAGGTCAATGCGCGAACTGACCCTGGGCTATTCCCCCTGCCCCAACGACACCTTCATCTTCTACGGCCTGGTGCATGGCAAGGTCCCCGGTGCCGACATCCGCTTTCGCGAGCGTCTGGAGGATGTGGAAACCCTCAATCAGCTGGCCCTTGACGCGGCCCTTGATCTGACCAAGATCTCCTTCCACGCCTTCGGCCATCTGCGCCGGGATTATTGTCTGTTGCGCAGCGGCAGCGCCCTCGGGCGTGGTTGCGGGCCGTTGCTCATCACCCGCGACGCCGCCTCGGTGGCGGATTTAAAAGGACGGACCATCGCCATACCGGGGCGCCTGACCACGGCCAACCTGCTCCTGCAGCTGTGCCTGCCGGACATCGGCGAGGTGCTGGTGCTCCCCTTTGAGCAGATTATGATGGCCGTCAAGGAAGGGCGTGCCGCCGCCGGTGTCATCATTCATGAATCGCGTTTCACCTATCCCCGATATGGCCTGAAGCAGTTGATGGACCTGGGGCAATGGTGGGAAGAGGACAGCGGTCACCCCATCCCCCTGGGGGGTATCCTGGCCAAACGCTCCCTGGGCACAGCCCTGACAGATCGTATCGACAGCGCCCTGCGTGCCAGTATCGACTACGCCCACGCCCACCCCGAGGCGGTGCGTGACTACATCCGCCGCCACGCCCAGGAACTCGATGACGAGGTCACCCGCCGGCACATCGACCTCTATGTCAACGATTTTTCCCGCGATCTGGGCGATGCCGGCCTGGCCGCCATCCGTTACCTGCTCGATCGTGCGGAGAAGCAGGGGATCATCCCCCCCTGCGACCTGCCCCTGACCACCGCCGGTTAACGGTGTGGTGCTCCATCCTTTTCCAAAATCGTAAGATCGGGGTTTCCATGATAAGGGCGTCAAGTCGCCTGGATGGCGACTTTCGAGCGGCCAGGGATGGCTATAAAGCGTCCCTTGGAATGGAAATCCCGATCTTACGAATAACAAAAACCCCCACTGCACCATGTGGGCAATGGGGGTCTGAGGTTGTGGTCAAGAGCTGGCTTTTATTTTT
>CALFFB010000146.1 GCA_937958075.1 uncultured Geobacteraceae bacterium | reverse complement strand
TGATCCTGATTCTCCGCCAGCCAGTCGGTCGTGACAAAGTAATCGCTTAAAGCCGCGTGGATGGGTTGTGCGTGCAGAGATGCTATTAATAGTAAAAAGGTGGACAATATCTTTTTCATATAACCTCCTTAAGTGGTGTGTGAAATCGTTTATAGATTCCACAAACAGACATGTCAAGGTAAAAAATATAAAAAAGATACAACGATAATCCATCGTAGATACGATCACGTTGGCGACGAGGCAGTCCAGACTCATCATGATATGAGGGTTGATGAAGGGGGTGTTGTTGCGTCCGGGTCGGGCGCGGGTGGTCTGGGGGAGCGACCGGTGGGTCGTGGGGTCAGCGGTGCCAGAAGGAGGGAACCAGCAGCACTAGCACGGTAAAGAGTTCCAGGCGCCCCAAAAGCATGCACAAGATGAGTACGGTTTTACCGAAGGGGATAATATGAGCGTAATTTTCAACGGGGCCGACACTGCCGAAGCCGGGGCCGACAACGCCCAGGGTGGCGACAACTGAACCTGCGGCCGAGATCATGTCGAGTCCCGCTGCCGCCATCAACAGGGTTGCCACGAAAAACACCCCCATCCAGACGGCGAAAAAACCGAGAATGGAGTGCATGACATCGCGATCAACGGGTTTGCTGCCGAGCTTGACCAGGCGCACAGCACGGGGATGAATGAGACGATAGATCTGTACCTGGGCATGTTTGAGCAGCAGCAGCAACCGTGCGACCTTGATGCCGCCGGCGGTTGATCCGGCACAGCCGCCGACAACCATGGCGAACAGCAGCAGCAGTTGGGAGGCTGCCGGCCATTGGCCATAGTCCGCGGTGCCGAAACCGGTGGTGCTGATGATGGAAGCCACCTGGAAGACACTGTAGCGCACGTTGTCGGCAATGGAGCTGTAAACAGTTCCGTGATTGGACCACATCACCAGCAGAACGATACCTGCCACCAGGACCAGGTAGATACGTAATTCTTCATTGCGCCAGGCGTCGCGCAAACGTCCTCGCAGCGCCAGGTAATAGAGGGAAAAGTTGATAGCCGCCAGCAGCATGAACAGGGAAATCACCCAGTCGAAATAGGCGCTGTTGTAGGCGCCGACGGAGGCATTGCGGGGTGAAAATCCCCCTGTCGCCAGAGTGGTAAAGGCGTGGCAGAGTGAATCAAAGAAAGTCATGCCGCCGAACATCAGGAGAACCGTCTGGAATGCAGTCAGCAGGACATAGATCCCCCAGAGCAGTTTGGCGGTATCCTGAATCCGTGGTTTGAGACGATCTGCCGTCGGGCCGGGCATTTCCGCCTTGAACAGCTGCATGCCGCCGATGCCCATCATCGGCAGGATGGCAAGGGAGAGGACAATGAATCCCATGCCTCCCAGCCACTGGGTCAGGGCCCGCCAGAAGAGGACGCTTGGCGGGACAATCTCGATGTCGGTGAGGATGGTTGCGCCGGTGGTGGTGAAGCCGCTCATGGTTTCAAACAGGGCATCAAGGGGCAGGGCGATGGTTCCGGAAAACAGATAGGGCAGGGCGCCGAATGCGGCAAATGCGCTCCAGCCCAGAGCGACGATGGCGAAGCCTTCACGCAGGGACATTTCCTTGCTGCTGCGACAGCCGAGAAACAGCCCGGCGCCGGTGCCGGCGCAGACCAGGGCCGAGAGGACGAAGGACGACCAGGCCCCGTCGGCGTAGTACCAGGAAAAGGGAAGAGGCAGCAGCAGGGACGCACTGAGAAAGAGCAGCAGTCCGCCGAGCAGGCGAAAGGTCAGAAGCAGATTCATCTCAGGCGAAAAACCTTTCGACCCTGGCAACAGCTTCCGGCAGGGCGAAGACGATCACCCGATCTCCCGGTTGCAGACGACTGGCACCCGTTGGAATGTCGTAGCTGTTTTCACGAATGATCATACCGATGATCGCCCCTTTGGGAAAATGCAGATCAGCGAGGGGCTTGTTGAACAGGGGGCTGTCCGGGCGCATGTCAAGTTCCAGAACCTCGGCATTGTTCCCTTCCAGGGCGGCCATGGAAACAATATCGCCCCGGCGGACAAATTTCAGGATCGCTCCGGCTGCCGCCAGCCGTGGCGAAATGCAGGCGTCAATCCCCAGCTCTGATGCCAGCTTGATCAGTTCGGGCTGACTGACCAGGGCCAGGGTGCGGCGGACCCGGTGCTGACGGGCAAGGAGGCAGGTCAGGATGTTGGTTTTGTCATCGTCGGTGACGGCAATAAAGACACCGGCATCCTCCAGCCCTTCGTCGAGCAGGGTCGCAATATCAAAGCCGTCGGCGTGAATAACGACGGCCCTGGCCAGTTGCTCCGCGAGCTTGTTGCAGCGGGTGACATCGCGTTCAATGAGTTTCAGGTGCAGCTGCCCCTGTTCCAGCTTTTTTGTCACCTGCAGGCCGATACGTCCGCCGCCGAGAACAAAAGCGCGACGCGAGACTTTTCCCGTGTCAGCAGCGGACTGCAGCAGATAATTGAGGGCCGGCAGTTCTTTTTTTACGGTAAAAACATAAATCTGATCTCCGGCTTGAACGGTATCCTCGCCGCGTGGAATGATGGTTCTGTCCCCGCGACTGATGGCGACCACGATAAACCGATAAATCCCCCGTAATTCTCCCAGTTCCGCCATGCTCAGGCCACACAGGGGGCTGTCGGCACCGATCCGGTATCCCTGAAAGAGGATATCTCCCGCCGCAAATTCAACGACGTCAAAGGCCTTGGAGTTATGGGCCAGCCTGGACAGTTCTTCGGCTACGGCATCTTCCGGGTTGATGAGCAGATCAATACCCAGTTTTTCCTTGGACAGGATCGCTTTCTGGGTGGTGAATTCGATATTGCGGGTGCGGGCGACGAGGACTTTGGCCCGGTACTCGCGGGCCAGCAGGCAGGCGAGAATATTGACTTCGTCGGTGTTGGTGACGGCGATAAAGATATCCGCATTTTTAATGCCGGCCTCTTCAAGGATTTCAGCGCTGGCACCGTTGCCGACAACACCGAGAACATTGAGGCGATCCTGGGCCCGATCGACGGCATCCTGGTCATGGTCAACCAGGGTCACCTCGTGCCCCTCACGGGAAAAGCGTTCACACAGAAAAAAACCGACCTGACCACTGCCGACAATAAGGATCTTCACGCAAGACTCCTGAAATTTCATCCTGCGTCATCCGGTCGAAGCCGGAGGAAATGACGCAGAACAGTGTCCATTCAGGGCAAAACGGCGACAGAACACCGCCGTTGGCTGGAAGAGCGGCCTGCCCTTTCAAATGCCTGCGAGGTTAGCTGACGGGCTCGGGCTTGAAAGTACCCTATTTCACGGCATCTGGCGTAATGATGACGTAAAAATTCGCCCCAATAAGTGGGTCCCCCGCACCTGCTTGCTGGAAGCAGGTTTCGGCTGCATGGGCGGAATTCTGCTCCTGCCGTGGCATTTATGTCAAGAAGTAGTTGTCACGTCATATCCGAAAAGGGTCTTTGTCGTGGCGGCTCGACGTGGCGGGCATAAAGCTGGAGGG
>CALFFB010000145.1 GCA_937958075.1 uncultured Geobacteraceae bacterium | reverse complement strand
TCTCAGGTACTCTGCGCCCGTGCTTTACTCCGCAGTCGTGGCATATCCATTTTGGGTAAGGACTCATCCTTCGACCTCCCCTCTGGCTTCAAGCATTTTGTTGGCAAGCATATAGGCATACAAGGCAATAACTCATAGTCAATCTCCACCGCTAATAAGTTTCTCAACGTAGTCCCTGTCGAATCCTGGCATGTCCACCTTACTGGTGCAGTCACATGGGATAGCGTCGATAAATTCGAGCGCCCAACTGAGTGCCTGTCTCAGTTCGTAAACCTCGGCGCGGAGCTGGTCAGCACAACCAGGACACATCCAACCACTCTGACAAACGCATTCGCTTTTACTCATCACTCTACCTCCACTCCTTCCCGCACCGCTGGCAGATCATCACTGGACAACGGTAATCTTTGTTGATGTAGGCTGTTTTATGGCCTATGAGTAGGCAGATCAGTCGTTTCATGGTGCTGTCTCCGTGATTTTTGGTAGAGGCATCCACCGGACAACGGTTCCGCTGTTTATTTTCGTTTCGTATTCGCCTTCGATTGTGATCTCATACCAACCTTCCGGGGCGTACTCGTTGCCGTGCTCGTCCCGGTCCAGCCAGTCGGGGTCACATTCTGGATCGCAGTAGTCCTCTGCATGTTCTGCGAATTTTTGGACGTAACGGGCAGTGGTGTAGTAGTGCCCGCCATATCCTGACGCGACTAAGACGATGGTGTCCTGACCGTTTTCAGGGAGCTGCTTGCTGACAGGGATCATTTCTGCTGTGGTCATTGGGTTCCTCATTAAGATATTGGTTTATGCGGACTGTCTATTTCCTGTTATACAGCGCCAATCGCTTGTTTGAGTGATATCAATGTACAGTTGTCACCGTCTGCTAAATGTCCGTTCTCTTCAAGCGTTTTTAGGATCGCAGTTTTAAGCTGCTGATTCTCTCTTTCCAACTCACACCAGTCACACTGATGCTTTCCGGGCCGCACCTCAGTCAGTACGTGGCCGCAGTCAACGCAGTCAACGCAGTCCGGTTGTTTTTTAATCTTTTTCAATCGCTCAACCTCGGCGCGGAGTTGGGTGATCTTTTCTATCGCCCACCTGTTGACAGCATCTTGTACATTCCCCGGTGGCATTTCTACGCCATTATCTTCGCAATACATGTCTACTAGATTCATCACTATATCTCCCATGAACTGTTAATTTCCACATGCCCGGCCAACAAATACGCGATCTCCCTTGCCAATGGTGGCGATAGCCCGCGTACCGGTTCTGTCGCAAAGGAAAATTGTTTCGGGCTCGGAGTCTTTAAGCAGCGTGAACCACTCCATGCCTGGTTCAGTCCACGGGATTGTCGCCTCTGCTCTGGCAACTCTTTCCTCTAGACCCCGGATGTAGTTTTGCGCCCATTTCGGGAGACTGACAACACGGTCACTTATATTCATCCCTCTACCTCCATCCCTTTTCGCTCGCCATCGCCACTGCCTTTTCGCCCCATGCTTCGACCCACAGGTCATCCTCAATGTCGTACCAGCAAACGGTCATTGTTCCGTCGCTCATCAGGCACAAAACATCATCCGTGCGCAGCAGATCACAGTCGGCCAGCTCAAGCGGCGTTTCGTGCATGGCGTCGCACCATTCGATTTCGTTTTTCATACTGGCCCCCCAATCATGTCGATCATATCCGCTGCAATGTCGAACAGCTTTCGTGCCCGCGCTCCATCGTCGCCGTAATCTCCGCACAAAAATTTGAGACGGTGCAAACAGGCGCAATCTATCTGTTCTTGATCTATATCCGGGTTGTCGGTATCAAGTATCTGGTCAATCAAAAGCGTCGTCGGTGTACTCACGTATCTACCTCCACTCTGGCTTTGGCTAATACCCTGTTGGCTTGTATGTATTCATCTTCAGGAATTACCGCGTCGCAATCGCCGCAGACGACGACGTTACGGTTTCCTTGTACTGCCACGCAATCCCACTGGCCACCGCACTTGGGGCAAGGCATGTCATCTGGAAGATTATTCTCGTATAAGAAAACGTCTTTGTTGACTTGTCCGTGTTTGCATTCGTGTTCAGTCATTCGATCACCTCCCACGGAATCAATTTCATCAGTTCCTGCATCTGCCTCGATGCTTTACCGGTGCTGTTATCCAGCCGTTGCGCTTTCAGGTTGAGCCAAGCATTCCGATCTCCGGTTAGCCAAAGTTCGGTGGCTGTTGCTTTTGGTAGAACATCGGCAGCGTCTTCTTTTGTGAGGCCATGCGAGTCTATCATCAGACGGTAGTCGTATTCGGCGCCACTCATCGACATTCTGAATAGTTGTCTTAAGGCTGTCTGTTCATCCCACCACGGCTTGATCACCTCAAGATCACTGTGGTCACAGTACCGTGTTGATTTCTGGCTGACTGCCAGTTGCGTGTGCCTGACAAGCTGATGACTGTTCCTGAGTGACGTTGTTACGTGAGCGGTATATCGTTTGAGCTTTGGAGTCGGTTTCCCTCCATAATGTTGCCAATAAACCTCAAGTTGGTGTAAATTATAATCATACAGCTCTATCCATGCTTGATAGTTTCCTCCTGAGTACATTCCATCCCGTATCAGATATTTACTGAGGTCCCCGGCTGAATTTCCAACCACCAAGTTGCTATGCCGTAGCACTGACAAATGCCCCCTCTTTATGAGTCCTTCTACAAACGGACGTGCTGAGGTTTCGGTGATTTTGTCAGTGCTGCCGTAGCAGGTAC
>CALFFB010000144.1 GCA_937958075.1 uncultured Geobacteraceae bacterium | reverse complement strand
TCATCAGTGGTGCGGACTGCCGCGGAAACGGCTGCTCTTCTGCGGCTTCTGCGGCCTCTGCGGCCGGCTCCGGTGCGCAGGCACCCCGGCTCCCGGGGTAAAAACCCTGCGACTCACGCACGGCCGTGGTTTTTGAAAACGGCACATTTCCTGTGTCCCTGTCGGGCGCTGTCACCTCCCCCTGGTCCGGCAACGGCCAGCGGCCTGGGCTTCTGTCGTCATGGCTGTTGGCAGCTGCATCCGGAACGGAGGGATCCGCCAGCCAGCTCGCCGGTTTCAGCGCCGCGCGAATGGCGGATGAAATAAAATCGTGCACCAGCCCCTGATCCCGGAAACGCACCTCATGCTTGGTCGGATGCACATTGACATCGACCAGCTCCGGATCGATCTGCAGGAACAGAGCAACCACGGGATAACGTCCCTTCATCAGCAGCTGACGGTAACCGTCCATCACCGCGTGCTGTACCACCCGGTCACGAATGTAACGCCCGTTTATAAAGGTATGGATATGACTTGTCGCCGACCGGCTGAGCTGCGGACTGGAGATCAGCCCGGTCAGGGACAGATCGGACTGCGGCTGATGGTCAAGTGCAACCATGTCCTTGAGCAGGGAGCGCCCCAGCAGAGCGGAAAAACGCTCCGGCAAGTCCCGCTCGCGACGCAGATCCAGCATCAGGCGGTCGTTGTGCTTCAACCGGAAACGGATATCCGGCCGGGCAAGGGCCTGCCTGGTCACCACATCGGCGGCGTGCCCCAGCTCCGTCTGATCCTTACGCAGAAATTTTTTCCGGGCCGGCAGATTGAAGAACAGATTCCTGACCTCAACACTGCTTCCCCGAGGCAGTCCCAGTTCGGTCACCTTCCTGATCTTGCCCCCTTCGGCGTAGATATGATGACCGAGGCCGTCCTCATTGTCGCAGGTCTTCAGACCGAAGCGGGAAACAGAAGCGATGGAGGCAAGGGCTTCGCCGCGAAAGCCAAGGGTGGACAGGGCGAACAGATCCTCATCCGTACGGATCTTGCTGGTTGCGTGGCGTTCCAGACTCAGCAGAGCGTCCTGGCGGTTCATGCCGCAACCGTTGTCGGCAACGCGGATCAGTGTCTTGCCGCCGCCGCCAAGCTCGATGAGAATATCCGTTGCTGCGGCGTCGATAGCGTTTTCCAGCAACTCCTTGACGACGGAGGCCGGGCGCTCGATGACCTCGCCGGCGGCAATCTTGTTGCACAACTCTTCAGAAAGAATATGGATACGGGGGCTGTCTGCCATACGACAAAGGCCTGTCCTTAAAAAAACGATAGCGGCCGGAATCCGTGGCCGCTAAGCAATAGAGGAAACTGTTACGCTGCTGGACAACAGATCCAGGTTTGAATAAGCCGTCGGTTTACAATCGGGATACTGTTCGGCACGGGCCTGTACCCGAAATTGAGCTGAACCGTTAAAAGTCGGGCTCGTCAAAGATGATTTCCAGATCCTCACCATTGTCCTGCTCAAAAAAGGATTCCACTTCCGCCGGTTTCACCAGTTTCAGGCCCAGATCCTCAACCACATCGCGAACAATGGCCGGGGTGACCTCCTGACCGTGGCGCAGATAGGTCTCAAACAGGGCGTTGTCACAGATGGTGTTGATCAACCGCGGCACCCCGCCGGAATAGCTGTAAATCAGCGGCAGCACCTCTTTCTGGAAGGGCGAGGACTGACAACCGGCGACCTCCAGCCGATGATTGATATAGGCCGCGGTTTCTGCCGGCTTCAGGGGCGTCAGGGTAAACCGAAAGGCGACGCGCTGGGCCAGAGGTTCATCCAGCTTGAGGACATCATCCAGGGCCGACAGCCCGAAAAAGATGATGTTGAGAAGTTTTTTTCCGGGAATCTCCAGATTCAGCAAACCACGGAATTCCTCCATCAGTTCCCGGCTCTGCAGCATCTGCGCCTCGTCGATCAGCACAACCGCCTTGCGTCCCTCCTCTTCAATCTGCAGCAGGCGCTCGTACAACTGCTTGAGTATTTTCAGAGGATTTTCGTCCGGTTGGGGCACCCCCAGTTGCATGCTGATCCGCGACAGCAGCCATTCCGGGGTGACGCTGGAATGGATCATCACCAGCAGCGACGACTCGTACTCCGTCAGGGGGAGATTGTCAAGCATGCGCCGGGCCAGAGTGGTCTTGCCGGTTCCGATATCGCCCACCAGAACCGCCAGCCCCTTGTCGGAATCGATGGAGTACTTCAGCCGCGCCAGGGCCTGCTTGTGCTGCTCACTCTCAAAATAGAACCTGTCATTCGGCGCGTTGGAAAAGGGTTCACGCTCAAAATGAAAATGGTCTGTATAGCCCATGTGCTCTCCGTCAAAATTGTGTTCCTGCGCTGGCGCCGCTTACAGGAAGGAGACCCGCTCCCGCTTATTCCCTGCAGGCTCAGAGGCCTCTGTGGCGGGTCTTTCCATCATCTCCGTCAGGGCGGTAATCCGGTCAGCCACATCGCGATAATTGCTGTCCTGATCGAAGACGTCACGATAACTGCTCAGGGCGTTATTATAGCGCCGGGTCTTCTCGTAGAGGCGCCCGAGCTCATAGCAAAGATCCAGCTTCTGCTCCGGGCCGAGGCCGGCCACCTGGGTTGTCTGCTGCAGCACAAATTCCGCATTGTCGTGATCCTCCATATCGGACAGACACAGACTTTTGAGAATCTGGCAGTCAACGTAACGGGCAGGATCCTTCTGGGCCTTGTCAAACTCGCTGATGGCGTCAGCGTGCAGACCCATCTCCCGATAGGCGATACCCAGATTGTAGTGCGACTCCATGTCATCAGCGGCAATCTGTTCATCAACGTCGGTCTTGAATACTTTTTTCTGCGCCGACGGCTCTTCCTGCAGGGCGTCAAAGGTGCTGTCGACATCGAAATCACCCAGATCAGGTGTCGCCTCGGCGGCGGGTTCCTGCTCCTGATCGCCTGTTGCCTCCTGCTGCAGCCGCTCAATCTCTTCCAGTTTGCGCTGACACTCCTGTGCATCAGGGGCGTAGTTCAGAATCTCACGGCACAGCTGCAAGGCGTCGTCGTACAAACCCTGCTGCAGATAGAATTCCGCCTCTTCCAGGTCAGCCTGCAGATCACCGCGCAACGCGCTTTCCGCGGCCGGCGGAGCCTCATCGTCAAAGGAAAAGGCCGCGGCAAAATCACTGTCATCGGCGAAACTGTCCTTGATATCCAGCTCAATGGTGGCCTCTTCTTCTGTCCCTGCCCCGTCATCTGCTCCGTCTCTGCCGGTATCCGCCAGATCCTGCAGATCGAGATCTTCTTCTTCCAGGACATCGAATTCCGCCGTGGATGTGGCCGGCGGTTCGTCGTCAAAATCAAGATCAACCGTTCCCAGCAGGGTGTCAGACAGAACCTCTTCCGCCGGCGGCGAAAAATCATCCGGCAACGCTTCCGCGTTGTCGTCCTGGGCGGAATACATATCGAGGAGCTTGTCCCCCTCACCCGTCACCTCGTAGATGGTGTCGAGGGTCTGCAGGACAGCGGCGTTTTTCGGCAATTTTTCCTTGAGGGTCTCATAAAATTCGCGCACCGTCTCAAGGCGCCCTGCCTTGAAGAAGGCATCCTTCCACTCTTCAAGCTCGTCGACGGCCTGTTCCGGTCGGTCACAGGCGATCTGACAGCTGACCAGCGTCTCACGACTGTCCAGATCCGTAGGATCAAGACTTAAGATCTTGCTGTAGATAGCGATGGCCCGGGCCTGCTCACCGGCGTGCACATAACCGTGCGCCAGCTGCCGCAGCAGATCGGGGTCTTCCGGTTTGTCTTTGAGCAGGGTTTCAACAATGGTCGCGCCGCGCTGGAAATCCCCCTTTTCGTAGAAGGTTCGCGACAGGCCGAGCTGAAGCTGCCTGTTGTCAGGATAAAAGGGAAGAAACATCTTGTACAGCTTCAGGCTTTTATCAAAGTCGCGGCGTTCGCTCAGGCGTTCGAGGACCCCTTTGAGCTCAGTCAGGCCGTCATCCTTGCGCTCGTTGGCAGCCATGACCTCAGCCAGCTTGACCCGCACATTCAGGTTCCCCGGATCAAGGTCGCGCATCTTCTCCAGGACCTTGATCTCATCGGCAATCATGCCGTTGCGTTCATAATGATCGACCAGGTTCCGGTATTCCGCCAAAGCGTTCCCGATAAGTCCCTGTTTGACATTCAGCTCGGCCAGCCGATTGAAAATCGTCACCTGACTCGGGTCAAGGCGCTGCATCTGTTTATAGATGGCAATGGCCTTCAGATGAAAACCGTTACTGGTAAAATATTTGGCAATGGCCTCGAACTGGTCATAGGCTTCCGCTGACTTGCCGGTACGCACATAAAGTTCGGCCAGCTTCTGCCGTACCCGCATGTCCGCAGGATCAGCCTCGACGATCTTCTGGTAATCCTTGAGCGCTTTTGCATACTGCTTTTTCTTCAGATTTTTTTGCGCTGATTCCAGCAGTTTGTCTTTTTGAATTGCCAAAGAAACCCCCGTCTGTCGCATTGTGGCGGGCTAGAGGCACCCGAACCGGACAATAGATCGGAAAAAAGATGTAAAATCGTACCACAAACGTCAACAAAAACAAACACAAGCAAGGAGCTAGGTGACGGCCCGCAGTTTTTTCAACTCACCATCGCGCAGCAGGCGGAATGCTCCTGTCGGGACGCCATCCAGGGTCAGAAACGCAAGCCGAATCCTTTTCAGCCGGACAACCACCAGACCAAAGGCTTCACACATGCGCCGGATCTGCCGATTGCGCCCCTCATGCAAGGTAATTTCGAACCAGTAGTTGTTGCCTGCGGCCCGCACCTTGTCGACTTTGGCCGGAGCGGTCGGACCATCGTCAAGGGTCATCCCTCGCCGCATGGCGGCCACCATCTCCGGCGTCAGGTGGCCCCTGACCTTGACCAGGTAGGTTTTTTCCACGTGGTGCGCCGGATGGGTCAGGGCATGGGCAAGATCACCGTCATTGGTCATAAGCAGCAACCCCTCGCTGTTGTAATCCAGCCGCCCGACGGGAAAAACCCGTTCCGGAATATCCCTGACCAGTTCCGTCACCCGTTGACGTTTTTGCGGATCACGCAGGGAACAAACATAGCCACGCGGCTTGTTCAGCAGCAGGGTGACCGTTTTTTCCGGTCCTTTCAGCGGCTTGCCGTTGACAACAATGCGGTCGCGCAGCGGATCGGCGCCCTGGCCGAGTTCCGCCGGACGGCCGTTGACCTCGACCCGTCCCTGGCGGATCCAGTCTTCCGCCTGACGGCGGGAAGCCAGACCGCTGCGGGCGATGATTTTTTGAATACGTTCCTTCATGACATCCTGAATCAGCTACCGTTCTCTTCGGGATCGCGGGGCAAGGCCTCGGCTAGTTCCGGATCAAGAGCGGCAAATTCTTTTAACGTCGGCAGATCACTTAACTCCCGCAACCCGAAAAACTCCAGAAAATAGCGACTGGTGCCGTACAGCAACGGCTTTCCGGGCACATCCTTTTTGCCGAGCAGCCGCAACAGGTTGCGCTCCAGCAGGGTTTTCATCACTCCACCGGAATCAACCCCCCGCAGATACTCCACCTCGGCCCGGGTGATGGGTTGCCGATAGGCGATAATCGCCAGGGTCTCCAGCGCCGCCCGGGACATTCGCTGCGGCCGCTCCCGCTGCAGGCGCCGCAACCAGGGGGCCAGCGCCGCCGGAGTACGAAACTGATAGCCCCCGGCAACCTCCACCAGTTCGACGCCACGGCTTTCCCGCTGATAGACCTCCATCAACCCGTCAACAACCTCCCTGACCTCGGACCGTGAACCTTCGGTCACCTCACAGAGTTTATCGATGGACAGGGGTGACTCGGCGACAAACAACAAGGCCTCGATCAGCGCTCTGAGCTCAGTCATAATCCCCTAATTCCCCGGCCAGCACAAGGCCGGTCAGCTCTTCGGCAGTGACCAGCCGCTTCAACCAGATATCACCGAAAGGCGCAACCTGATCGACGGTCAGGATTTTCATCTTGATCAATTCAAGAATCGCCAGAAAACTGACAACCATCCTGATTCTGCCGCCGGATTCCACAAGGTCGCAAAAATTGAGCCGGGCCGCGTTAACAAACTGACTGCGGATCCGCTTCATGGTATCGGCAACGGACACCGACTCGCGCACAACCTCGTGAAACGGCTCCACCTTTTCCTGGTTACGAACGATCTCATAAAAAGCCTGGGCCAGCTGAAAGAGGCTGGCTGTTATCTGCGCTTCCTGCCCTGTTTCATCGCCATCAGCTACAGGCACCGGCAGGCACGGCACAAACACATCGCGATCAAGACGCAACAGCGTGTCGAACAGCTGTCCCGCCTCCTTGTAACGCTGATATTCAAGGAGGCGCCTGACCAGCTCGGCGCGCGGATCATCCTCCTCTTCGTCGGTGCCGTCGTCGGGCAGGGGCAGCAACATCCGCGACTTGATATGGATCAGGGTGGCGGCCATCATCAGAAACTCTCCGGCGATATCCAGGTCGAGCTGCTTCATCTGTTCGATAACCGTCAGATACTGTTCGGTGATCTCAAAAATACGGATATCACAGATATCCATTTCATGGCTTTTGATCAGATGCAGAAGCAGATCCAGAGGTCCGGTGAAATTCTGAAGCTGAATCTGCAGCGCCATGACCGCCCCCTGTGAACCTTTAGTGGCCGAAGAGAAAACGCATGGCCTGCTCAACCAGGGGCATCTGGCGGCCGGCCAACTGCAGGACGATAAAAGAGATAATGGGCGACAGGATCCTCGACCAGAAATCGGTGAAAAACACCAGCAGCACGATCAGGATCAGACCAAAGGGTTCCAGGCGGCTGAGCATGGCCGCATAACCATCGGAAATGAAACCCATAAGAATCCGACCGCCATCAAGGGGGGGGACCGGAATCAGATTGAAGATCGCCAGCAGCACGTTGATATACAAGCTGAAGGCTGCCATCATCTGCAACGGCGGGATCAGGGACGCCACCATCCCCGTGCCGCTACCATCGAACATGCCCAGTACCCGCAGCAGCAGTGCCGAGAGAAAGGCCAGCAGCAGGTTGCTCAGGGGGCCCGCCACCGCGACCCAGATCATGTCCTGGCGCGGCCGGCGAAAATTCCCGGCATTGACCGGCACCGGCTTGGCCCAGCCGAAGCCGAAAATAAACACGGCGATGGTACCGACAGGATCCAGGTGTTTCAGCGGATTCAGATTGAGCCGCCCGAGGAGCCGCGCCGTCGGGTCACCGAACCGTTCGGCGGCGTAACCGTGAGAGACCTCGTGGATCATGATGGCCAGCAGCGCCGGCACCAGCATGATGGCGATTTTAGACAGAACGGTTTCCATGAAGCCTCGACGAAAAAAGCGATCAGGTCCTAATCGCCGCACACTCTAGAGGAGTTGCCGATCAGGGTCAATGACCAGGCGATTGACAGTAATTGCATCTGACGAAATCCAGCTCTTCCTCCCGGGTGCGCAGGTGCCGATCGAGTCTGGCGTCCAGCACTGCACCGA
>CALFFB010000143.1 GCA_937958075.1 uncultured Geobacteraceae bacterium | reverse complement strand
CCGGTCAGCCGGTCAGCCCTCCAAAAAACTGCCGGCGCACCACCTCAAACAGGGCAATACCGGCAGCCACTGACGCGTTGAGTGAAGATACCCGCCCCCGCATGGGGATGGCCAGCAACCCGTCACAATGCTTGCGGATATTCGGCCGCAGCCCCTTGCCTTCGCTGCCGACCACCAGCGCCAGATTGTCGGCCAGGGAGGCGGCGAACAGATCGTCGGCGCCCTCATCCCCCGCCAGACCGTAGCACCAGATTCCCTGTTGTTGCAATTCTTCAAGAGTCCGCGCCAGATTGGTCACCTGGCACAGGGGCAGATGGGCCAGAGCACCCGCTGCTGTCTTTTCCACCACCGCCGTCACCGGACAGGCGCGATCCTTGGCAACGATGACCCCCTGACACCCGGCGCCTTCGGCCGAACGCAAAAGGGCGCCGAAGTTATGAGGATCGGTAATACCATCTAGCACCAGAAAAAAGGCACTGCCCCCCCTTTGCCGCCAGCTGTCCAGCAAATCGTCGAGGGTGGCATAGACAAAGGGCGCGATCCGCAGCACAACACCCTGGTGACGATCATGACCAACGAGACGGTCCAACTCCCCCCGCGCTACCTGGCGAACCGGCACCTCACGTTTAAGCGCCAGTTGCCTCAAGGGTTCGAGGCGGGCCTGCCGGCTTCCTGACTGCAGCACCAGCTCCAGTGCTTTGCGCTTGCCGCCGAGGAGCGCTTCCTGCACCGGGTTGGTGCCGTAGACATAATCATTCATGGACTATGCGTCAGCTGCCGCACTGATCTCGTCGAGGATCATGCCTGCGGCCTTAAGGGGATCTGCAGCGGCCGAAATGGGACGTCCGATCACCAGGGCCGTGGCACCGGCGGCAATGGCCGCTGCCGGGGTGGTGATGCGCTTCTGATCGTCCGCCGCGGCAAAGGCAGGGCGCACTCCCGGGGTTACGATGGCGAAATCGGATCCGCAGGCGTCCCGGATCAAAGCAGCTTCCCTTGGTGAGGCAACGACACCGTCAAAACCCGCATCCCGTGAAAGCCGCGCCAGCCGCACGACCATCTCATCCACCGGCCGGTCAATGCCAATCTCCGCCAGGGTCGCCTGATCGGACGAGGTCAGGATAGTAACCGCCAGCAGCTGCGGACGCGCCAGCTTGTGCTGCTGACAGAACGCCGTGACCTCGCGCACAGCAGTGCGCATCATGTCACCGCCACCAAGGGCATGAACGTTCACTATCTTTACTCCCAGACGGCAGGCCTCGATCATCGCCTTGGCGACGGTATTGGGGATATCATGATATTTCAGGTCGAGGAACACCTCTGCCCCCTGCTCCCGAATCATCTGCACCACCTGCGGCCCGCAGCGGGTAAAGAGCTGCTTGCCGACCTTGAACACGCCGACATTGTCCTTGAGAAGACTGACCCAGCTCTGCGCCTGATCGAAATCATCAACATCCAGAGCAAAAATCAGGCGTTGTTTGGCATCTTCACGATTCATTCTGTTCTCCCGGCCAGGGCGCGGGCCCGTGTCGTGCTCTCCTGTACCCGCGCAATAAGTGGGCGTGCCTGCTCAGCCTTGAGATCACGGCGCAGCACCATGGTTTTCAGATAAGCAACTTCGGTCAGAGCGTCAACCATGAGTTTCCGTTTGTCGCCCATCTCCAGGCCATCAAGGTTTCCGACCAGGCAATGACCGTCAATGGTACCGTCAGCACGCAGAACGACATCGCGAAGGACAAAGGAATAGGGCTGAGGCAGCCGCCTTAAAGCGGCCTCTATCTCCTGGGCAAACCCCGGATTGACTTCATTGATTTTTCCGTAAATGATCTTGAACAGATTGTTATACAGGGCCAGGATCTGCCCCAGTTCCCCCTCAATCGCCGTCTCCGCGTGTTCCTCCATCCGCACTACGGATTTTTCCAGCAACCCGTACAGACTGCGGATACCGTCAAACTCCCGCAGCCCGGCCCGGCGAAACAGCTCCCGCGCGGTCAGTTGGCCGAACTGAACCAGGTTCAGCAGACGGCTTTCCAGCTCACCCAGGTTACTGGCCTCCCTGCCCGTCTCCACCGGAAAATAATCCAGGGAGATGACCTTGCGCATGTACAGGGCTTTTTCATCGAGACGCCGCAGCCCCTCCATGATCATGTTCTGGGTACTCATGGACAACCGCAGAATCTGCTCCTGCTCAACCGGTTTGTCCTCGAAATAAAAACTGCCCTCACCGGCGGCGAAAAGATTATAGACGATATTCTCCACCTGACTGCGGACCGCCAGCCACAGATCCCTGGGGGTCACCAGCCCCCGCTCCACCAGCACCTTGCCCAGAGGTCTTGTCGCGTCAACCTGCTGCTGCACTTCCGGCACCGCCTCTTTTTCTATCTTGCCGAGGGAGAACAGCACCTCCGTCAATTCTTCCGCGGCAAAACTGCTGGTGGCGAAAACAACTTCCCCCTGCTGGAAATAGAGCGCCTTGCTGCCGCCGTCCAGGGCAACATGAAGAATGCCGGTCTTGCGAAACATATTGAAAAACGACAGCAGATCGGCGATAGCACCCGCCTGCAGGGCGCCGGCGAACAAAACCGGAGTTGCCGCGTCAGGGTCCGTGAGCAACAGATGTCCCGGCGATGCGGACATCGCCTCGAGATCCGTGCCTGCCAGGGCATCGCGCACCGGCAACGGCAGCTTGAGCTGATCCAGAAGATTTCTGTCGAGTCTGGTCATAGGCGTCCCGTCACCTGTCACCGCCCCCCGATACCGGCATCATGATGCCAGGGCCGCGTCGATCTGCTGCTTCAGCCTGCTCACGATATCCGCCATGGGGACCACCGACTGCTCACCGCCGGCACGTTCCTTGAGTTCGACGGTTCCCTCCGCCACCCCCCGGGCGCCAACCGTCACCCGCAGGGGAACCCCGATGAGATCGGCATCCTTGAATTTGATACCCGGGCGCTCATCACGGTCATCGAGAAGAACCTCGACCTTGTTCTCCAGCAGCTGCCGGTACAGCTCTTCACCGGCTGTGCGTACGGCGTCATCCTTGGGATTCAGGACCACCACCTGGACCTGGAAAGGGGCCAGAGGCAAGGGCCAGATCATACCGTGCTCGTCATGGTTCTGCTCAATGGAGGCCGCTGCCGTGCGGCCGATGCCGATACCGTAACAGCCCATGATGATATCCTTGCTCTTGCCTTCGGCGTCAAGAAAGGTCGCCTTCATCGCTTCGGAATACTTGGTGCCCAGCTTGAAGATGTGGCCGACTTCGATTCCCCGCGTATTGACATAGCGCCCGCCGCAGTGGGGGCAGGGATCGCCGGCGGCGGCGTTGCGCAGATCAGCGAAGCGGGTCACGGAAAAATCACGCTCCAGATTGACCCCTTCGAGATGGATATCCTTTTCGTTGCCGCCGACCCCCATATTGCGCAGGTACTTGACCGCGTTGTCGGCATAGATCGGCAGCTTCAGACCCACCGGTCCGGAGAAGCCGACGGGTCCGCCGGTTACCTTCTCGATCTGCTCGACCGTTGCCAGTTCGGACACAGACGCCCCGAGCAGATTCTTGATCTTGGCCAGATTCAACTCATGATCACCGCGAATCAGCACCGCTACCGGTGTCTCGTCGACCATGACGATCATGGTCTTGACGATCTGCGCCGGATCAAGATTCAGCATCTTCGAGACATCCGCCACCGTGTGTGCACCTTTGGTCACAACCCGTTCCACCGGATTCAGCGCTGCCGTTGCCCTCTCACCGCGATCAACCACCAGCGCCTTTTCAATGTTGGCGGAATAGGAGCAGCTGTCACAACTGATGACGACATCCTCACCGGTTTCCGCCAGGACCATGAACTCGTGGCTGAAGGAGCCGCCGATGGCGCCTGAATCGGCCTCGACCATCCGGTATTTGAGGCCACAGCGCTCAAAAATCCGGCAATAGGCTTCACGCATCTTGTGGTAGCTGGTGTTGGCCCCTTCTTCCGTTGTGTCGAAGGAGTAGGCGTCCTTCATGATGAATTCCCGGCCGCGCATCAGTCCGAAGCGCGGTCGCACCTCATCGCGAAACTTGGTCTGAATCTGATAGAGGTTGACCGGCAGCTGCCGGTAGGATTTGACGTGGCTGCGCACAATATCGGTGATGATCTCCTCGTGAGTCGGCCCCATACAGAAATCCCGTCCGTGGCGATCCTTGAACCGCAACAGCTCCTTGCCGTAGTAGTCCCAGCGCCCCGACTCCTGCCACAGCTCCGCCGGATTGGCCACCGGCATCAGACACTCGATGGCACCGGCGCGGTTCATCTCCTCGCGCACGATCTCCTCGACCTTGCGAATCACCTTCAGGCCCAAAGGCAGATAGCTGTAAACCCCCGCCGCGTTTTTACGGATCATGCCGGCGCGCAGCATCAACTGATGGCTGACCACTTCGGCATCGGCGGGGGTCTCTTTTAACGTCGGCAAAAAATAGTCCGTGTAGCGCATAGCATAATATCCTGTTTTTAAAGGGAAAATAAATCCTTCAACCGTTGCCCCGAGGGACAGGGCAAAGACTGTCTTCCAGTCATTCACCTTCGCGTCGGGTGCCGGGTGATGCCTCCTCTGTGCTCTCCGGGACGCGCTGCCTGACCTCCTCCCAGGCGGCCGCCACCAGCTCGTCCGCCAGCCGGGCCTGAGGCACCCGGCGCAGCAGCTCGCCACGGCGGAAAAGAATCCCCTGCCCGTCGCCGCCGGCAATCCCCAGATCTGCTTCACGGGCCTCACCGGGACCATTGACGACACACCCCATCACCGCGATGGTCAAGGGCAGCGGCAGGTCCTGCAGGCGCTGTTCCACCTCTTCGGCGATAGCGATCAGATCAATCCGGCAGCGGCCGCAGGTCGGACAGCTGATAAACTTCGGGCCGCGCTGCCGCAGGTCAAGGCTTTTGAGAATCTCCCAGCCGACCTTGACCTCCGTCACCGGGTCTCCCGTCAGGGACACCCGCAGGGTATCACCGATCCCCTCCTGCAACAAAATGCCGAGTCCGACGGCACTCTTGACAGTACCGCCAAAGGTGGTGCCGGCCTCGGTGATGCCGATATGCAGAGGATAATCAACCTGCTCTGCCAGCAACCGGTAGGCGGCCACGGTGCGCCCGATATCCGATGCCTTGAGGCTGATCTTGACCTGCTCGTAGTTCAGGTCTTCGAGCAGGCGCACATGGGCCAGGGCGCTGTCCACCATTGCCTCGGCACAAGGTCGCCCGTACTTGTGCAGCAGATCCTTCTCCAGGGACCCGGCGTTGACCCCGATGCGGATGGGCACACCCCGCTCGCCACAGGCACGGACAACCTCCGCAACCTTCCAGCCCGCCCCGATATTGCCGGGATTCAGACGCAGGCCGTCAACCCCCGAAACCAGACTCGTCAGCGCCAGGCGATAGTCAAAGTGAATGTCGGCAACCACCGGCACCGGACTGTCGCGGCAGATTCCTGCGAGAGCCCGGGCGGCTTCGTCGTCGGGCACAGCACAACGGACAATCTCACAGCCGGCCCGCGCCAGCTGGCCAATCTGCTCCAGGGTCGCGGCGGCATCGCGGGTGTCCGTCGTACACATGGACTGAACAGAGACCGGCGCCCCACCGCCGATGATGACGGAACCGATACGAATCTGACGGGTACGATGACGCACAGAAATAACCTCTTATCCGACAAGGCGGCAAAAATCTGCGGCGCAGTCTACCTTAAGTTATAGACAGCAGACAAGCCGACAATAATTGACTCCTGTATCGCCGGCAGAGTAGTGTGCATGACGGCCATTTAAGAATCAACAATCTCTCAAGAGGAAACAGTGCCCGTTATGCCCGGCAAACGACCACGGACAGAAAATACCGGACAACCGCAGGAGACCATCAAGGTCACCATCACCGGACTTGACAGAGACGGCGTCGGAACCGCCCCGGTCGACAACCGGATCGCCCTGGTGCAGGGGGCCTTTCCGACAGAGACGGTGATCGCCCGGGTGGAGCATCGCGGCCGCACCCATATCTATACCCAGCTGCAGCGGGTCCTTCGGCAGTCGCAGGAACGCACCGCCGCAACCGCCTGCACCCTTGAGCAGAAGTGCCTTGGCTGCCCCCTGATCAACCTGAAGTATGCGGCTCAGCTCAACTACAAGCAACAGCGCGTGGCCACCGCCATGGAACAGCAGCTGCCGGGCATCCCCCTGACCGTCAATCCGGTTTTGGCCTGCCCTGAGCCCCTTGCCTATCGCACCAGCGCCAAACTGGTCTTTTCACGCCATCGGGGCAAGGTGTCCCTGGGTCTCTACCGGCGTGGCAGCCACGAGGTTGTCGCCTGTCCGGATTGCCCGGTGCATCACCCTCTGATCAACCGCATTGCCGCCATTGTCCGCGCCGATGTCGAACGCCAGGGGGTGTCCATCTACAATCCGCGTCACAACCGCGGCCTGCTGCGCTACCTGCTGATCCGCGTCAGTCCCGACAGCGGGCGCGCCCTGGTAACCTTTGTCGGCCGTGACCGAGATTATCAGGAGCTGCCGAAGCTGGCCAAAAAACTGACAAAAAAGATCCCGGAAGTCATCGGCGTCCATCTCAATATCAACAGCTCCACCGGCAACGTCATTCTCGGCAATGACACCATCAAGCTGCTGGGCCATCCTGATCTCATTGAACAGGTGGGCGACATTCGCCTGCATATTGCTCCGGAATCCTTTTTCCAGATCAACACCCGCCAGGCCGCCCGCATGTACGAACTCATCTGTGACCGGGCAAGGCTGGAACGGCGGGACGCAGCCCTTGATCTGTTCTGCGGCATCGGCGGTATCGCCCTGAGCCTGGCGCGCCATGCCGGCCAGGTGCAGGGCATCGAGGTGGTGCCGGAAGCCGTCCGCAACGCCAATGCCAACGCCGACCTGAACAAGCTGAGCAATTGCCGGTTCACCGCCGGTGACGCCACCGAGCAGCTGCAGCGTATCGCCGCCGCCACACCGGCCGGCCACTATGCCCTGATTACCCTCAACCCGCCGCGCAAAGGCTGCGGGGAAGTGCTGCTGCAACAGCTGCTCACGTTGCGCCCGGCAAAGATCATCTACGTATCCTGTGATCCCGACAGCCTGGCCCTTGATCTGCGCCAGCTCCTGACCGGGGGCTATGTACTGAATGAACTGCAGCCGGTTGACATGTTCCCCCAGACCGCCCACATTGAAACGGTGGCCGTGCTCCGGACGCCCTGACCGGCGGAGCGCCACGCTCTTTGAGAAAAACTTCACAGACGACATGACCCAAACAGCCTGGAGACAAGGATGAAAGAACTTGACTATCGGGGACACCAGTGCCCTTATCCTGTGGTGGAAACCCGCAAGCAGATGCTGGCCCTGCCGGGTACCCCGTTAAAGATTCTGGTGGATGACGAAATCTGCCGCGACAACGTTATCCGTCTCGCCGGCAAGATGAGCTACGAGGCAACAGCGACAACCCTGGACAAAGGGATCGAGCTGCTGTTGTCCCCTGCCGCTGCCGTGACCCCGGGGCCGGAGATCGAACCGGCAGCCAAGCCGGCCCCGAGGGCAGAGCCGGGGGCAGGCACTGTCGTTTACTGCGGCAGTGACACCATGGGCAGCGGCGACGGGCAGCTGGGGCGAATCCTGCTGAAAAACTTTCTGACCACCTTACTCGAAACCGATCCCCTGCCCACCGCTATCCTGTTTGTCAACAGCGGGATTCATCTGACCACCACCGGATCAGAGGCCCTGGAGACCCTGACGGCGCTGGAGGGGGCCGGGGTTGATATCGCCAGCTGCGGGCTGTGCCTTGATTTCTATCATAAAAAAGAGCAGCTCAAGGTCGGGCGCGCGACCAACATGCTCGATATTGTCGAGATTCAGCAACGGGCGTCACGGATTCTGACGCCTTAGCTCTACACTCTGTCATCCATCAAAGGGCCTGCCCATGCTGACCGAACGCCGCAGCGGTATTCTTCTTCATCCAACATCCCTGCCCGGGGAGCAACATGTCGGCTCTTTCGGCCGTGAAGCCTACGCCTTTGTTGATTTTCTGGCCGCCACCGGTCAATCCGTCTGGCAGCTGTTGCCCATCAATCCAACGGGTTACGGCAATTGCCCCTACAGCTGCTTCTCCGCCTTTGCCGGCAATCCCCTGCTCATCGATTTAAAGGGTCTGGCAGCACAGGGTGACCTGATCGCGGCGGACCTGCCGCCACCGGTGACGGCAAGCGACAGGGTGGATTTTACCGCGGCCTATAAAATTCAGGGGGCGCTGCTTCACAAGGCCTGCACCCGCTTCCTGCAGCAGGCAACGGACTATCGACGGCAGCAATTCCAGGTCTTTTGTGAGCAGCAGCAGAGCTGGCTTGACGACTATGCCCTGTTCGAGACAATCCGCTGTCACCAGCAGTACCATGTCTGGCAACAGTGGCCACAGCCGTTGCGGGATCGTGAACCGGCGGCGCTGGCATCCGTACGCCGGGATTACGCCCAGGAAATCACCTGGCACAAATACGTGCAGTTCGTATTTTTTGAGCAGTGGTTTGCCCTGACCGACTACGCCCGCAGCAAGGGAATCCATATTTTCGGCGATCTGCCGATCTTTGTCGCCGAAAACTCCGCCGACATCTGGGCCAATACAGATCTGTTCCATCTCGATGAGCGGGGATATCCGACCCTGGCCGCCGGGGTCCCCCCTGATTACTTCAGTGCCACCGGCCAGCGCTGGGGCAATCCCCTGTACCGCTGGGATCGTCTGCGGGAACAGGATTTTTCCTGGTGGCTCGAACGTTTTCGCTGGAACTTCAAGTTGTTCGACATGCTGCGGGTCGATCACTTCCGCGGCTTTGCCGCCTGCTGGGCAATACCCGCCCACGAAACCACCGCGGTCAACGGCTACTGGCTGGAAACTCCCGGCCGAGAACTCTTTGAACGCCTCCAGTCAGATCATGAAAAGCTGCCCATTCTGGCGGAAGACCTGGGCATCATCACCCCCGATGTGGTACGGCTGAGGGACGATTTCTCCTTCCCCGGCATGAAGATCCTGCAGTTTGCCTTCGACTCGGGTGCCGGCAACCCCTACCTGCCCCACAACCATGTCCCTGATTGCGTCATCTATACCGGCACCCACGACAACAACACCACTCTGGGCTGGTGGCGCCAGCTGGATGCCGGGGCAAAGCAGCGCGTGCGCGACTATCTGCGCCGCCCCTGCCAGGAGATGCCCTGGCCGCTGATCGAAACCGCCCTGATGAGTGTCGCCAAGCTGGCCATTGTGCCGCTGCAGGACATCCTCGGCCTGTCGACACCTGCCCGGATGAATACCCCCGGCACCGCCACCGGCAACTGGGACTGGCGTTATCGCGCGGACGCCCTCGAAGATCACGTATGTGACCAATTGCGACATCTGACACATCTCTACGGTCGCGATGTGTGTTTTAACACAGAAATGCCCTAAGCCCGCTGCGACATCTTGTTGTTGATTCGGCAGGTATGTTAACGTGCGCTCCGGTCAGCACAGGAGCGACACCTATACGCCACAACCACAGGAGGTTTACGTGAAAACACTGCTTTACACTGCCATTCTTATCCTGGCAACAACCCTGATCGGCTGCCAGCAAAGCGGTAACAGCACCGCTACCGCCACTGCCAGCCCGACACCGACAGCCGCCGAGAGCCCGGCGCCCCAGGCACCGAGCAGCAATATAACGGGAACTGTAGTAGAAACCATGAACGCCATGGGTTACACCTACGTTCTGGTCGACACCGGCGAAGAGCAGGTCTGGGCGGCGACGCCGCAGTTCGAGGTCAGTGAAGGCGACATGGTCGTGGTGCCGGAAGGAATGCCCATGCACAACTACCGCAGCCAGACCCTTGAGCGCGAGTTTGAGCTGGTCTATTTCGTCGACTCCATCCTCAACGCCAGCAACGCTTCAGCCTCAACGGAAACCCCTGCTTCACCGCAAATGCCCCAGGGGCATCCTCCCATCTCCGGTGCGAACAGTCCGGCTGCCGCTGAACCCATCGAGGTTGCCAAACTGGACGACGGCATGACCGTGGAAGAGATCTACGCCGCCAGGGAGAACCTCGGCGCCAAGCAGGTCAGCCTGCGCGGCCAGGTTGTCAAGTTCAGCCCGCAGATCATGGGCACCAACTGGATTCATCTGCAGGACGGCAGCGGCAACGCGGAAGCGGGCACCCATGACCTGACGGTGACCAGCGATGTCCAGCTCAAGGTCGGTGACGTGGTGGTCGCTACCGGTGAGATCACCGTCGACAAGGATTTCGGTCACGGCTATTTCTACAATCTGATCATGGAGAACGCCGCCGTTACCGTCGAGTAACATCCAGCGCGCGGCAGAGCAATAACACCAAAGGCCCCTGAACACGATTCGGGGGCCTTTGTGCGTTTTACGATCGACGACTGGACGTCATCTTGTCACGGCTGGCCGCTACTGCAGCCCCGCCTGCAGATGCCGCATCACCATCTCCGCGAGTTTCCTGGAGAATCCGGGAACAGCAGCAATCTCCTCGATTGAGGCATTGCCCAGCCGCTTGACGCTGCCGAAATGTTTGAGCAGGGCCCGGCGGCGGGCAGGACCTATCCCGGGGATCTGATCGAGGGAGGACTTCAAACCCTGCTTGCGGCGCAGCTTGCGATGATAACTGATGGCGAACCGATGCGCCTCGTCCCGCATCCGCTCCAGCAGAAAGCCGGCGGCCGAACCCTGGCGGAAGACCACCGGGTTTTTCCGGCCGGGCACAAAAAAACGCTCCTCCGATCGCTCCACCGCTTTGCCCTTGACATTGGCCACCACCCGGCTTTTGGCAATGCCCACCGCGCTGATGGTCTCTGCCAGCGCAAACTCGTCAAGAACCGCCGACAATACCCCCAGCTGCCCCCTGCCGCCGTCAATCAGAATCAGATTCGGCAGCTTGTTTTCCTCAATACCGCGTTGCAGGCGGCGTCTGAGCACTTCACCGAGGGATGCGTAATCGTCGGCGCCGACAACGGTTTTGATTTTGTAGCGGCGGTACTCGTCCTTGTCCGGCTCCCCATGGGTCAGCACCACCATGCTGCCCACCGCCTGCTGCCCCTGAATGTTGGAGATATCGAAACACTCGATGCGTTCCGGCAAAGCAGACAATTTGAGCCGCTGCTGCAACTCCTGCAGCAGGTTCGCCCGCGCCAGTTTGCGCTCCCCGCGCTGTCTGTAGGCTTCTGCGGCGTTGCGCCGGGCCAGATCGACCAGACGCTTTTTCTCGCCCCGTTGCGGACACACCAATTCCACCTTCCGGCCCCGCTTTTCACTGAGCCATTCAGCCAGGGTCGCATCCCCCTCCAAGGTAAAAGGGAGCAACAGCTGATCGGGAAGCAGCACCTCGCGGGAGTAAAATTCCAGCAGAAAACCGTGCAGCAACTCCTGCAGGTCAAGCACCCACTCCAGCAAAAAAGTACGCCGTCCGGTCAGCTTGCCGTTGCGGATAAAGAGCAGCGCCAGCTCCACCTCGCCACCCTCCTGATGAATGCCCACAACATCCTGATTGCCCCCGCCATGATCCGTCACCTTCTGTTTCTCCACACTTTGCTCGATCAGGCGGATCTGATCGCGCAACACCGCCGCTCGCTCATATTCGCGCTGTTGGGCCGCCGCCAGCATCTCCTCGCGCAGGGTCGACACCACCTCCGACTCCCGCCCGTCCAGCAGCTTGACCACTCCGTCCACCAGACTGCGGTAATCCTCCCGGCTGATCCTGCCGTAGCAGGGGGCGCTGCACTGGCCGATCTGGTGAAACAGGCACGGGCGCCCGCGTAGCCGGCAGCGTTCCATGGGCGCGTGGCGCAAGGGGAAGATCCGGTAGATCTGACGCAGGGTTTCGCGAATGGCCGCCGCCGACGCATAGGGGCCGAAATACCGGGCGCCGTCGTTCTTCACCTGACGCACCACCTGCATCATGGGGAAATCCTCACGCAGATCCATGCGCACCGAGACATAGGTCTTGTCGTCACGCAGCTCAATGTTGTAGCGCGGCCGGTGTTCCTTGATCAGGGTATTTTCCAGCAGCAGCGCTTCCTTTTCCGTGTCGGTGACCATCACCTCAAGGCGCGCAACTTTACGCATCAACAGAGGAATCTGCTGGCGGCCGTCCCCTCCATGGGTGAAATAACTGCGCAGTCGCGAGCGCAACCTCACCGCCTTGCCGACATAGAGGATCTGCCCGTTTGCGTCCATCATCAGATAGACCCCGGGAGACTGGGGGTAGGTTGTCAGATCGGGCTTGAACATGTCATACCTGCGTTGGAGCGGTCGGCGGCTCGTCCCTACGGTTCCGAAACAAACGGGTTGACGATTCTCAGTCCATCCACGTCCCTCCCGTGCTGCAGGTCTTCTGTCATCAGGCGCCCTGCACCGGCCACCAGAGCTGCCTCGATAATCAACGCGTCCCAGAAGGACACCTGCATCTCTCTCGCCCGGCGTATGCCCTGCAAAATCAGACGAGGATTGACGGGCGTCACAGGCAGTTCAATGAGAGCGGCAACGGCATCCTCGGCCTCTTCAGACGACAGAGGAAGGGTCAGTTTTCGGGTCACCGCCACGTAAAACTCCTGCAACACCTGGGTGCTGGTCACAAATCGTCCAGACTCCACTTCTCTGCCAAAGACCTCCCGCGCCCGGTCACGCTTGGCTGGAGCATCGCCATCGAAGAGATAAACCAGGATGTTGGTGTCAAAAAAAACCGGGGTCATGGTCTGCGCTCATGTAATTCATCACGCCGCCAGCTGTGTCCACCACTACCGCTCTGAGCGCGGCTCGATAATTCCAGAATGCGCTGGGCAGCCCGAAGCTGACGATCATGGACGCCGGCAAAGTTTTCCAGATAGTCACGCAGCAGGGCGTTGACCGAAGTTCCTTGCTCCAGCGCTCTTATCCGGGCTTTCTTCAAAGCTTCATCATCAATGGTAATGGTCAGATTGGCCATGAC
>CALFFB010000142.1 GCA_937958075.1 uncultured Geobacteraceae bacterium | reverse complement strand
TGAAGATCGTCTACCATCTCTCCCGCCGGATTGTGACACCGAAAGTTCATTTATGCACTCGACAACCAACCTCACCATGACCGATGAGTACTTACGTCATAAGGCCGCCTCTCTCAGCCAGGAGCTGATGGAAATCTTTGATGATATTCTATCCAATCGACGCCTGGTTCCTCACTTTCAACCGATTTTTGATTTGCAGACCGGAGGGATCATCGGTTATGAGTCGCTGATTCGCGGCCCGTCGGACACCCCTTTTCATCCGCCGGGGGTGCTGTTTGAAACGGCAATCCGCCTCAATCGGCTGGTGGAACTGGAGATTCTTTGCCGTGATATCAACATTGAATTTTTTTCACGGCTGCAGCTGCCGGGAAAACTGTTTCTGAATATCAGCCCCAAAGCCCTGATGCAGCCCGATTTCCCACGGGGATTCACCAAACAATCTTTAATCAAGCACAATCTTGACGGTAATCGACTGGTCATCGAACTGACTGAAGATTTTCCAGTGTATGATATTGACCTGGTGCGCAAGACATTGGAGTACTATCGTCAATCGGGATTCCAGGTCGCCCTGGACGATCTCGGTACCGCCTATGCCGGTCTGCGCCTGTGGTCGGAACTCAAACCGGAATATGTCAAATTCGATAAATATTTTATCCAGTCCATCAACAGCGATCCCCATAAAAAACACCTTATCCAGAACCTGCAGGATATCGCTGATAACATCGGTTGCCTGACCATCGCCGAGGGGGTTGAAACTATTGAAGAATATTACACAGTACAGGCCCTGGGCGTGACCTGCGGCCAGGGCTACTATCTTGGTCGCCCCTCGCCCCTGCCGCCCACCTCCCTGCCTTTTGACGTTGCCCTGAAACCCAGGAGCGCGCTGCCGAGCAACTACGAATGGGGCACCAAGACCGTCTCCTGCCTGGTCAAATCGGTACCGACGGTTTCGTCTACGGCGACATTGAATGATGTTGGCGATCTCTTCCAGAGATATACAGAACTGATGTGCCTGCCGGTTGTCGATGACCAGACAGTCGCAGGCATTCTGCATCGCCGCCATGTCTGGGATCTTCTGGCCAGTCGCTTTGGTCGGGATCTTTACGGGAAAAAATCCATTGCTGCCCTTGACCTGATCGATCAGCAAGCCATCAAAACAGAAGCCAGGGTTCCCATTGAGCAGCTCAGCCAGCACATAACCAGCAACACCTCAAGAAAAGAAAACCTTTACGACAATGTCTTCATTGTCACGGAAAACGGTTCTTATCGTGGCATCGGTCTGGTTGTCGATCTCCTCAGACAGATTACCGAGATGCAGATCCGCAATGCCCGGTACGCCAATCCCCTGACCCTGTTGCCGGGGAACGTGCCGATTGAAAAAACCCTGGAACAGTACATTGCAGAAAAACGTGAGTTTACCGTCTGTTATTTTGACCTGGACAACTTCAAGCCTTTTAACGATGTGTATGGCTACAGTCGCGGGGACATGGCCATCCGCCTGACGGCAAAGACCATCAAAGAGGGCTGTCATGCCCAACTTGATTTCATCGGCC
>CALFFB010000141.1 GCA_937958075.1 uncultured Geobacteraceae bacterium | reverse complement strand
GTTCAAGTGAAACGCCTTTAATATGTCCCTGTTTGTACGCGTTATACCTTTTTTCAGATTCCACCACCCAGACCTTTTCAATCTCGGGATCAGTTTTGTCAAGACTCTCAAGCAGTGACTCAACCAGGTGGACGCGAGCGACAACATCCAGTTTCAAGGCATTTTTTTTAATTTCTTCTGCCTGCATTTTTGACTCCTTCAAATCGTTCTGACGATAACCCTGTCCTGCATCACAGAGACTGCAAAATCCGCCTGCGAACCACATCCCAGCTTTCACCGCTTTCAGGATTTGCAGCATAGTTCTCCAGGCGTTCCTGCAGTACTATCCGCTGCAAATCCGTCAGGTCGACGCTCTGCTGGTTGGCTGCAATGCTATCCCAGATATCTTCAGCCAACTGGATTCGCTCAGATATGCTGAGTTGATGAATTTTTTCTGTCAGACTTATCTGCATTTTCTGGCCTCATAAATTATATTAGCCCTGATGCCTTTTAGAAACAGTATCATAGCCAATTGAAGGACTCAAGCTCACCACTCGAGGGCATACTTATCGGATCGAGCACACCTACAAATGATCAGCGTTTCATAAATCCAGAGAAAAATTTATCGCAGCTGAAACCTCTCGCATTTTGTCTCGCGGCAGGATCACTATCATTGTTCCCAGACGGTTTTTCTGAACGGTCTGCAGATGGTCACAGTTCACAGCACAGCGTTGCGGCAGGCCATCATCTTGCGTGAGGACAACTTCTGAAGGGATGTTTCTGATCGTGGTCGTGATCGGTGCAATTGTAACATCACCTAAATAATCAATGATGGAGTTGCGCGTTAAAATCAGCACCGGTCGTTTTTTGTCGGGCTGTGTGAATTTGTACCAACGAATTTCTCCACGATTCATTCATCCCCCCAACTCTGTTCCTGTTCCCAATCCCCGAACTCCTCCCCGGTGAGCGGCTGGCGCAGATAACCCTCGCGATGCTGCAGTTCAAGCTGCTCGGTGTAATAACGCTCGACCGCTTCTCTAAGGGCTCGCCGGGCAAAGGCTGACCGGCTGGTATTGAGTTTTGATGTTACCTGGTCAACTGCTACCAGCAGCTCTTCGTCAAACGTCATCTGAACTGTTTTCATTGCGACCTCCATGTGGACAGGTATAGCTATGATAATCCATATGGCTGTAATGGTCAACCTCAAGCCAACACCTCAAGCTGAAACGCCTCACCTGACGGACACCATCAACTTATCAATATGACAACCTGGCTTGCCCTTCGCGCCGCAATCCCGGCGCTGATGGGCCCGGATTTTCAGCAGCATCCTACAGTGATGCCGGGCAGTTACAATTTTACGACTTTAGCGATCTCCTAAAGGCACCCTTAAATGACTTTTGTTGGCATTCTAAAAATGTTATGGTTGCACCTAAGGAGGTAAAACATGGCACATTCAATCTACTCTACCGTCACTGCGAGCATCACCGAGTTAAAACGCAACCCCATGGGCACTGTCGCCGAAGGTGAAGGTTTTCCTGTTGCTATTTTGAATCGCAACGAGCCGGCCTTCTACTGCATTCCCGCTGCAACCTATGAAGCTATTCTTGAACGCCTTGAAGATGCCGAACTTAATGACATCGCAGATCAGCGAAAACATCAGGCTGAAATCAAGGTGAGCGTAGATGAGTTATAACCTGATTTTTAAAGAAGAAGCTTTACGTGAATGGCGAAAACTTGATCCCACTGTTCGCACCCTATTTAAAAAAAAGCTGATAGAGCGCCTTGATTGTCCGCGCATCGCTTCGTCTCAATTATCCGGCCATACCGACCGATACAAAATCAAACTGCGCAGCGCCGGTTTTCGCCTGGTCTACGAAGTACGTGATGCCGAACTACTTGTCATTGTCATAGCCGTGGGAAAACGTGACAGGAACCTGATCTACAAAGCTGCTGATAAGCGTTAAGTTTGGGATCAGGGTCAGC
>CALFFB010000140.1 GCA_937958075.1 uncultured Geobacteraceae bacterium | reverse complement strand
AAAAAACCGGCATCAGTAGAAGAGGTGAACATAGCGGCAACAGACAAAAAGAGCGCCGATACTTAAGTTTCGTCGTGGCACTGCTCCGCCAGGGTCTGTAGGGTCATGACGGTTTTTTCCAGCAGCTCGATACGCCCCTTGACGGTCGCACTCTGCTCGGTTTTTCTCTGCAGGGCGACATCCATGGCCGCGCGGGTAGCGCTGATGGTTTTAGCAAGTTGTTCGTCGAGCTGGTAGCCGTAACGCCGAAAACTTTCATCCACCCCCCGCCGCAATGCCCAGTTCATCTGTTCGACGTTTTCATTGAGCAGCTTCTGTACATCGGCCCGCAGCCGCTGAATCGTCCGGCGACGACGAAAACGCTGGGTAAAAAACTTGCGGGTCAGTTTTTGTCCCCAGGGGTCGAGGTCGGAGATGAACAGCTCCTGACTCCAGGCGGGCGTTTCAAAACGTGCGTAGACACGATCAACCAGCGGTGCCTGATAGGGGATGCTGAACAGTTCGGCAGCAGTTCGGCGGACCTGCTCAATCAGCGCATCACAGCGCTGCTGATGCAGGGACAAAATGGTACCGGCCTGGCGGTGGACCTCCTCGTCGAGCTGTTTTAAAGCCGGGGTAAAAAACACCGGCAATCGCTGCGCTACCAATGAGCGCACCTGCCGCTCCATCTCTTCGGTGTCGGCAACAGATTGAATAATTTCTTCAACGGCCGGCACAATGGAGGCTTTTGCCTGCCCGCGCAGATCCTCCACATATTTTGTCAACAGGCTTTCCAGCCTTTTCAGGTCACCCTTGAGGACATCGGCGGAAGCCTGCTTTTCCCGCTCGATATCCGGCAGCACGCGGGCAAAAGAGGCGATCTTTTCCTTCAGCTCAACTTCCGGCAGCTGCAACGCCTTTAAGGCCAGCCGCAGCTGCAGCAACAGGTTGTGCAATTGATCACGGACACGCCGCTGCAAAGAGCGCTGGAAGGTCTGGTGTTTTTCCCGGGCAAAAAAGTCGATGAGATTCTGTTCGACCAGCTGCATGCCGCTTTGCGCCCACAGCCCTTCATCCTGCCGCAGGCGGGCAGCCAGCCCCTCTTTGGCGGATATTGCCAGGACCTGTGGTGCCCCTTCGCACAGGGGTTTGAGCTGTTCAGCAAGAAACACCAGCGAAGCGGTTCTCTCTTCGTCATCGAGATGATCTACCTTGTTCAGCAGAAAAAAGGTGCGGGGCAACAGGTTCTGTATCTGCCGCAGATAGTCAATTTCGGCTTCGGTTACAGGCGGATCCGGCGACACCAGAAACAAGGCCGCGTCACACTGGGGAAGCACCTGATAGGCCACTTCCGTGTTGTGCTTCAGGGTGGAGCCGATGCCCGGAGTGTCGACCAGCACCACCCCCTGCCGCAGAATAGGCGCCGGATGGCCGATGTCTACATGCTTGACCTTCCGGTGATTATCGGGATTCCCCTTTTCCGACACATAGTCGGCCAGAAAGTGGTTTAACGACCCCTCCTGTTCAGGATTGAAACGCAGCGACTGCCGGTGATCGGCAAAGACAACTTCGGCGTACCTGGTGTCAGCCGATTGAATAAAGGTCGGGATGGCAGTCACCGGCAGAATATCCGTCGGCAGTAGATTTTCCCCGAGAAGGGCGTTTAAGAAGGTGCTCTTCCCCCGTTTGAACTGACCGAGCACCGCCAGGCGAAAACGTCCCTGTTGCAACCTCAGCTGCAAGTCGTCCAATTGCTCCAGGCCCTCCAAAGCCTGACCGTCAACCGCCCCGCACGCCGCCAGAGCCTGCTCAATAATCCCTTTTAAATCCGTTGTCGGCACTGAATCATCCACAAAAAATCACCCCTGTTAAATGTCCCCTATCATTGCT
>CALFFB010000139.1 GCA_937958075.1 uncultured Geobacteraceae bacterium | reverse complement strand
CTACGATTGCTCTGGCGGGCAATCCCAACTCCGGCAAAACGACCCTGTTCAATGCCCTGACCGGAGCGCGCCAGCGGGTAGGGAACTATCCGGGCATTACCGTCGAACGTAAGGAAGGGCATCTCCATCAGAATGAGATCAAAGTCAAAATAATCGACCTGCCCGGCTGCTATTCACTGTCTTCCTACTCCCAGGAAGAACTGGTGGCGCGTCAGGTGATCATCGATGAGCGCCCGGATATTGTTATCGACATTCTGGACGCGACCCGCCTGGAGCGGCACCTCTATCTGGCGGTGCAGTTTCTGGAGATCGGCATTCCGGTTGTGCTGGCGTTGAACATGATGGATGAAGCGAGTAAGCAAGGGTTGCGCATTGACGGCCGCAAATTGTCGTCACTGCTGCAGTGCCCGGTGGTTGAAACCGTGGCCCGTTCAGGCCAGGGAAAGCAGGCGGCCATTGAGGCGGCGCTGAACCACCCACGGATGAAAAGCGGTGGCCGGTGGGAGCCCCTCGAAATCTCCTATGGCGCCGATCTGGATCTGGCGCTGGTGACGATGGCCGAAAAGATTGAAGGAGCCGGTTTTTTGACCGACCGTTATCCGGCCCGCTGGATCGCCCTGAAATATCTGGAGCGTGACGAAGAGATTCTGGCCGCCGGGCGCAAGCTGGGCGATTTGGCGCAAGAGCTCGAAGGCCTTGTTGAAAAAACCACTGAACACTGCAGGAAAACCCTGAATACTACTCCGGAAGGATTGATTGCCGATTATCGCTATGGACTGATCAACTCGATTCTGCGCCAGGACGTTCTCATTCACCAGCCTTCCGACCATGAGCGCATCGATCAGTCGACCCGGATTGACAGTGTGTTGACCAACCGGATACTGGGGCCGGTCATCATGCTTGCGATTCTTTATGCTATGTTCCAGATCACCTTTACCCTGGGTGAAATTCCGATGGGCTGGCTGGAAGCTTTATTCGGCTGGCTCGGGGAGACCGCGACAGCCATTATCCCGGAAGGCCTGCTTCAGTCGCTGGTTGTTTCCGGCATCATCGAGGGTGTCGGTGGGGTGATGGGCTTCGTGCCGCTGATTGCTGTGATGTTTCTGCTGATTTCCTTTCTGGAAGATTCCGGTTACATGGCGCGAGTGGCCTACATGCTCGACCGGGTACTGCGTATCTTCGGGCTGCATGGCTGCTCGGCGATGCCTTTTATCATTTCCGGGGGCATTATGGGCGGCTGCGCGGTTCCCGGAGTCATGGCAACCCGCACCTTGCGCAGTCCCAGGGAGAAACTGGCCACCCTGATGACCGCGCCATTTATGCCCTGCGGTGCCAAATTGCCGGTCTTTTTGTTGTTGATTGCAGCCTTCTTCAGTGAAAACGAGGCCCAGATCATGTTCATGATCAC
>CALFFB010000138.1 GCA_937958075.1 uncultured Geobacteraceae bacterium | reverse complement strand
TTCCAGAAGGTCGCACAGGGCCTTTTCAACGGCATCGCGCCGATAGCTGCCCAGTGGGTGCAGAGAGACGCGCTGCGGCGGAACCGATGGAGGAATCAAGCGTCCTCTTTCAGGGCAGCGGCAACGGCCTTGATTGCGGAGGCGCGGAAGATCAGGGAGGTGTGTCCCATATTGTCCAGGACGACGCTCCTGCCCCAGTCCAGCTGACAGGCGCTGTTGGGCAGAACCATGTTGTCTTTGCGGGTGAAGATGTTGGTCGTTCTGACCCCCTCAGGCTCCGGTTCGGCATTGAGGCGGGTGAGAAAATCGCAGCCGGGAATCAGGAGCTTGCCCAGGGGCATAAAAGAGAAACAGGTCAGTTTGGAACCACGATGGGGGGAGCCCAGGCAGATCAGTCGGGCCACCTTGGCCCGACCGCCACGCCGCTGAATAAAATTGCGGGCGATAATCCCCCCCATGGAATGACCGACCAGATTGACCTGATTAACCCCGAGCTGATGCCGCAGCTCATCGATCCGTTTAGCCAGCAGCTCCGTTAATATCTCCTCACGGTGCAGGGCTGACAGGTTCATGGTGACGATATTGTCGACACCATGCCGTTTCAGGCGCAGGCGAAACCAGAACCAGCAGGCGCGATTAACAAAGAGGCCGTGCAGGAGCAATGTCGGGGTGATCCCGCGCTTGAGAGCCGGTTCGCGGGCGGGCAGCATTCCGAGGGGCACACTGAGCAGGGTGATGAAGTTGAAGCAGGCTTCGGGAATGAGCAGTCGGGGAATCAGAGCGAGATTTTTGCGGGAGAAGCGTTCGTTGATGAGCTCGGGCCGGGCATTGGCGTACTCATACCAGCAGATGCAGTAGGTCAGCAGAACCACCAGCAGGTCAAACAACAGAATGGACAGCAGCAGCACAATCAGTATGATAAACAGCAGATCCATAACAGGCAGATCCTCCACGTCAGTGTCGTCTGAAGCGGACGTTGTCCCGGGCGCGGATGGCAAAGACAGCCGGGCCCGTCCGGCATCATCGTGATGCCGGGAGTATGCCACGGAGGGTCTGACAGCGTCAATTCGCACAATACCCAAAGGGTGGATAAGGGCAGGCGGATGGAGAAGCACCTGAACCGTTTTTACGACCATCTGCAGGTGGAGCGCAATCTGTCGCCCCATACGGTACAGGCCTATATGCGCGATGTGCGCCAGTTCCAAGAATTTCTCGCGAGCCAGGATACGGCAGCGGGGGCGGTCACTGTCGACAAGGTCGACGCCCTGGTGGTCCGCCGCTTTCTGGCGCGGCTGCAGAAACGGTGCGGACGCGCCAGTGTCATGCGCAAGCTGTCCTCTCTCAAGGCGTTTTTCCGCTATCTGGTACGCCATGGGGTTCTTGTCGAGTCTCCCGTCGATGCCATTGCCGCGCCACGGCGGGAAAATTATCTGCCGGAGGTCTTAAGCGCCGAGCAGACGCAACAGTTGCTGGAGGCGCCGGTTGCCCCCTACGCCATGCTGGTACGCGACCTGGCCATATTTGAGCTGATCTATTCCTGCGGTCTGCGCATCAGCGAGGTGGCGGGTCTTGATCTTACTGCCGTCGATCTTGAACAGCGACAGGTACGGGTTCTCGGCAAGGGGCGCAAGGAGCGCCTGCTGCCTGTCGGTGGCCCGGCCTGCAGGGCCTTACAGCTCTACCTGCAGGAACGACGGGGTCGGGCTGCTGAGCCGGCCCTGTTTCTGAATTACCGGGGTGGCCGGTTGACGCCGCGCAGTATCCAGCGGCAGCTGAAAAAGCGCCTGCAGCAGTTGGTTCTGCCGGCGTCCGTCACGCCCCACGCCCTGCGCCATTCCTTTGCTACCCACCTGCTTGACGCCGGTGCCGATCTGCGGGTGATTCAGGAGCTTTTGGGGCATGCCTCCCTGTCGACAACCCAGCGGTATACCCGAGTCAGTTTTGCTCATCTGACCCACGTCTATGATCGCAGTCACCCCCGGAGCAGGAAAAAATAACGAAAAAGGTTATCAATATCTTGACAATCGATTTCAGGTCAGTAGAATAGCTCGCGTTGTCCAGTCAACATGAATTTAAACTAAAGGAGTCTAAACAATGAGTGTACTTGTCGGTAAGAAAGCCCCTGAAATCAACGCCCCCGCTGTTATGGCCGATGGTTCCATCAACCCGACCTTCTCGCTGGCGGATTACCAGGACAAATATATCGTTCTGTTTTTCTATCCCCTTGATTTTACTTTTGTCTGCCCGACGGAACTTATTGCCTTCAGCAACCGCATTGCCGAGTTTGAAAAACGAAATGTTCAGGTTGTCGGCTGCTCCATCGATTCCCAGTTTACCCATGTCGCCTGGCGTAATACTCCGGTCAACGAAGGCGGAATCGGCCCGGTGAAGTATCCTCTGGTGGCCGACATCAAACATCAAGTCTGCCGCGACTACGATGTCGAACTCGACCCCGCCGGTGTCGCTCTGCGCGGCTCCTTTCTCATCGATCGCGAAGGCGTGGTTCGCCACCAGGTGGTGAACGATCTGCCCCTGGGGCGCAATATTGATGAAATGCTGCGCATGATCGATGCTCTGCAGTTTCACGAAGAGCATGGTGAAGTTTGTCCCGCCGGCTGGAACAAGGGGGATCAGGGAATGGTCGCTGATGACAAGGGTGTTGCTTCCTATCTGGCCGAGCAGGCGACCCGCCTTTGATCGCATTGAGGGTTTTCACGGCCCCGTCTGTTAATTAATTGTTACTTAAAATTCAATGAAAAAGGCAGCTTATGGCTGCCTTTTTCATTGATTATCCATAACGGAAA
>CALFFB010000137.1 GCA_937958075.1 uncultured Geobacteraceae bacterium | reverse complement strand
TGTTTTGGCGTCCCCAGGGGGATTCGAACCCCCGTCGCCGCCGTGAAAGGGCGGTGTCCTGGGCCAGGCTAGACGATAGGGACTTGACACTTCAAGCCCCTGCGGGAAATGACCCCGCAGGTGGTACTTTTTTATGGTGAGCCGGACAGGGATCGAACCTGTGACCATCTGATTAAAAGTCAGATGCTCTACCTACTGAGCTACCGGCCCGTAGCAACGGAAGGACTTTATACGTGAATCACCTGTAAGCGTCAACCTTTTTTCGTTACTTTTTTGTGAAAGGGTTGCTGCGCTGCAATGTCTGGTCACGGCGCGGGCCGACGGATACGAGGACGACGGGACAGCCGGTCCATTCTTCGATTTTCGCGACATAGGCGCGGGCTGCGGCCGGCAGGTCGGCGTATTTCTGCAGACTGCTGATGTCCTGCTGCCAGCCGCTGATTTCTTCGTAAACCGGGGTGCAGTTTTTGAGGGTATCGAGATCCTGCGGGAACTCTTCGAGGATGTCTTCGCCATGACGATAGGCGGTGCAGACCTTGATGGTTTCCAGGTCATTGAGAACATCCATTTTGGTCAGGGCGATACCGGTCAGGCCGTTGGTGCGGACGGCTTCGCGCAGGGCGATAATGTCGAGCCAGCCGGTGCGGCGCGGTCGGCCGGTGGTGGCCCCGAATTCGTTGCCGGCTGCGCGCAGGCGCTCACCCATGTCATCATCCAGTTCCGTCGGGAAGGGCCCTTCGCCGACGCGGGTCACATAGGCTTTGGAGATGCCGATGACGCCGTCGATACGCTGGGGGCCGATGCCGGTTCCGGTACAGGCGCCGGCGGCAATGGTGGAGGAGGAGGTGACATAGGGGTAGGTGCCGTGGTCGACATCGAGCAGGCTGCCCTGGGCCCCTTCAAAGAGGATGTTGTCTCCTGCCTTCATGGCCTGATCAAGGGTTGTCGAAGCGCGTCCCAGATACACCCGCAGGCGCTCGGCATAACCGAGATACTCGGAGATGATAGCTTCTTCATCAAGGGGCGCTTCACCGAGATAGTGCTCGAGGAAGAAGTTTTTCTCGGGCAGCAGTTCCTTGAGCTTGCGCCGAAACACCTCAGGCTTGAGCAGATCGGCAAAGCGGATACCGCGGCGGCCAACCTTGTCTTCGTAGGTGGGGCCGATGCCGCGGCCGGTGGTGCCGATTTTTTTTGCTCCGGATTTGAGCTCGCGGGCGATATCGATCTTTTTATGGTACGGCATAATGATATTGACGGCGCCGTCGACCATCAATTGGCGGTCGTCCTTGAGATAGCCGCGGCTTTTGAGTTTGTCGATCTCCTCCAGGAACACCTTGGGATCAAGCACGACTCCGTTGCCGATAATGCACCGTTTTCCCTGATGCAGAATGCCGGAAGGAATCAGGTGCAGAACCGTTTTCTCCGAACCGACAACCAGGGTGTGACCGGCGTTGTTGCCGCCCTGGAAGCGCACGACACTCTGGGCGAACTCGGTGTAGATATCAACAATTTTACCCTTGCCTTCATCGCCCCACTGGGCGCCGACAATAATGATGTTGGCCATAAGCTCCTACTCGCTATTTAGTTAGGTGACGCTGTATATGCGGTGAGTCAGGGTGACGACTCACAAGGATTCGAGGGCGCCGTTCTGCAGCAGTTGCTCCCAGGTCAACTGGTGGCGCTGATTATCGGCGACGCTGATCAGGACAAGGGGCTGGTCTTCTCCGGCAACAATGACCAGGTAACGGTAATTCATCTGCCGGGCATAGACAAGACTTTCCTCGGGACTGCGCTTGATGATGTCGCGGGCAACGGCGTGACCCCGCTGGCGCAGTTGACAGGCCAGCTTCTGCGCGCTACGCAGATCGCCGCCGGTGGCGTAGACCAGCAGGTCATCGCCCGGCGCGATGCGTTCGTCCAGGGTTTTATCCAGAGCAAAGAGCAGGTGCAGCAGGCTGAAGGTGAAGCCGGTGGCCGGCGCCTGATAGCCGTATTTCGCCATCAGTCCGTTGTAGCGGCCACCGCTGCAGACGCTGCGCCCGAGACCGGGGAGAAAGCCCTGAAAGGTCATGCCGGTATGATAGTTCAGACCGCGCAGTTCACCGAGATCGATGGTCACATGCTCACTGACTCCATAAATCTCCAGGACGTCGAGCACCTGGGAGAGGCTGTCGAGGGCCCGGCGAGAACGATCGTTGGTTACGGTTTGCCGGGCCTGGTCCAGTACTTCGCGACCGCCGTAGAGGCGCGGCAGGGCCAGGATCTCCGCCCGGGATGCAGCGCTGATCTGCGTATCCGCCAGCAGCTGTTCAAGCTCGGAACTGTCCTTTCTGAGGATGGCGTCAGCAACCCGTTCGGCCTGCAGCGGTTCCAGGGGAAGGCCGTCCATGACCCCGCGGAAAAACTCCACCTGGCCGATATCGATGGTGAACTGCTCGGCGCCGACGGCGGCCAGACACTCAACCGCCATGGCGATCATTTCGGCGTCAGCTTCCGGCGCGTCGAGACCGATCAGTTCGACACCGGACTGAAAGATCTCGCGCTCCTTGCCGGCCTGTTGTTCGGTATGGCGCAATACCCGACCGTTGTAACAGAGGCGCAACGGCAGCAGGATATCGCTCATGCGGGTGGCGGCAATGCGGGCGATCTGGGCGGTCATATCCGGGGGAAAGGCGAGGAGACGATTGCTCTGGCGGTCATCGAAGCGAAAGGCACGGTCACGTAACCCTTCTCCCAGACCCCGCTCCAGCACATCGAGGTATTCGATCTGGGGGGGGATGAGGGGGCGGAAGCCCCAGGCCGTATAGACCTGACGCAGCTGCTGCTGCAGATACTCCAGCTTGGCCGCCTTCAGCGGCAGAAAGTCACGAACCCCTTTGGGCAGATCGGACTCAAGTGGCAGATCGGAAAAACGCATGAACCGCTCCCTTTGTCAACGTGATGTGCGGTGTTTTATACCAAAGACGACCTACGTTAGGCCGAACGCGGCAATCTAGCAACAGTTGATTCAGCCTGTCAAGCTGCAGCGGCCACACCGGGTGCCGGTCAAAACCATTTTTTTCGTCGGAAAAACCAGAGCATGGCCGCGACACAAAGAAACATCACACCCAGGACAAAGGGATAGCCGTAAGGCCAGGACAGCTCGGGCATGTACTGAAAATTCATGCCGTACACCCCGGCGATGAAGGTCAGGGGGATGAAGATCGAGGCGATGATGGTCAGAAACTGCATGACCTCGTTGGTTCGGTAGCTCATGTTGGACAGGGACAGATCGATGAGTCCTTTGGCGGTATCGCGATAGTTTTCAATATTGTCGAGTACGTGCAGTACATGTTCGTGCAGGTCGCGCAGGTAGATCCGGGTTTTTTCATCGATCAGGGGCGATTCACTGCGCATGAGAAAGCTGGTCAGATCCCGCAGGGGCGAAATCTCCTTGCGCACAAAAAACAGCTGTCCTCGCAAACGATGAATCTGCTGCAGATGCTCCTTGCCGGGCTGGGTCACCAGCTGCGACTCAATGACTTCGAGCTCATCGGCGATATTCTCCAGCACATGATAATAGCTGTCCACTGCGGTATCGAGGAGGGCGTAGGCGAGGTAGTCGGTGCCGCGTTCACGAAAACGGCCGTTCTGGTTTTCCAGACGGCGCAAAACTTCCTGAAACAGAGGGCTGCTCTGCTCACGAAAACTCAGGAGCAGATTTGGGGCCAGCACCAGACTGAACTGTTCGGCTGAAATCTCACTGTTTTCTTCGTTAAACTCAAGGAGCTTGATAATGATCAATATGGACTCAGGGTATTCTTCAACCTTTGGGGGATGACCGGTATTGAGAATATCCTCAAGTGCCAGGGGGTGCAGCCGGGCGAGGTCGCCGAGCTGTTCGATCAGGGCAATGTCATGCAGGCCGTCCAGGCTGATCCAGCTCATCTCACCGGCGGCCGGCGGGTAGCGGCAGTCGGTCACGGCAATGTCCTGATAGCGCTGATACCGCTGCGCATTGTAATCAATGCGCGACAGCAGCGTTTTTTCCATCTCCCGCCTGCCGACGTGAATCAGGGTCCCCGGCGGCAGCCCGATCTGTTTGGGGCGGGTACGAAAGAGGGAGGTAACGGTTTTAAAGCTGCTGGTAAACGGAAAAGCGTTTCTTTTTGTCATCCCTTCCCCCGTGTGCGGGTGCGGCCCGGTTTGGCCTGCTTTTCGATAAATTCGATCATCATGCCGGCGATGTCCCTGTCGGTGGAGCTTTCGATGCCTTCCAGACCGGGGGAGGAGTTGACCTCCATAACGACAGGGCCATGGTTGGAACGCAGCAGGTCGACGCCGGCGACATTCAGCCCCATGATACGCGCGGCCCTGACGGCGGTGGAGCGTTCTTCCGGCGTCAGGCGGGCGACGCCTGCCTGACCGCCCCGGTGCAGGTTGGAGCGGAAATCTCCCTCCCTGCCCTGACGTTTCATGGCAGCCACCACCTTGTCACCGATAACAAAACACCGGATGTCGGCACCTCTGGCCTCCTTGATAAATTCCTGCACCAGGATATTGGCGTTGAGACCGCGAAAGGCTTCGATGACACTTTCGGCGGCCTGGGTGGTTTCCGCCAGGACGACACCGATGCCCTGGGTTCCTTCCAGCAGTTTGATGACCAGCGGCGCGTCGCCGACCAGCTTGATCAGATCTTTGGTATACAGGGTCGAGTGGGAAAAACAGGTCACCGGCAGGCCGACGCCTTTGCGCGCCAGCAGCTGCAGGCTGCGCAGTTTGTCCCGCGAGCGGCTGATGGCGACGGACTCATTGAGGCTGTAGATGTTCATCATCTCGAACTGTCGCACAACAGCGGTGCCATAAAAGGTGATGGAAGCGCCGATGCGCGGAATAACGGCGTCAATACCGGTCAGCTCTTCCCCTTTGTAGTGAATGGTCGGCCGCTGGCTGGCGATGGTCATATAGCAGCGCAGAGGATCGATGACCAGCGCCTGATGGCCATGGGCGGTTGCGGCCTCGGCCAGACGGCGGGTGGAGTAGAGTTCGGGATTGCGTGAGAGGATGGCAATTTTCATGGGGCTGTGGGTTCCTTGGAGGCCGCTATTTCAGGATATGGCTGTAAGCCGTTTTGCTGCCCTGTTTAAGACAGTAGGACTGATCGGGGAGGACCAGCATTCCCCGCAGGGCGGTACGCCCGAGAAGCATGCGGAAGGTCATGCGCTCCCGGTTGCTCAGGGTCAGTTCAATGGTCCGCCGCTGCTGGCCCAGCAGCACCTCCGTGGTGATGACATAACGCATTTCCCGGTGTCCGCCGGAATCGCTGACCTGGCGATAGTCCCTGACCGGAGCCTGGCAGATGATATCGGGGGTCTGCCGTTGCTGTCGCGGATGGACCCCGAAACGCACCATCTGTTGCCCGTTTTCCGTGTAGGGTTCGATAAAATAGGCATGCAATGACGAGGTACGGGCACCGGTGTCGATTTTTGCCTTGATCCGGTCGATATGCAATTGCGGCAGTGCCAGCCATTCACGCCAGCCGATGACCATAGGACCCATTATCTGTACTTCCCTTGCTTACGGTAAAGGTCCATATCCAAAAGAATCACCTGTCTGCGACGGCGCGCAGATATTCAATCAGGATCCGGACACCGAAACCGGTGCCACCCCGTGGCCGACCGGCAACACCGCGATCTTCCCAGGCCATGCCGGCGATGTCCAGATGCGCCCAGCGGCAGGATTCAGCAAATGCCTGCAGAAAAGCGGCGGCGGTAATGGTGCCGGCAGGCCGTCCGCCGGTGTTTTTCAGATCGGCGAAATCGCTCTTGATCTGGGTTGCGTATTCCTCCCACAGAGGGAGTTGCCACAGTCGTTCACCGCTGCGTTCACCGGCTTTGCACAGCCCGGCCATGAGTTTGTCGTCGTTGCCGAGGACAGCGGCGGCGTGATGGCCCAGGGCGATAATGCAGGCGCCGGTGAGGGTCGCCACGTCGATGACCGCACGGGGCTTGAAGCGCTGCACATAGGTCAGGGCATCGGCCAGGATCAGGCGTCCTTCGGCATCGGTATTCATGACTTCGATAGTTTTACCCGACAGGGAGGTGAGGATATCGCCGGGGCGGATGGCCTTGCCCGACGGCATATTCTCCACTGCCGGGATGACCGCCACCAGATTGATGGGCAGCTGCAGCTGCGCGGCGCTGAGCAAGGTGCCCAGGACAGCCGCGGCACCACCCATGTCCATCTTCATTTCATCCATCTTTTCTGCAGGCTTCAGGGAGATGCCGCCGGTATCAAAGGTGACGCCCTTGCCAACCAGAGCGACGGGCGGTTTTTCTTTATCGGTGCCCTGATATTGCAGGACGATGAGATACGGAGGACGTTCGCTCCCCTGGGCGACGCCGAGGAGGGCGCCGAACCCCAGGGTTCTGAGTTTGTGCACGTCGAGGAGGTTCGCTTTGAGGCCGTGCTGTTCGGCCATGGCCACCGCCTTGAAGGCGAGGAATTCTGGAGATTTTTCGTTGCCCGGGGCATTGACCAGATCGCGGGCAAAGGTGACGCCGGCGCAGATGGCCTGGGCGGTGGCGATGGCGGCGGTCCAGACTTTGGTGGTGGCGCTGTCCGTTGTCAACAGGGTGGCCTGTTCGAGGCTCTGCAACCGGTCAGGGCGTTTGGCGGAAAGGTAGCGTTCATACTGGTAGTTGGCCAGCAACAGTCCTTCAGCCACGGTCTGGATATAGGTCGCTGCGGGAATCTTTGTGGATGGCGCGCAGCGCACATCAAGGGCGAAGCGCAGCAGCCTTTTCTTCTTCAACTCGGTGGCCGCGGCACAGGTAGCCTGGCGCAAGCCGTTTACCGTCAGCCTGGCGGGTTTTCCGAGACCGACCAGCAGGATGCGCTCCGGCCCCTGTTTCGTCGGGTTGTGGAGCATCAGGGTTTCGTCGCTCCGCCCCTGAAATTCTTTCGCGGTCAATACCGCTGTCAGATGGCCGTTGAAAAGCTGGTCCAGCTGGTCGAACAACTCCTGACGCAAGCGCCCGTCAAAGGCAAAGAGAACCAGACAGGGGGTTTTTGTTTTCAGGGGCGATGTTTTTTTCACCAGAATGTTCATTGGACAATACCTTTTTTCGTGAGGCACGACGCGAAAGGGGCGTCAGGACAATAACGGCAATGTGTTATAAACAGCTCTTGTGCCCGGCAGCCAGTTGGTCGACCGCCGCCGCAACCTGCTCTGTTGCCTGGTCCAGTGTATGGTAACAGATTTCCATCCGTTGTTCCGGGCAGGTGTGCAGATACAGGGGATCATAATAGGTTGTCATCAGTTCGGCGATCAGGGTCTCCCAATCCTGCGCTTTGAGCAGTTGCAGGTAGCGGGCGACGGTTTTCCCGCCGAGGCGCTCTTTGATGGCCAGCAGGGCCCGTTCAATGTCGGCTGCATGCCCGGCCAGGTCGGGATAGTCGGCGAGGATGATACGGATGCGATGCTCCAGGGGGGTGGTCAGCCAGAGGCTGGTCTGCTGCTGCATGGCGCGGTGAAAATTGACGGGGATGGTCAGGCGGCCGATATGCCGGCTTTCCCCTTCGACGAGCAGGTAGGGACTGTCTTTCAGTTGGTCGAGGCAATCCCACAGGCGTGCTTCGAACTGTTTCTGTGACGGCTGACGGTCGAGGCCGAGGCTGCCGAAAGCGCTGCCGCGGTGATTGGCCAGTCCTTCCAGATCAATCACCGGATAGCCCTGCTGCTGCAGCTTTTCCAGGATGCGGGTTTTGCCGATACCGGTCAGCCCCCGCAGGACAAAAACCGGTGGCCAGTTTCCTGCCTCGAAATCGCTACAGACCCTGCGCCGGAATCCCTTGTGCCCCTGTTCCAGTTGCCGTGCCGGAATCCCCGCGAGGTTCAGGAAACTGGTGATCGCCTGGGAGCGCAGGCCGCCGCGCCAGCAGAAAATGACCGCCGGGGAGGTGTCTTTGCCCAGGGCTTTGTCGGTCTGCGCGATAATGGCGGGAATCCTGGGGGCGACGATTTCGACAGCGCGCCGCCGGGCGCGTATTTTTCCCTGCTGTTTGTAGAGGGTGCCGACCTCTATCCGCTCGTCATTGCTGAATATGGGGATATTGACGGCGCCGGGGATGCTTGCCTCGGCGAACTCCGCCGGGGTGCGGACATCGACAAACAAGGTACCGCTTCGGCGTTTGTGCAGGGCTGTTTCCAGGTCAATAGTTGTTTCCAGCATGATGAAATTGCAAGACTCCGAAAGGCTGGTGGTTCTGGAGGACATGAGCTGTTATTACATCATCTGCCGGACAGGGTACACAATTTTTATTTCAGGAAAAGGTTGACCTTGCCGGATCCTTCCGGTAGAGTCGCCCCTCGTTGCCGCGGGATGGAGCAGTCTGGTAGCTCGTCGGGCTCATAACCCGAAGGTCGGGGGTTCAAATCCCTCTCCCGCAACCAATAAAATTAAAAAGGCTGCTAACGTCAATCAGGCGTGGCGGCCTTTTTTTATGGCGTGAGGATCAGGACTTGTCGCTGGATTTGAGCCAGCGGGAGAAGCGTTCTTTCGGGCCTTTGGAAAGGATTCTGCTGAAAGTCTGCGGATCGTGCAGAAACAGGCAGTGGCGAATGATGGTGTAAGGGCTGAAGGTGCTGTCCGGATTGGTGGCCAGAAACAGGCTGCGATATTCCTTGACGGTTTTCAGATTCTCGACCAGGGCCTGATGCAGGTCAGAACGTTTGAAGCGATGGTCGAGGGCGAGGATGTCCTGAACAAAGTTATCGACCTTGTAATCCTGGAATTCGAAATCACGAAAAAAGTGGCCGGCGATACGCAGAAAATGAAAGGCATTGATGGTTCTGCCGCCGCTGTCGGGCTGCAGATCGTCAGCCTCCGTGAGGACGGCCGCATCACTGATGGGGGCGGTTGCCTGCTGGATCAGGGCACTGGTGGCGTTGCGTATTTCCTTGAATTCCCGGTCGGCCAGCTCAAACAGGGCCGAGAGAACATTGATCCGGCGCTTGAGATTCTTGGGAATCGATTTTTTATACTTGATTTTATGATCGAGAACACTCCAGGTATCCTGGATCAGGGAGCGGATCTGGACTTCAAAGGGGTAATCCGTCGCTGCTGACTCGGCGTTATCGGCTATCGGAGCGAGATCCATGTGCAGTCCCTTGTAGCCGAACAGGTCCTCCGTGCTTTCGATGGCGGTGATTTTATCGGTGACATCGATGATGCGAAAATGGTGTTGTACTGCCTCCGAGGCCAGAGCGACCTGGTCCTCATAGAGGCAGACAATGCGGATGCCGATGAGGTCGGTGAGATAGTCCTTGATCTCGTAGGCTTGTTCCCGCAGCTCCAGATTGTCCTGATACTTGCGGTGGAACTTTTTGATACATTCTTCCTGATCTTTGATACGCCCCTCGATCTTGGTGACTTCCACCAGGCTGGTCTGGGTCAGAATTCTGTTGATCTGGCGGATATAGCGGTCTTTCGCCGCCTCCAGCTCGGGATAGTGGGACGCGTAAAAATCGCGGAAGCGCTTTTTTTCCTGTTCAAAATCGAGTGAGGCCAAGTCGGGCTCCCGGCACAGGGCAGGTGAAAAAGGGTTGCAAGAGCAGGTGGATTCTACCGCAAAAAGACATCAGTTGGCCAAAAAAAAGGCCCCGTAAACGGGGCCTTTTGAGGGATGCAAGGGCGAATCAGATGCGTTTTACGTTGGCCGATTGCGGACCTTTTTGACCCTGGGTCACATCAAAGCTGACACGATCCCCTTCAGCCAGGGATTTGAAGCCGTCGGCCTGAATCTGTGAGAAGTGAACGAACACGTCCGGTCCGTTGTCCTGCTCGATGAAACCGAAACCTTTTGAATCGTTAAACCATTTTACTGTGCCTTCTGCCATTCTACTCTCCATGTTCCTTGGTGCGGAACTTTTTGCGTTTGCTTCGGTCATTTTCTGAACTAAAAAAAGCACCCAGCCAGAATCGGTCTGCGTGCTCCTGTTAAGTCTGACACCCTGTCAATACTTGTCGATCAAAAAAGCCTGCACAAACTTCTGTTTAGTTGATGCCGACGCTACCACGCAAAAGTTTTGAAAAGCAAGAAAAAAATACCGAAGCAGTTCGATTTTTCGGTTATGGCGAAGAGTCAGGTCTACGCAGCATTGGGCGGGAGCGGTGATGCCGTTCGCGATGGCATCGTCGGTACATAAAGTTAGAATCATGTTTTAAACAAAAAACAGAAACACGCAAGCCGTATGGCTTTTTTTAGCCAAAGATGGTGAAAATTGGCCACAAGGCTGGTATTTGCAGGCTATAAACCAGGATATTAGCAATTGCATTGAAGCAAGGCATCTTCTAATATCGCGGGGAAAGAATCGCGATGCCAATCGGGCTGGCACCGGGATTGCTTAACGACTGAACGCCGAAAACGCCGAGAACGCCGTTTTCAAAGTGCGTTCAAAATTATTCCAAGGAGGAAGTGTATGTCAGGTTTCAAAAAGTTTTTTGCAAGTTTGTCCGTAACAATGTTTGTTATGTCTCTGGTGGTTGCGGCCAGCGCTGTCGCCACACCGGCCAATGCCGAGGATCGCACCGGCTGGCCTTCGAGCTTTACCGTGGGTACGGCGTCGCAGGGCGGGACCTTCTTCGCCTATGGCTCGGGCTGGGCGAACCTTGTCGCCAAAGAACTGGGCATCTCTGGTGGTGGCGAAGTTACTGGCGGTCCGATGCAGAACATGGCTCTGGTGCATAACGGTAACGTGCAGTTCGGCATGACCACCATGGGTCCGGCGGCAGAGTCGCTGGAAGGCACCAACCCCATCGCCCCCGGCCTGAAAATGGATAAGTCCTGCGCCATGTTCCCCATGTACCAGACTCCATTCTCGGTGACCGCGCTGTCGTCGTCAGGAATCAAATCTATTTCAGACATCCCTGATGGTGCCCGTATCGGTTTTGGCCCCGCCGGGTCGACGTCAGACACCTACTTTCCGCGCATGATGGAAGCCCTTGGCGTGAAGTTCGATCGTCGCAACGGCGGCTGGTCCGACCTTGGCGGCCAGCTGCAGGATGGTCTGCTTGACGTCATCGCCTTTGCCGCTGGTATCCCGGTTCCGGCTGTTTCCCAGCTTGAGGTGCAGACCAACGTGAATATCATCGAGTTCACCGAAGAAGAGCAGGCCACCATTATGGAGAAATTCCCGGTGTCCGCTTTCGAAATTCCGGCAAATACCTATACCACGCTGAAAGCTCCGGCGCGTTCCGTAGCCATGTGGAACTTCGCCATCGCCAACTGCGACCTGCCGACCAGCTTCGTCAAGGCGGCCGTTGATGTGGTGATGTCCGACAACGCCCGGATGGTGAACATTCACCGCGCCGCACGTTCCACACTGCCGGAGAACTGGGACAAGAACAGGGTTCTCAAGTGGCATCCCGGTGCCGCCGAGTGGTTCAAAGAAAATGCTGGTGCAGACATTCCCGACAGCATGATCTACGGCAAGTAGTTGAAACTCAAGGGGGCGGCGCGATGGTCTGGGTGCCGCCCCCTCCTTTTGCATCCCGCACTCCGTCGAAACGGTGATGGGGGAGGTACGGCTAACACTCTAGATACGAAGCGCCGACGGGCGGCTTTGCCAGGAGAAGAATGGTAATGGTTCAGGATTCAACACAGACGGATGAGCCAGTGATCGCAGAGGGTATCGACGAAGAGCCGGTCGAAAGCAACCGCCGCTTATTCACCGGTTGGCGGTTGAAACTCATCACGGGTTTTGCCGCGCTCTACGCGATGTTCCACATGGCGGCACTGAACGGTGTTTCAATCTCGTATTATACCGGGATCGAAGTCCCGTTTCTGCCGTCATTCCCCATGGAGACCTGGAATTTCCGCATCGTTCACATCGCCGGTGCGCTGGCTCTGGGTTTCCTGTTTTACAACGCGGTGATGTTCTCGGAAAAGGACGATTCCCCTAAGCGTGGCCACTGGGACAAGATCGCCTATGTGCTGCTTTTGCCGGCGGTGCTGGCAGTTGGCACCGGCTTTTGGTTCGCCCGTACCATCGCCTCCGGCACCTTGCCGGAAATGGGCGGACTTATCACCTGGCCAGCTTTTGCCGGAACCCCTATTTACAGCCAGGAAGTCTGGTATTTCGGTGTTCCTCTGCTGGTAGCGACCCTGGGTGGTATCGTTCTGGGCTGGCTTGAAAGGGCCCCGCGGGATCGTTTTCGGGTCTCGGATATCCTGCTTGGCGTCTGTGGCATTGCCGTTGCCGTTTACCTGGTAGCCATCTACGGCACAGCCGCGCGTAATTCCGTCGGGACCCCCTTTGTCCCTATCGGTGTCGCCTTTGCCGCAACCGCCGGATCCGCCCTGATCATGGAGCTGACCCGCCGTGTCGCCGGTCTGGCACTGGTGATCATTACCGGGATCTTCCTGCTCTATACGTTCGTGGCCCATTTGCTGCCCGGCATCCTCGCCGTGCAGAGTCCCTACAGCTGGCAGCGCTTTTTCGGCAATGTCTATTCGGATGTGGGCATCCTGGGGCCGACAACGGCGGTCTCCTCGACCTATATCATCCTCTTTATCATCTTCGCGGCTTTCCTGCAGGCCTCCAAGGTGGGCGATTATTTTGTGAACTTCGCGTTCGCCGCCGCTGGACGCGCCCGTGGCGGCCCGGCCAAGGTGGCGATCTTCGCTTCGGGCCTCATGGGTATGATCAACGGCACCTCGGCGGGTAATGTGGTAGCGACCGGCTCCCTGACCATTCCGCTGATGAAAAAAGTGGGTTATCGGCCGACCACAGCTGGTGCGGTTGAAGCGGCCGCTTCCACGGGTGGACAGATCATGCCACCGATTATGGGGGCAGGGGCCTTTATCATGGCCGAGATCACGGGCATCCCCTATCAGGAGATCGCCATTGCCGCCATCATTCCCGCAGTGCTTTATTTCGTATCCGTCTACTTCATGGTCGACTTCGAAGCGGCCAAGCTCGGTATGCGCGGCATGCGCGAGGATGAAATCCCCAAGCTCATGCGGCTTGTGCGTCAGGTCTATCTGTTCATTCCGATCATTATTCTGATTGTCGCCCTCTTTATGGGGTATTCGGTCATCCGTGCCGGCACCCTGGCGACTGTCGCAGCCGCGGTCGTGTCCTGGCTGTCACCCAACCGCATGGGCCTGCGGTCGATCCTCAAGGCCTTCCAGCTGGCCGGAGTTATGTCGATCCAGATTATTGCCGTCTGTGCCTGTGCCGGTATCATCGTCGGCGTTATCTCACTGACCGGCGTCGGCGCGCGGTTTTCGGCGGTGCTGCTTGACCTGGCCGGAGTGAGCCAGCTTCTGGCGCTGTTTTTTGCCATGTGTATCGCGATCCTGCTGGGCATGGGTATGCCTACCACCGCAGCCTATGCGGTCGCGGCTTCAGTTGTTGCGCCGGGTCTTGTGCAACTGGGGATCCCGATGCTGACCGCGCATTTTTTCGTCTTCTATTTCGCGGTGCTTTCGGCCATCACCCCCCCTGTGGCCCTGGCCAGTTACTCCGCGGCGGGCATCTCGGGCGCTAACCCGATGGAGACGAGTCTCGCCAGCTTCAAGATCGGCATTGCTGCCTTCATCGTCCCTTTCATGTTCTTCTACAACTCGGCGCTGCTGATGGACGGCTCATGGCTCGATGTCGCCCGCACCGGCCTGACCGCACTCTTCGGTGTATTTCTCCTGTCGGCAGGGGTGCAGGGCTGGTTTTTGGGTCAGAGCTCGGCCTGGTTCCTCCGGTTTGGCCTGATTGTGGCAGCCCTCTTTATGATCTCTGGTGGTCTGGTGACGGACATCGTCGGGATCGGGCTGACAGTGGGTATCTGGCTGATCCAGAAGGTGTTCCATCCTAAGCCGAATGCGACGATCCAGGTGCGCGGCGCGGACTGATGGGATCATTTCGATAGCTCGGTAAAACAACAACAGCGACAGAAGAAATTCTGTCGCTGTTGTTGTTTGTAGCGCAGGAGACAGGTCTATGGAACCGTACTCTTTATGCGGTCTGTCCGCCGGTCAGACCTTGAGGGCATCCAGGCCCAGCATCGTGTCCATCATTTCAACCAGATAGGGGATTTGCGGCTTGGTCGCATAACCGTCGGCGCCGACCTGATCGCACTTGACGGCCATCTGTTCATTAATCAGGGAGGAAAAGAGCACCACCTTCAGCTCTTTCAGCAAGGGATCGCTTTTAATCTTTTTGCACAGGGTCAGGCCGTCCATTTTCGGCATCTCGATGTCGGTGATCAGCAGGCGCAGATGATCCGCCAGCTTGTCGCCGCCCTCGACCTGCTTGCGGATATCCATGATCCGGTCATAGCACTGTTGGCCGTCGGCAAAGACCTCCAGAGAGGTGTAGTTGGCGCTCTTGAGGACCTTTTCAATGCCGGCGCGAATCAGGGCCGAATCCTCCGCCATCATCAGTTTCATCTTTTCTCTGGTATTCGGCAGCTTTTCCTGCATGGCCGCCCGGTGCTGCTCCGCCTCGTAGTCCATGTTGGCTTCGGGATCAAACTCCGTAATAATGTGCTCAAGGTCGACAATGAGGATATCGCGCCCCTCGACGGTAACGCTGCCGGTAAAGCGGGGGCGGTACTGATCGATGAAGCCGGCCATGGGCTGGACGTCGTTCCAGGAAACACGATGGATCTGATTGACGCCATCCACCTTGAAGCCGTTGATCCGGTCGTTGAATTCACAGACCAGCACGACCTGGCGGATGTCGCGACCTGTGATATCCTCTTTCTGAGAAATATGGGCCTTCAGGTCGATGAGGGGGATGGTGTTGCCGCGCAACAGCAGGGTGCCGAGCATGCCGTTGGCGCGACCGGGAACCACGGTGACCGCTTCCTGATCAAAAGGGATGATCTCCTTGAGTTTGTGGACGTTGATGCCAAAGGGTTGGGTGCCGAGATAGAATTCGATAATCTCCATCTCGTTGGTGCCGGCTTCCAGGAGAATTTCCTGCTTTTGATAATCGCTCATCGGGGGAACCTCGCGGTGAGAATCTGGTGGGGAATTTTTGGCATTTGACCATTTTAATTCTTAGTTGTCAACGTCTTAGGTCATATTTTTTTCAGGCGGGATGTGACTTTTTTATGTATAGTCAGGTGATTAGATAACACTTAATAAGAAATCTACGGAGGGTGGCCCATGACCGACCTGGCACAATCGCATTATCATCTGGGCATGAATTATTTTCAGGGCAAGGGAGTTGAAAAATCCTACTCCGAGGCCTTCAAGTGGTTTCATCTGGCGGCGCAACAGCGCCATCCCAAGGCCTTGTTCATGCTCGGGCGCATGTATGAAAAGGGCAAGGGGACAGCGAAAAACGCCGATGAAGCGCTTAGATATTACCTGGAGGCGGCGCAACTGGGCTACGCCCGGGCCCAGAACCAGGTCGGGCAACTCTATGTCAAGGGTGGTCCCGGGGCTGCCGTCGATTACGACCAGGCCATGAGCTGGCTGCGAAAAGCAGCGCAGCAGGGTCTGTCCGACGCCCAGTATCATCTTGGTTTGTTGTACGCCCGGGGGAAGGGGGTGGAAAAGGATCCTGCTGAAGCCAGACGCTGGTGGAGTCTGGCGGCAGAGCAGGGTGATCCCAAGGTGCAGTTCACCCTGGGCCACATGTATCTGGTGGGTCAGGAGGGGAAGAAGAATTTTGCCAAGGCCCGGCACTGGCTGCGCCTCGCGGCAGATCAGGGGCTGGCGGCGGCTCAGTACCATCTGGGAATGATGTACGCCAGGGGGACCGGGGTGCTGCAGAGCGATCGGGAGGCCCGCACCTGGCTGCAGAAGGCAGCCTGCCAGAACCATTTTGACGCCATGTACGCTCTGGCCAGATTGCTCACCGCCGGCAGTGAGGAGGTGCGCGATCAGACCACTGCCGTGGTGTTGTTGAAACAGGCGGCCACCCGCGGCCATGAACGGGCCCAGGTATTGCTCGGTCAGCATTACGCCAAGGGCATCGGCACGGCGGTGGACCTGCAGCTGGCCTATCACTGGTGGTGCGAGGCGGCCCGAGCCGGCAATGCCGATGCCCAGTACAATCTCGGGGTGATGTATCTCAACGGCAAGGGGGTCGAGCAGGACGCCGCAACCGGCAAGGAATGGCTGACCCGCGCCGCCGATCTGGGCCATACCCGGGCGCAGTACTGCCTGGGGGTCATGTACGCGACGGGCAAGGGGGTCGAACAGGATCTCGATGAGGCCTTGCGCTGGAAAGAGGCGGCAGAATTCTGGGAATCGATCTGATGGCAGTGCTCTGCTAAAGGGCCAGCCAGATCATGCGCAGGGCGAGAAAAGTGAGCAGCAGTTTGATGGCCAGGCGCAGGAAATCTCCCGGTGACCGCCGGCGCAGTCTGGTGCCGCACCAGGAGCCGGCGGTTACGGCAACGACCATGCCGGCAATCAGGGGCAGGTAGGGCGCGAAGGCAAAACCGAGGAAACCGAAGGCGGCGATTTTCACCAGATGTACCAGGGTCATCATCGCCGCCATGGTGGCTACCGCCTGACTGCTGCCCAGTCCGTGGCGCAGGAGAACCGGCATGTTCAGCGGGCCGGTGGCACCGACGAACAGGGTAGTAAAGCCGTTGGCCAGGCCCAGGGAAAAGAATTTGCCCGGCAGGCGGATGGTTGCGGCACCTTTCGGCAACCAGGTCAGCAGCAGAATAAACAGACCCAGGGGCACAGGCAGCCATGCGGCAGGGAAAATTTTGAGCAGGGGCGCGCCGGCGGCACTGCCGAGGGCAACGCCGCCGGCAAAGGCGGGCAGTAGTGAAAAGGTCACCTCGGAGCGTCCGAACCAGGCGCGGCTGAAGTTACTGCAGATCTGCACGGTGCCATGCACCGGGATGACGGCCACCGGCGGCAGAATCAGCGCCATCACCGAAATCAGCAGTAATCCTCCCCCCAGTCCGACCACCGCTGTCAGGGTCGATGTGAAAAAAGCTGTTATGATCAGCAGCAGCGCGTCGGGCATCGGAACTGGTATCCTGTTGCGCGGGGACAAAATCAGAGATTCAAAAAAGTGACGGTCAGCGGATTCTAGAGCAGATCGGAGTCCGTTGACAGGAGAAAAAGGATGGACATGAAGGACGAACTGGAACAGCGGCTGTTGACCGCACTTGCTGGGGGTAAGGGGCTGCGCAAACGGGAGTTGGCACAGCGTCTGGCCCTGCGCGGAACGCAGCACAAGCAGCTGGCGCGGCTGCTGGACAAGCTTGTCGCCGCCGGTCGCATTGAAGAGCGGCGGGGCAGCTACCGGCTGGCGCCGAAGGTCATGGCGGAAGGTCTGTATTCCGCCTCCGATCGGGGTTACGGTTTTGTTGCGGTCGAGGGCCGGCAGGACGATCTGTTTATCCCGGCGCGGCACACCGGCTCCGCCATGGATGGCGACCGGGTCAAGGCGGTGGTGCGCCGCTCGGCGCGGGATCGGCGAACCTATGGCGAGATTGTTGACATCCTCAGCCGGGCCCACGACCGGATGGTCGGGATTTATCAGCAGCATCAAGGGCAGGGTCTGGTGCTGCCCCAGGGGATTCGCCAGGCGCGACCGGTGCGGGTCAAGCCGGCAGAAGGCGTTGCCTCCGGGGATGTGGTCCTGGTCGCCATCGACCAGTTTGCCAGGGGTGAGACCTTCGCGGTCGGCCATATTCTGGAACGACTGGGCTCCTCTGGTGATCCGCAGACGGATATCACTGCAGTTGTTTACAGCAAAAATCTGCCCCATGTGTTTTCTCCGGCGGCGCTTCAGGAGGCGGCTGCCCTGGGGCATGGCATTGATGATGCGGAACTGATCGGCCGCACCGATTTGCGTGATATTCCCCTGGTGACCATTGACGGTGAAACGGCAAAAGATTTTGATGATGCCGTCGCTGCCGTCCGGGAGGCTGATGGCTACCGGCTGTGGGTTGCCATCGCCGATGTCGCCCATTATGTCGCACCGGACAGTGCCCTCGACAGGGACGCCCTGGAGCGCGGCACCAGCGTGTATTTTCCCGGATTTGTGCTGCCCATGCTGCCGGAAGCCCTGAGCAACGGGATCTGCTCCCTCAATCCGCAGGTCGATCGGCTGGTGATGACGGCGGAGCTGCGGCTTGACCGTCAGGGGGACGTACAGGAGGCGAATTTTTATCCGGCGGTCATGAACAGCCGGGCGCGTCTGACCTATACCCGGGTTGCCGCCACCCTGGACGGCGATACGTCAGCCGTGCCTGAAGACCTGGTGATTCCCCTGCAGGTGCTCGATGAGCTGGCCGCAGTTCTGGCGCGCCGTCGTGCCGAGGGCGGCAGTCTCGATCTGGATATCGGCGAAACGGAGATCCGGGTCGATGCCAATGGCCGCCCCCTTGAGGTGGTCAAGGTTGAACGCAACCGGGCGCATCGTCTCATCGAAGAGCTGATGCTCGCCGCCAATCAGGCCGTTGCCCGCTATCTGGCGAAAAAAGGAAGGGCCTTTCTCTATCGGGTTCACGATGCGCCCGATCAGCAGAAGCTAGAAGAATTGCAGCAACTGGCCGCCGGCTGTGGCCACGGCTTTGTTCTCGGGGCCGACCTGCATGGAGCCTTGCAGGGCCTGCTGGGTGCTGTCAGGGACACGCCGGAAGGGCGGCTGATCAACGAGCACCTGCTGCGCAGCCTTCAACAGGCGATCTATTCTCCCCACAATATCGGTCACTTCGGCCTTGCCGCTGAGGACTACTGTCATTTTACGTCGCCGATCCGCCGTTATCCTGATCTGCAGGTTCATCGTGAACTAAAGCGCACCCTGGAGCACGCGGGCGCTTCGGGACTGTCCATTGCCCGCCTGGAGCAGCTTGGGGCCGCCTGTTCATCACAGGAACGACGGGCCATGGAGGCCGAGCGGGACATCAAACAGTTGCGCTGCTGTCAGATCATGGAAAAACGCACCGGTGAAGAATTCACCGGCATCATTGTTTCGGTGACGGAGTTCGGGGTGTTCGTAGAGCTGGATGAGCTGCTCATCGAAGGATTGGTGCATATCCGCAGTATGACAGGGGATTACTACCATTTCGACCCGGTCCACCACACCCTGACCGGTGAGCGGCGACGGCAGCAGCTGCGCATCGGCCTGCCGGTGCGGGTCAGGGTGGAGCGGGTGGATGTCTCGCGTCGGCGTATCGATCTGTCCCTGGTCGGGGAATGAACGCCGGTTGTTGCTGCTGCTGACCTGTCCCGTCCGGTCTAGCCCTGCGCGGCAGGCCGATGTGCGTTGCACGCAGTGATCAGGGCATTGGTCGAGCTGTCGTGCTCCGTTGCCGGCTGCGTCGAGGCCAGCTCCGGCAGAATGCGTTGCGCCAGCTGCTTGCCCAGTTCGACCCCCCACTGATCAAAGGAATTGAGATTCCAGATGATCCCTTGCGTGAAGATCTTGTGTTCGTACAGGGCAATCAGGCTGCCCAGACGGCGCGGTGTCAGCTGGTCGAGGAGAATAAAAGTGCTTGGCCGATTGCCGGGGAACACCTTGTGCGGCTCCAGCTTCGCAATCTGTTCGGCGTCAAGGCCCTCGGCTGTCAGCTCCTGTCGGGCTTCTTCCCGGGTTTTCCCCCGCATCAGGGCTTCGGCCTGGGCGATCACATTGGACAGCAGCAGCCGGTGGTGATCGGCCAGGGGGTTGTGGCTTGTTTTCGCGGCGATAAAATCAACCGGAATCAGCCGGGTTCCCTGATGAATCAGCTGATAAAACGCGTGCTGGCCGTTGGTGCCCGGTTCTCCCCAGATGACGGGGCCGGTGGCATAGTCGACCGGTTCGCCGTCACGGGTCACACTTTTCCCGTTGCTTTCCATGTCGGCCTGTTGCAGATAGGCGGGAAACCGGTGCAGATACTGGTCATAGGGGAGAATGGCGTGGCTGGCGGCGCCGAAAAAGTTGGTATACCAGATGCCCAGCAGGGCCATAAGCGCCGGGATGTTGCGTTCCAGAGGTTCGCTGCGGAAATGTTCATCGACAGCGTGGGCGCCGGCCAGCAGTTCCTCAAACCGGTCCATGCCGATGGCCAGGGCGATGGCCAGCCCGATAGCCGACCACAGGGAATAGCGGCCGCCAACCCAGTCCCAGAAGACAAACATGTTGTCAGGGTCAATGCCGAAGGCAGTCACCTTGTCGCGGTTGGTGGAGATGGCGACAAAATGCCTGGCAACAGCCGCCTGGTCCTGCAATGCTTCGATCAGCCAGCGTCTGGCGGATTCGGCATTGGCCATAGTCTCCTGGGTGGTGAAGGTTTTCGAAGCGATGAGGAACAGGGTGGTTTCCGGATTTAAAGGGCGCAGGGTTTCGCACAGGTGGGTCGCGTCGACGTTGGAGACAAAATGGACGCGCAATTGATCAGAGGCGTAAGGCTTCAGGGCTTCTGTCACCATCAAGGGCCCCAGATCGGAGCCGCCGATGCCGATATTGACGATGTCGGTGATCCGTTGTCCGGTTGCGCCGCGCCAGGCACCGCTGCGCACCTGGTGGGTAAAGTCACGCATTTTGGCAAGGACTTCGTTGACCTCGGGCATGACGTCTCTGCCATCAATGAGCATCGGCCGATTACTGCGGTTGCGCAGGGCCATGTGGAAAACCGCGCGCCCTTCTGTCAGGTTGATTTTGTCGCCACGGAACAGCTGCTGGATTCTCTCTTCAAGTCGGGCTTGCCGGGCCAGGTTGATCAGCAGGTTCAGGGTGGTTTCTGTTGTCCGATGTTTGGAAAAATCGAACAGTATACCGTCGAAGTTCAGGGAGAAGCGGGAAAAACGCTGGGGGTCGGAGGCGAAGAGTTCACGCAGATGCCGGGTTTTCAGCTGCTGGTAATGATCAACGAGGGCCTGCCAGGCGGGTGATCCGGTTAACTGTGACATAAGATGATCCTCATATGTTGTAGGTGTCGGCGCAGCATAGCAGATTCTTACGGCAAAGTCGGCGGTTGAAAATCCTCATGACACAGCGCCCTGAAATTGACATAATGCGCACCGTTTTCATCGGTGGTAAAAATTCCAAGGAGATAAAGCAGTGAAGGTTTCCCTTGCGCGACGTATCTGGGTCGGAATCAGTGCGGCAGTTGTTGGTCTTTTCGCTTTCGTCGTCAATCGCTGCCGCATTGCCGGTGCCGAACAGGTTCCGAAAAGCGGTGGTGTTTTGTTCCTGTCCAATCACATTTCCGCCTTTGATACCGTGATTCTGCCGGCGGCCATTCTGAAAAGCCGCCCCTGGCAGATGGTCTGGGCACCGGCCAAGGAGGAGCTGTTTCGCAACCGTTTTCTGGGAGCGATTTTCCGTTCCTGGGGAGCATTCCCCGTCAGGCGTGGACGGGATCTGAAGGCGGGCAAAGAGCTGGGGCGGCTGCTGAAGGACCATGCGGTGATGTTGTTTCCCGAGGGGACGCGCCACAAGGACGGACAGCTTGGCGCCGGCAACCGCGGGGTGGGCAAGCTCATCTACGAGCACCGGCCGGTAGTGATTCCGGTGTCCCTGTCAGGACTCAATCACTGGCGTGTCGGAGCTGCCGGCCAGCAGGCCGACATCTGTTTCGGACAACCCCTTGACTGTGCGGATCTGTTTGAGCTGCCGGATGAAAAGCAGACCCATATCCTCATTGTCGAGCGGGTCATGGAGCAGATCGCGCAGGGGTTGAA
>CALFFB010000136.1 GCA_937958075.1 uncultured Geobacteraceae bacterium | reverse complement strand
ATGATCGAGCAACGCTTTTTCCCACCGGAGCCACCGATCGAACAAGGAGTCCAGGAGCCGGCAACGGCGATCAACAATCCTGCGAATCAGCAACCGGAAACGACAACAACTCAACCACAGCCTCGGCAATCTTTACCCAAACAACCATCACCATCAACTTCCGGAAGCAGCGTTTACCGCTGGGTCGATGATCAGGGGCGCACGGTCTATTCCGACCAGCCTCTAGGTCAGGGCGCAGTTGTACAACAACTGCCGGAAATCGGTTCCATCGTCGTTTCTGCAGATATCCAGCGCCGGGTTGATCAACAACATGCCCAGACACGGCGTGACGCACAACAACTTGTCAGTCAATCGGCACAGACTGTCGGCACCAACAAAACTCCGCAATACAACTTCTCCAACACCAGCGCCGGACAGAAGCATGGCTACGTAGTAATTTCCGGTCGGGTTTCCGGTGATCAGGCTTGCAATAATCTGATTGTCAGAGCTTCGGCACACAGTGATCGTGGCAGGCATATTTCGTGGCATACAGACAGCGTCAGTATTGGTGATTTCGGCTCCCGGTTGTTTGAAATCAAAGTCGATTCACGCTGGGATGGCCAAGGTCGTCGCCCCATTTGGGATATTACCCGTTTAGAGGCGTATTGTTCGATGTAGGGCGGGGAGACCCCGCCCTTACGGTGATCTTACATACCAATTCAACAAAGACGGAGGAGGGATATGGCATACAATCCGCAAATCCATCGTCGGCGATCGATACGTTTGCGTGATTACGATTATTCCAGTGCCGGGGCATATTTTTTGACAATCTGCGCGTGGCAGCGGGAATGTTTGTTCGGTGAGGTGGTTGATGGAGAGATACGGTTGAATGATGCCGGGCGTATCATTGACGAATCGTGGCAACGAATATCAACGCATTTTTCTGATGTTGATATCGATCAATACGTCATCATGCCGAATCATTTTCATGGAATTGTTGTGATCAATGACCCCGTAGGGGCGCGATTCATCGCGCCCGATTGCCATGAAACATCAAACAAACAGTGCGCAATAAATTGCGCCCCTACGTTAGGGGCCATCATGCGGGGATTCAAGGCCCGTTGCACCCATGCGATCAACCAATCACGCAACACCCCCGGCGTACCGGTGTGGCAACGAAATTATTACGAACGCATCATCCGCAACGAGTCGGAGTTGCACGCCCTCCGGCAATATATGATCGATAACCCGATCAAATGGTCTGAAGACAAAAACCATCCGACGTGAGACTGACGCGGTTATCATGATTGCACTCCCGGAAACCATGTATTTATCTATTGATCGTTCCCAAATTAGGTACTGCAGTTCCCAACATGAGAACGATTAAGGCAAAAGAAACGGGCTTAAATGAGGCCATCTTCTCCAAAACGCAACGCCGGGTCCTGGGGTTGCTTTTCGGCAATCCGGACAGAAGCTATTACACCAAAGAAATTGTCCGGCTGGCCGGTATCGGGATAGGAAACCGTTCAACGGGAACTGGAAAAGCTCTCCGGAGCAGGGCTGCTGTCGGTCAGTCGTATCGGCAATCAGAAGCACTACCAGGCCGATCGACGGGAATTCGATGGCCTTGTGGGCTTCTCCCTCACCAGTCCATCTCCATGCTATAATTTTAGCTGTTGAACGGTCCCCTGCAAGGGAGGTTTTATGCTGCGCTTTATCGGTATCTTCTGGATTGTTACCGGGGTGTTTATAGCTGGAGAAGGATCAGCGGCGGATCAGTCCATAACCATCGGCACCGGTACGGTAACAACTGCTGACAGGATGTGGTGCCGGTCGGACGATCAGCAGGTGATGGCTGGTGCGGACGCAGAACGGCAGCGCGCCCGCTCATCTTTTCAGGTGACCCGCCCAGCCACAGCCGAACCGCGAATTTACCGGACAACTCCGCGCGCAGCCGTCCCCTCTGCCAACTGTCAGTATACTTTCCCGCTGTTTCTGGAATTGGATTATGCAGGCGACACCGGAAAGGCCGGCAGATTTCCGCACAGAAAATTCCATGACAATAATCGTCGTTATCAACAACAGAAGGATCGGGATCGTCGCCGAAGCCCTTAAAAGAGGGTCTCTTCGTAATCGGGCACTTCATTGAACCAGCGCGGATTACGGCGCGCCTGCTCCAACCCGGCTTCGGCCTGGGCAATGATCGCCTCACGATCACGGGGGTAGCGCCCCGCCAGCTGCAGGCTGTTGGAAACATGGTTGGAGCGTAAAATGGTACCCTGCGGGTTCAGTTCACGAACAACAGCCAGGGCCTCCTCCAGCACTTCCCCGTGGCTTAAGGGCTCGATCTTCTTGAAATAATCATCGTTGTGACGGCGGAACATAGTCAGCAATGAGAAATATTCGGGGGATAAGGCGTTGATCCATGCCGCCGTGGCGCGGGCATGTTCACTGCTGCGTTTGCGCCCGGCCAGACCGAGAATGGCGGTGATGGACAGTTTCAGCCCGGCGGCCCGGGCGTTTTGACACTGAGAGAGCATCTGCTCCGGGGTGAACCCCTTGTTCGCCAACCGGAGGGTATCGGCATCGCCGCTTTCCAGACCGAAGTAGAGAATCCGCAGCTTTTTCTCGCGCAGCGCCATCAGTTCCGCAACGGTTTTTGTGGTCAGACTGTTGGGCGAGGCGTAAATCCCCACCCGGGCCAGATTGGGAAATGCGCACGCCAGCCGGTCAAGAACGGTGAGCAGATCATCCTGGGGATAGACCAGCCCGTCACCGTCACCGAGAAACACCCGCTGAACCTGCGGACGATACAGCGGTGGAATGCTGTCGATTTCTGCGACAATGTCGGCGACAGGCCGGCAGGTAAAACGCTTCATCTTGTACATGCCGCAGAAACCGCAGCTGTTCTGCGAGCAGCCGATGGTCACCTGAAAAATGAGGGACCGTGCTTCCGACGGCGGCCGGAACAGGGGCTCATCGTAGGGAAAAGGAAAAAACATCAGTGAGTACCTTTGACGGGTTGGTTGATAAGGTCAGCAGATAACCCCGTTTCAACTCAAAAAGCTCTTGAGTCCGGTAAAAAAGATCTGCGCTGCAATAGCGGAAACAAACAGGCCTGTCAGCTTGGTCAGGATGGTCAATCCTTGTTGACCAAGGAGCTTTTCCAGACGGCCGGCAATAAAGAGCAGGCTGCCCAGAACGATTACGGCACTCAGCAAAGCCAGACCGGCAACGATCTTTTCGGCGATGTTTTCGAGATCAGCCCCCAGAACCAGCAAGACCCCGATGGTTCCGGGACCGACGGTGATCGGTATGGCCAGAGGGACAACGGCGACATCTTCCCTTGTTGTTTGCGGCGATACCGTTGACTTGCCCTGAATCATCGCAACGGCGGAGAGAAACAGCACCGCCCCGGCACCGATACGAAACGCATCGAGGGTGATGCCGAACAGGGCGAATATATACGTCCCGAAAAAGAACAGCACCAGGCAGCTGATGGCGACCGCCAGGGCGACCTTGACAGCAATTTTACGGCGTTCTACCGGGGAATCGTCCTTGGTCAGAGACAGGAAGGCCGAAATAACGAAGAACGGAGTAAAAATCAGAAAAATCTTCAAAAACAAATTGATAAACAGGGTTGCCATCCACTATCTCCCACTTACGATCACCTATTGGCGATTTGCCTGTGCCCCACCAACATCCTCCAGACGTTTCTTTTCAACTTGCGCGCAATGAGATCCAGAGTAGCAACTCGGTTGATGCAAATCACGTAAATTCCCATGCACTGGCACGATCCTCCGTCTTTTTACTCCTTATTGAAAAACGACATATTTGAGCCCGGTCGCCTGAAAATGATAAAATCGACAACTGAAGGATGATGTTTCCCCCTCATCTCTCGAAGGAGGCCCCGATATGACCAAAGACAACAACTTCCCACCGGAAAAAAATCAGCCCGCAGGCTATATGCCGCCGACCGTCTGGACCTGGGAGCGTGAGTCCGGCGGGGTTTTCGCCGGCATCAACCGCCCCACCGCCGGGGCGCGACATGAAGCTGAGTTACCGGCTGGCGTGCATCCTCATCAGCTCTATTCCCTGGGGACTCCCAACGGTATGAAGGTGAGCATCCTGTTCGAGGAGCTGCTTGAAGCCGGACATGCCGAAGCCGAGTACGATGCCTGGCTTATTGACATCGGTCAGGGGGATCAGTTCGGCAGCGGCTTTGTCGAGGTCAACCCCAACTCCAAGATTCCGGCGCTGGTTGACCGGCAACCCAAGCTGAGCTCGGGTGAACCGCCGGGGCCGGTCAGGGTGTTTGAGAGTGGCTCGATTCTGCTCTATCTGGCGGAAAAGTTCGGTGCTTTTCTACCACAAGATCTGAGGGGCCGCACCGCAACCCTCAACTGGCTCATGTGGCAGATGGGCTCGGCGCCATTTCTGGGGGGTGGCTTCGGCCATTTCTACAGCTACGCGCCCATCAAAATTGAATATGCCATTGACCGTTTTGCCATGGAGGCCAAACGGCAGCTGGATGTCCTTGACCGGCATCTGGCAACGGCTCCGTTCATGGCCGGCGACAGCTATACGATTGCCGATATGGCTATCTGGCCCTGGTACGGGCGACTGGCTCTGCATCAGATCTATGATGACGCCGGCACCTTTTTGTCCGTTGATGACTACCGTCATGTGCGGCGCTGGGCCGAGGGCATTGGCGAACGCCCTGCCGTCCGGCGCGGGACGCTTGTCAACCGCAAAGACGGCCTGAAGGAGCGCCATGGACCGTCGGACTTTGAAAAATCCGGAAACTGACAACCGGCTACGCTCACCGGCCCATCCGGCGCAGAAAAATCCTTATGGCTGCAGCGTTTTCAGCACCGCCAGGGAGTCTGCCGGTTCGGGTCGCTCGGTGTGATCGGCGTGAAAGCTGATGTCACGAACCAGGCCGGAGCGATCGACAATAATCCGGCCCACCAGGGGCAGCCGCCAGCGGTCATCCCCGTTGAAGCGCTCCAGATCGATGCCGAAACCGCGATAGATGGCGATAAGTTCCGGCGGCAGGTCGAACATCGCCCCCAGCTGTTCCAGGTAGCGGCCACCGGGATCACTGAGCAGCGGATAGGTCAGGTTCAGCTTCTGTACCAGCGGCCGGGCATATTTCGGCAGCATGGGAGAAATAGACACCAGCTTCGCGCCGGCACCCTCAATCTCCGGCAGAATCCGTTGCAGAGCCTCCAGCTCCGCATTGCAGTAAGGTCACCAGACCCCGCGATAGAGGGTGATCAGCAGCGGTCCACCCTGATGCAGATCGCTGAGAACATGCCCCTTGCCGCTGGCATCTTGCAGCTCTGCATCAGGTAGTGGCGTACCCGGCTGAATCACCTGCGCCATAATCCCCGATTGCTCCAGCTGCCTACGGCAGCGCATCATGGTTGCCAGAGTGTCCGGAGGAATCCGTTTCGCCGCCGCAGCCTTGAGGTTCCCGAGTTCAGCTTCCAGCATACAGCTCTCCTTTCCGCTATTTTCCATTGTTTCATGATTCTAACGGCTTCAGCCCACGCGAGCAACCCGGGCCCCGGATACAACAGTTGTGAGCGTCATGAAAACATCGATACCCCCTTGACATATCCGCCTATCCGGATAATATGTCGTCCATGAAACAACTGGCCCGGATCTTCAAAGCCCTGTCCGACGAAACCCGCCTGCGGATTCTCGCCCTGCTCAGCAACGGGGAGCTCTGCGTCTGTGACCTGATGGCGGCCCTCGACCTGCCGCAGTCAACCGTCTCCCGCCACCTCGCCTACCTGCGCAACGCCGGTCTGATTGATGACAGACGCAACGGCGTCTGGATGTTCTACCGGCTGGCCCCCCGGCAATCACCTCTGGGAACAGACCTGATCCGTCTGCTGACAGAAAAAATCAATGCCCAGGATCAGGCCCGGACCGACAAACTGGCCATGGACACCAGGGCGGCTTCGAAATCAAAGGTTTGCGACTGAGTTTTTTTATCCGTTCTATCCGCACATGCGGATATACAAGAAGGAGTTGATTTATGCTCAGGGTTCTTTTTCTCTGTACCGGTAATTCCTGCCGCAGTCAGATGGCTGAAGGATTGATCAATCACGATTTCGCCGGGCGGATTGACGCCTTTTCTGCCGGCACCGAGCCCCATGGCCTGAATCCCCGGGCAGTGCAGGTCATGAATGAGATCGGTGTTGATATTTCCAGCAACAGCTCTGACCACATAAGCAGATACGAGGGGCAGGCATTTGATTATGTGATTACTCTCTGTGGTGACGCCAACGACAAATGTCCCCTGTTTTTTGGTGGCGTACAGCGTTTGCACATGGGCTTTGAAGACCCG
>CALFFB010000135.1 GCA_937958075.1 uncultured Geobacteraceae bacterium | reverse complement strand
ATCCCCGCCAGCGTGGACAAACGCATCAAGGAAGCAACCGAGGCTGAACTGCAGCGGTTTGCCACCAGTATTTTTGATGCCACCACCCCTGAGGAGGTTGTTGAACTCAAAGCCTGAGGGATGCCCTGAAGCCTAAAGGTCGTCCCTTAATCATCTACTACCACCCATCCTGCTATTTTCTCAGCAACGCCTCACTATATTGGCGCTATCACTTCCGACGCTCCTTCTGTTGCTGTGTTCTCTGTAAATCACCCTGCGTCAAACAAGGGTAAGAGTCAGGATTCCCCCCGCCAACATCTGAAACCATCCTGAAAAAACGCACACACTCTACTTGCCGCCGACACTGTGCATTTTGTCGTTCGGACACTACATCTCCATAAATGTAGCGCAGCGCACCTGTCTTCAAAGAGCATCATCATCTATTTCTGGACGACATCTAATAGACAGACGCGTATACCGCCTGACTGACTAGATATTTCCGCTACCCACCCCATTGGATTTGCACAATTCGTACCAGTTATCATGAAAAACCGTGTTCGAGAAGTGCGAAAAAACCGTGCTTCTCGAACACAAAAAAGTTTTTTTGTGCGGTACCGTCAGTTCATCGCGATGTGTAACTAACTGTTCTGGCCAGAACGTGACACGCAAGGAACCAATCATGGATCAATCCCGACACTTGTTACTGATCGACATGCTGAGGCGATATCGCGAGATACTTCTCGCGGAGAACTTCACCATCAACAATTTTCTACAACTTTCAGCCATCGATACGCTACTTGATGGTCTACATCATGACGTTCCAAATACCCACAAAAAAATGGAGCTAACATGCTAAATTTAAAACGATTATTCCCCAAAAAACAAAAAAAATCCAAGTTTCCGCCGCTGTCGTCTGCTGCAAGGGCCGCAGAATCCGGCATTCTTGCCTATCCTGTTGAAGATATCTTGGCGGCGAACCAGGACATTATTGACAAAATATATCAAGTTTGTCGGTACGATAGTGAGCATTTTGACACGCACTACATGCCGATCATCACTCGCTACGCTGAGATCGTCCATTTACTTCCCGCGAGCCAAAATCACCACCACCGCGACGCTGGTGGGCTTTTTCGGCACGGCCTGGAGGTCGGACTATATGCTCTCAACACCATCACAAACTTCGAGTTTGGTTTGACCCTGACCAAGGAAGGAGCCGCGCGCCACAAAACAGCGCCTCGCTGGGACTTGGGGTGCTTTATCAACGGCATGGGTCATGACTTACCCAAAGCCATCACCGATATGGAGGTTTTTTGCCCACATCTAAAAATTACATGGAACCCCTATGAAATGCCTCTTTCTGACTGGTTGGCAAAACATCAGATCGAGCGTTACCAGATCCGCTATAAATCTGGTCGCGGGAAAAAACATGAACTACTGACCGCCACCCTGATTTTTGATTGGTTGCTCACTCCGGAAATCAAGGCTTATCTGCTTGAGGGTGATGCCGAGTTGCTTTCCTACATGCACGCCGCCTTCAGCAATAGCTCAGAAAAAAATGTCTACCGTGACTACGTCACGCGTGCCGACCAACACAGCCTCGAACGCTATCTGCAAACAGCCCCTGCGACTGTATCCCCGGCGGTTGAGCCCGGGATGGCGGTGCATGAGCATGTTGAACTGGCCGTTAAACGGCTGCTTGTCGATGAGATCTGGGGCATCAATGTCCCCGGCGAGGTGGCCTGGCGCATTAACGGTCAGCTGTATCTGGTGTGGCCGCGGGCGGCCCATGACATTGTCATGCTACTCGACAAGGACAATATCCCCGGCATCCCCCGCGATCCAGAGGTGTTGGCACAAATCCTCGCGGATTGGCACGTAATTGTTCCATCTTCCTGTCAGCAGTCACCGTACTGGACTATCGCCCCGGACGCTCTGCAAAAGAATGGTATCCGGGCCAGCTTGAAGGCTGTCCGCCTGAGCAGCCGGACCAACTGGATCAGTCCGCTGCCTCCTTCGGTTCCAGGGGATGTCGTTACGGTCGCGGAAGAACCGCCAGTTCCTGAATCGACCGAAACAATGCTTCCGGAGGATAACCGACATAATCCGGTGGTAGAGGAATTCCACCAACTGCTGTACTCGACCGAACCACCCTTTTCTGTGCAGATCATCGGCCAGCAAGCGTACGTGTCGAAATCGGATGCTGAGATTTGGTTTTCGGGCAGGGGTGTCAGCAGGGTCAAGCTGTTGCAGATGATCAGCAACGGAGAGTTGGCGCTCTTGAAGCGGGAAGGTCAGACACCCCTGATTGGCACCTCCCTGCCGGAGACCACTAAGTGGTAGTTGACGGATGTCGCATTTGGGATCCACAGGCAATTTCCCAAATAGATAATAGATTGGAAAAATCAATGCTCAACATAAAGCAGGAGAATCCTGATGACGAATCATTCGCAACACCCAACGACTGACAAACTGCGCGAGCCTTTGAATCTGTATCGCGATCACCTGGCCACCGTCGCACAACAGACGGCCGACAGCTACTGGGAGCACCACATGCTGGACAGACCGCAGGCATCATCTCAACCCAGTGCTTTGGGATGCCGGGTGCGGCTGAAGGGCGATTCGATTTATATCGAGTGGTATTTCAACCGTTGGCGGAAAAAAAGAGGCGGTGGTTATCAACCGCTGTCCGTACACATCGCCAAGCCGGGGCGGAGTTTCGCGTACTCACTGGCCAAACTGTATTCGCATTCTCCGCAGTGGGAGCATGAAATGATCCGGCAAGCTGAGACGGTTTTTGCCAATCTGCGCCGCCAGAATCACCAGCTGACGCAGATACGGCGCAGTGTCAGGGCTCTTGAGCAATTGATGACGGAGCTGGATGCGCTGATGGCTGCAATGCCTGACAGTTGATGTCTGATCTGGAATGATCTGGGGGCGTCGGTTGATCCGGTGGCCCCGGATAGTGATGCAGGCGCAGAGCGGCAACGCTTTGCGCCTGTTTTTTTTTATGGCGACATCAGGTCTCCATCGTCCTGGTTGCACATTCACCGGCATAGCCGCTCATGATCCGGCAGCTTTTTTGGCTCTGTACGAGCAAACAGTAACTGCTGGTTCTGACGCCACAGTATCCACAGCAAGAACAGCAGCAGAAAAGCCCCCGGCCCATAATAACTGTTCTGGTTGTTGGTAAGATGACGTGACAGGCGGGGAAGGCAGAACAAGATCACCAGCCCCGGCACGAGGTGATCAAGAATAGTGACGCACCAGCTCCATAGCATTGACACAAGGGTTTCCATTGGCGGCTCCTGTCTCCATGGTGTTTGCCTTGATGCTCTCATGGCTGGTTGCGTTGTCAATAGGCACAGTGGTGGGATAAAGGTGATTTTTTGCAGGGGATGGTGCCGGTTGTCCTGTTGTCGGATCAGGAACTTTATGTGGCGGGTGACGGCACGGCGAGCAGCTGGTAAATATTCTTAAGCCACCTCGCCAAACAGAGCTTTGGATTTCGCCATGCCCCGCAGGTAGCGGACATTACGGCTTGCTGCCAGGTCAATGAGCCTGGCGGGATGACCGACGGTCCCACCGAATCGCCTTAAAAACTGATCGGCGTTGTGGATAAAGGCTTCGGTGCTGATGTTCAGTCGTTGCAGTATGGCGGGGGTGGCATCAGGGATAAAACCGCGCTTCTTGGGATGGACGGCGCGTCCGACGGTGTCGATCAGCTCCAGATAGTCATCGAAGGTAAAGGGAATGCCGGTGGTGAAGGTCTCCGTCGGGTCAAAGGGGAGCAAGGGAGCTTCCGGTAGAGCAAGAATATCGGGATCAGCTGGAATAGTTGATTGTTTCGCTGGTGCTGCTGTGGAACTTTGGCTCTGCTCCACCCGGCGCTTGATGGCGGTATGCTCACTGGTTTCCGGGGTGTCGCTCATGGCGGCACGGATGGGGTTGAGGTCAACATAGGCCATGGCGGCCAGCAGCGCCGGTTCGTCAAGCAGAGCCTGACATTTGTAGCGGCTCTCCCAGAAGTGGCCTTTGGTATTCTCTTCGGCGTTGGCCTTGCGGGAGATGAATTCGTTGAGGTTCCTCATAAACCAGGACAGATCACACAGGCGCCGGCGGTATTCGTCGGCGAGCTTATCGACCTGGATCAGTTCGCCCTGACTCATTTCCTGGCGCTTGTCGGAAAGGTAACGGCGGATGATCAAGGGCCCGCGATAAAGCTGCGACCAGCGGGTAATGACCTCTTCGGTGGATAATTCGGCGACCCGTTCGTTATCAACCCGCAGGACGATATGATAGTGGTTGTGCATCACCGCATAGGCAGCGACATCGATGGTAAACACCCCGGCCAGTTGCAGGATGCGCTGTTCGATCCAGTCGCGGCGGTGCTCAAAACTCTGCCCGGTGATCTGATCGACGCCGCACAAGAAGGCCCGGCGTACACAGCGGGAGACAACGTGATACCAGGGGGTTTCTTCGAGAGAAACTTGGGCGTAGCGCGGGAGGGCCATGGTCAGGCGTTTTCTGCGTGCACGGAATGAACGCGATTTTCGTCGGTGATTGGTACAGAACGGTCATACAGAGTTTCCGGGGCAATGTCTATCTCCCCCGGCCAGCACACAGTGTCCATAGCTACAAAAGCTCTCCTGAACAAATGCATATCTTGAAGGCGTGTAAAAATTCCTCGGCCAAGATAGGGCTTCACATCAAATAACCGATGTTCACCTGTATCGAACCAAAGCTCCAGACTATAATCATCTCTTACCTTTACACGAATCACGGATTCCATATATATCTCCTAACGCAACGGCTCAATGGCAAAAGGCGGAAGTCCATTAACAGCCAACTCCCAGTTTGCCAACAGGGAATCACGGTGGATCTCTATCCACGCCTGAACCAGCCTGCTTTTAGCTTGAGGTATTTCTCCAGCAAGCAAAGACCCATCAAGAATGGAGAAGGATGCCTCCTTACCTTGATATTTTGCGTGAATATGCGGCAGCTTGTGTCTCTCATCGTCAAAGAAATAAAGACAGATAACAATTCCATAAAACATGCTGATGGTCGGCATGAACTCTCCCTCGGACAAAGCATGAATTGACTGCAGTATAGCACCCATTCAGATACACAACAATTTCACTGTCGCATAATGGGCATTACGTCGACCGCACTCCGGACGCACTGACCCTCACTACACCGACACCCTACCCCAGGGCAAAACACAGGTCAA
>CALFFB010000134.1 GCA_937958075.1 uncultured Geobacteraceae bacterium | reverse complement strand
TGGCGCGCCAGGGAGGATTCGAACCCCCGGCCTACGGATTAGAAGTCCGTTGCTCTATCCAGCTGAGCTACTGGCGCGTATGTCGATGTGTATTTGTGATTTGCAGCGCAGCTTATTACCACGGGGATAAACAATTTGCAATGATTTAGTGCTCTTTGCCCTGCCTTCCGGAAGGCGGGGCGGGCTGCGCCACAGGCTCCTCGGATCAGCCGTCCGGCGATGGATCAGCGGCAAAAAGATCATCCTCACTGACAGACAGGCCGGCAGCGGTATCGACATCGGGTATCCTGCCGGACAACTCCGTGGTCGGCTCGTTATCGTCGGCAAAGGGGTCGACCGGGCAGGATCGGGAGTGCTGATTGACGGTGGTCAGATACCGCAAAAGATCATCCACCGACTCCGTCGCCGGATCGAGCCCCGGATCGACGGCAAAGGGATCCGTGCCTGCTGATGATGACGTGGGTGCGGGGTCGGCAGATGACAGTTCCGGATCATGGGAAAAGAGGTCACTGCCGAGTTGAGGCCTTTCCACGCCCGCTTCGACGGCAGCGCCCAGGCGGACCGTTTTCAACAGCAGATCAAAGGTGTATTTGAAATCGGCAATCTGCTGCTGCGGCCAGGGCAGACCGGCAGCGTGCAGGCGGCTGAGGTGTTCGAGCCAGCCGGCGGCAAGGGCCAGCTGCTCGGCCTCTACCTCCTGCAGAGGATTCTGCTGGTCACGCTGCTGCAGATAGGTCGCTACATCACCGGCAACCGCTGCAACCCCTGCTGCCTCCTGCTTGTTTGCCAGGCCGCTGCACACCTTGAGGGTGGCTGCCAGGGCTGCGGTTTGACAGGCCTCATGTTCAGACTCTTCAACAAACGCGCGCAAGCGACCGGCACAATCGTCGGACAGACCCATCAGCGCTGTTCCATCCTGGCGTTCGCGGTTATTCACAATCGGCTTACCTCAAAGAGAAGATGTTTCGTTTCATCCTATCACAGAAGTCACTGTTCGGCTCAATTTCACTCCAGCACAAACTCCACCGGCACCTGTACCCAGCTTTCAACCGGGGTGCCGAAACGGGTCGCCGGATGAAAGCGCCACTGCCTGATGGCTTTGCCCGCTGCTTCATCCAGTACCCTGAACCCACTGGATGAGGCGAGAACCAGCTCAGCGACCTTACCGCTCGGCAGAATCCGTACCTCGTACACCACAATCCCTTGCCAGCCACGTTGCCGGGCAATGCGCGGATAGGCCGGGGGCGGATGATGGCCATAGCGTGGTCGCGCCGGCAACGCTTCGGGCTGCCCGGTTGCTGCTACCTGCGCGCTGTGCAGTGACGCTTCCCTGGTTGTTGGTGGCGGCGGCAAATCCTTGTCTCGATCAGGGTCTGCAGACGGAGATTCAGACTCCCGGGATCTGGGCGGAGATGACACCTCTGCCACCGGTACCTGCTCTGTTTTTTCCGGCGGAACTTCTGCTTGTGGCGGATTTTCAGAGACAGATACAGGGGCCGGCACAACGACCTTGTCCCTGACCGGATCCGTCCGGGGCTCACGCACCGGGGAGGGTACCGGTTGCGGCACTTCCTGAACAGCTGCATCAAGGTGGCGCTGCCGGGTGTCGGTTTCCTCCTCACTCTGTGCGTCAACCTCGGTTGAGGGCTGATTGTCAGCGGGTACGTCCTCACTCTCCTGCCGGGTCACCAGCACAACGCCGACTGTGGGTGTTTCAAACCGGGCCCGGTTTTCCGGCGCCGGAACAGCAAGACCGGCCACATGGACCATGGCAACAAGGGTCCCCCACAAAACCAGCCGGATGGTCTGCGACATGGTAGTCCGCGCAGCCATAATCAATGCCCTGGCCGGGGGCTGACTGTCATGGGGAAAGGGATCATTGGTATTCCACAACACCGTAATGGATAATGACTTCGTTGCGACAACTGATCTGCAGGCTGTAGCGACCGGGATACGCCGGCGATGGCAGCCGCACCCGCAAACCCTCAGATCCCCGGGGCTGCAGTTCCTGCGCCGGGATAGGCAGCGGAATGGCGGATACGCCTTTCTGGTCCTGAAAAAAATACAGCAGCCCGTTATCAAACAGAGCGTAACGGGTAATGCGCGAGATGGGCAGATGTCCGACCAGCAGCGGCTTGTTCTTGTTGTCGATATCAACAATACTGACGCCATCACGCAGGGTGATGACAAAGAGCTGATGGTCGTGAAGCTGCACCCCCTTGCTGTAGCCGGGCACATCGATTGACCCCATGACCCGCGGCTTTTCCGGAACCTCTACATCGACCATCAGCACCCCGGAGCGCCCGTTTGCGATATAGGCCACCCCATCGCTTACCTGAACATCGAGCTGCTCATCAAAATGCTTCAGCGGAAAAGGTCGCTCAAGGGTCCCGCGCAGGCTCAGCTTGCCCCGGGCGTCGAGGGAATAGATCAGCAAACCCTGTTGACGGGTTATCAGATAGAGCATCGCCCCGTCAACGGTGAGGGAGATGACATGGAGGTCCGACAGTCGGTCCGCAACAACCGGCCGGGCCGGATCTTCAGGGTCGATCACCGTCAGGCCGGAAGCCCCCGTGGCCAGGAGATAGCGCCCGGCAACGGCCATCCTGCTGGCGAAAAGATGCGGCCAGTCGGCAACCGGAGCCGGTTCTTCCGGCGTGCGGATATCGTAGACCTTGATGCCCAGAGGCGTTCCCTTCGGGAGCGGGCGGCTGTCCGCAGGGACTGGTGCCGAATGATGTGTCTGGGAAACAAACAGATGTCCGTTCATGCGCGCCAGAGTAATGCCCTGTTCGGGGTCAACCAGCACAGGGCGCTCATTCATCCGGCGCGTATCCACCATAAACAGGCCCGAACTTCCGGACAGAAAAAGCCGCCCATCGGCCAGAACGGCACTGCGAATGCTGCTGGTGGGCACCTCGAAGGTCCTGACAACCTGCCGTGGCCGCATCCGGTCTTTGGCAACGGTCAGGAGTCCATCACCATTTCCGGTCACATACAGATAATTGTCGCTGTCGGCGATGGTGCGCAGCCCTTGCGGAAACTGGATCGCCTCGGCAAGCTCAGGCGGCGTTCCGGAAAGGGCGCGGAAGGACAGATAACCGTCGACAGCATAAAGGGTCGAGCCATTGTTCTGAAGGGTCGCCAGTGACGTGAACTGATTCCAGCGCCTGACCGGCCTGGGGTGCTGCGGCTGGTCCAGACTGTACTGCCACAAGCCTTCATTCATGGCGATAAACAGAGCGTCATTAAAAATGGTGATACTGCGGGTATGATCTGGCAGGTCCAGGGTGGCAAGGGGCCGCAACCGGTCGGAACCGGAGAACGCGAAGACCCTGATCCTGTCCTCCCGGGTGAGAAGGTAGAGACAGGATCCGTAGGCCGCCATGTCCCTGATCGTCGTATCTAAAGACAACTGCTGTGCCGGCACCGGCCTGGTGGGCTGCGTCAGATCATAAACAAGCAGTCCCCTGGTGCTGGAGGCGACAAACAGCATCCCGTCCGCAGAGAGACAGTCGATAACCAGATCGGCAATCCAGATATCGGTCACATAGGTCAACTGCGCTCCCTTGATCTCCATGATGACAACACCGAACCGCCCGCAGGCGACAAACAGATAATCGCCGCTGCGCTGCAGCCCGAGAACCGGTCGGCCGTCAAGGTATTCGTCAAGGAGGCGCGGCGAAGCCTCATCGGCAAGGGTTAACACCTTAAGGCCGCTGTTGCTGCCGAGAAACAGCAGGTCGTCGACAACCAGGCTGACATTGAAGTGGCCCGTCAGCGGATAACGATTGACGATCATGTCATCATTACTGATATCCATCACCAGATGGGCCCTGGTATCCCGGTCGAACCCCTGCCCCTGCAGATCAAAAACGGCATCCTCACCCAGCTTCAGGGTTTGCGGCGGAGGTTTTTCCACCTGCAGGTGCAAAGCGTCGCGGTCATTGCCCTGATAAAAGCCACCCGCCCGGAACAACAGACCGCCAACCACGACACTTAAAAGCACCGCCAGGAATGTCCACTCCAGACGCCTCATAAAACCTCCGAGGAAACGGCGGCGTCAGCCTTTGTGGTGTCTTTGGAGACGGCCTTAAGAGCCGAGACCAGGGCCTCGGCCCGCACCGGTTTGCGGATCACACCGGCGCAGAGGGAGCGCGCCCTGGCACTTAACTCCGGACTCTGGTCATCGATGACCAGGTAACAGACCGGCGGAAGAGCACCGGAATCCAGCAGGGGTTCAAGGTCATCGGCGGTGATGCCGGCCGTGTCGACAAAACCCAGGGCACAGGCAACGGATGTGTTCACCACCGGCACGCCCTTGATATCGTCGGCGCAAACCAGCTGATAGCCATGCCGGCCGAGGGTCAGTGACAAAAGCTGTTTCAATGCCGGGTGGCGTCCGACATAGAGAGCCCCCCTGGCTCCGGCGGACGGATACCTGTCCTGTGCTGTGCCCTCTTTGGCAGCTGGCACGATGGCCGGATCAGTGATATCGTCAGGATGCGGCCCCTGTGCTGATGCGCCCTGTGCCGGGCCAGGCAGCAACATGAGCGACCGGGGAAACTGAAAGGTCAGCGCAACCCTGGTGCCCTGGCCGGGGTGGCTGCTCAGGTCGATCGATCCCTCCATTAAATCAACAAACTGCTGGACAATCGCAAGGCCCAGGCCGGACCCGCCCCTGGTCCGGGAGGATTGATTGTCGAGCTGATGAAACAGGGCAAACACCTGACGGCATTCCTCTTCCTTCATGCCGATGCCGGTATCCTCTACCTCAAAACGGCAGGTAACGTTCATCCGGTCCGGGGTTTCCGTCATCGCCAGGCGCACTGTTACTGATCCGGCACTGGTAAACTTGATGGCGTTACCAACCAGGTTCAGCAGAATCTGGCTGACTTTTGCCCGATCCGCCTCGACCTGCCAGCGGGGAGTCGGCGTTATTTTGGTCTGCAGCATCAGACCTTTGGCCCGGGCCTGGGGCGCCAGCAGGGTCACAACGTCCTGCACCACCCCGGCCAGATCAACTGGCCCGATGTCCAGGGGCATCTTCCCGGCCTCGATACGCGACAGATCAAGAACGTCACTGACCATGGCAAGGAGATCTTCCCCGGATTTCTGTATGGTATCAGCGAGCATCTTCTGTTCCCTGGTCAACCCGGTACGCAACAACAGGCCATTCATACCGAGGACCCCGATCATCGGAGTTCTGAGTTCGTGGGTAATGCGCGCCAGAAACATGGACTTCGCCGCATTGGCGGCATCCGCCTGCGCCCGTGCCTCCTCCAGTTCCGCCAGGGTCGTGCGCAGATCTGCCGTGCGCAGTTCCACCGTCTTTTCCAGATGCTGCTGATACTGCTGTTGTTGCAACTGATGTTTTTCAATCTGCTCAAGCATCCGGTTGAAGACATCAACCAGAGTCCCGATTTCATCATCCGCTGTTTTTTTCACCCTGAGGGAATAGCGCTGTTCTTCTGAAACCCGAGTCATGATCCGGCTCAGATTGATAACCGGCTCGGAAACAGGTTTCTGCAGCCACCCTGCCAGCAGCCAGGAAGCGCAGAACAACAGCAGCAATGCAAGAGCAACAGCAAACAGAACCACCCCGAGACGCTCCTGGACGATCCGGGCATCACTGAGCAGATAGAGGGTGCCGACACGCCGGTCATCAAAGACAATGGGGGTGAACAGGGCGAAGGACCCGGCGCGTTTATGCAGCTGTTCCGCAGCGGAAGTTTGCCACAGGGGGGCGACGTCATCGGTGAAATCAACAGCCAGGGCCTGCCAGACCAGGGGCGTATTGCTCTGGTCAAGGTACTGGGCAACGGGGCGCCCCCGGGCGTCAAAAAGGTAGGCGGCATGAATATGCTGCTGGGTCGAGAGGGTCTCCAGCTGTTTTTCCGCCTCGGCATATTTCCCGAGAACGACCGACTGCCGGATGGTCGCGGACAGGGCGGCGGACAGCACGCGCAGCTGCTGGGCCAGTTCCGCCCGCGACTTGAAGTATTCGGACGTCAGCACGATGCCGCTGACCACGAGCAACAGCAGCAGGCTGATGAGCATCATCAAGACCGTCAATTTGGTTTTGATGGAGCAATGCCGCAAGGAAATCATAGATGAATCGCCATCATCTCGGTTTTTTCAGCTCCGCCGAAATTGCACATTTGTCCCAACTGGTCTAGAGTACGTAGCGCTTGTATCCAAACCGTCACCCACGACCTCTTGATCATCCGTTTTTCTGGAGTATCCGCCCCATGCCGAACGAACCACAATCCACGATAAAAAACAGCCAGTTGCCAATTGACCCAAGGGTATACCACGAGTTACCGCTCAAAGAACAGCTCGTCCACATTCAAAAAGCCCGGGGCAAGGCCAAATACCAGTTGATTATCAACAGCAGAAAACCGGAGCTGGTGGTCCCCAGACTGCACCCGCAGGAACTCTATCTGACCATCAACGAGCTGGGCGCCGTTGACGCCCTCGATCTGATTGCCCTGGCCAGCCCCGAGCAGATCACCCTCGCTCTTGATCTGGATTGCTGGCACCGGGATCGGCTGGAGGCCGACACCAGCCTCGACTGGCTTGAGTTTCTGCTGAACTGCGGCGAAGAAAAAATCTGTCAGATCGCCCGTTCCGTGGAGCCGGAGATACTCGCCCTGATCCTGAAGAAGCATCTGACCATTACCCGCGGGATCGAGGCCTACGATGACGACGATGCCGAGAACGCCAGGCGCCTCGAATCCCTGTACGATATCGACTACCGTTCGGAAGATGCCGCCAAAATCATCGGCGCCATCATCAAAATCTGGCAGGAGCTGGAGCAAGGTTGTTTTTTACAGATCATGGAGACGGTACGCAACGAACAGCTGTCCGTCCTTGAGGAAGAGGTTTTTCAAAACCGCAACGCACGACTGCTCGACTATGGCCTCGTTCCGGAAAATGAAGCCCGGTCCATCTACGCCCTGGTCGACCCGCAGCAGTTCACAACCGGCGACAAGGCGGATTTCGCCGTTGAAGCACAAGCCCTGCCGAGCCCCCTGGCGATTCTCAATTGTGCCACCCCCGCCAATCTGTTTGCGGCCGTTCTGGAAGCAGGCGTCCGCCATGAAACCGCCTGCGAGCTGCTGCATCTGGTCAATCGCCGTTTCAGCGCCGACGGCATTGATCTGTCATCGGAAAAAGATATTGCCGACAATCTGCAGGCGACCTACGACACCCTCAATCTGGCCCTGGAATATCTGGCCGGAAGCGACAGCGGGACAGCGACACAGATCATGGACAGCACCTACATTCAGCGTCTCTTTCAACTCGGTCATACCCTGGTCAAGCACTGCCAGCTGCGCGCCGAAAAGGTGGCGCAACACCAGGCCGCCGAGGAGCTGGACGACTCCGCCACCCTCTTTCTGGACAGCCTCATCCAGCAGCCGCCACTACACTACCTCCCAGGCGGCGAAGGCGTCCCCGCCACCATCAGGCCCATAACATCCCTTCAGCAACTGCGCCTTGTTGAAGAACAACTGACCGCCCTGGAATCCGCCTTGACCGGCTGATTTTTACAGGAGCACAGCGCACGCTGCTGGCTTGACTTGTCGTTAATTAGTGCTAGAGTCATCACAGTCTGTCGGCTTTTTACGTTAACTGCACAAAGAAAAGGGGAATTGCATATGAACGTTCTGAAAAAACTGATTTTTCTATCACTTGTCGGGGTTCTGGCCACAGCCTGCGCACCCCTGCCGCAAGCCGAATTGAAACCTCTGGACGCCCAGGGCATGACGGTGGGCGATACCTATGCGCCCAAGGTAACCAACTTCCAGGTGATTCTTGACGCGTCCCTGAGCATGGACGAAAACCGCAATCATTTTGTCACCGCTCGCGATATCGCCAGCCGCATCAACCAGGGGATTCCGACGGATATTGACTACAACGCCGGACTGCGCAGTTTCGGACACAGCAGTTTCCAGGCCAAGGAGCCAACGACCCTGCTCTACGGCATGACCCGTTATGACCGTGACGATTTTCACTACGGCCTGAACCGCATCAAACATGTCGGCGGCACCAGCCCCCTCGACCTCGCCCTCAAGGATGCCGGCGATGATCTGAAACCCCTGTCGGGCAAATCCGCTATTATTGTCATCAGTGACGGCCTCGACATGGACAAGGCTCCGGCTGCGGCCAAGGACGTCAAGGCGGCACTGGGTGACAACCTCTGCATCTACACCATTGCCGTCGGCAACGAGCGCAATGGCATGGGGCACGAGGTGCTGCAGCAGGTGGCTGACGCCGGTGGCTGCGGCTACGCCACCAGCGCTGCCGACCTTGGCGACGCCGGCAAAATGGCCGCTTTTATCCACGATGTTTTTCTGACCAAGCCGGCCCCGGCTCCCAAACCCAAACCGGCCCCGGCCGGCCCCGTTGACAGCGACGGCGACGGCGTTTATGACAAGGACGACAAGTGTCCCGCCACCCCGGCCGGTGTCCGCGTTGACAGCCAGGGCTGCCCGACGGTGATGTCCCTGTACATCAACTTCGCAACCGACAGTTCGGCCATTGCCGCCAACTATAACGACGACCTGGCCAAAGCAGCCCGGTGCATCAACGATTATCCCGGTCACCAGGTTGTTATTTCCGGACATACGGACAGCACCGGCTCGGAAGCCTACAACCAGAAGCTGTCTGAGCGCCGTGCCCAGGCTGTCGTTGATCATCTGGCCCGGGATTTCAAGGTTGCCAAAAGCAAGATGATTGTCCATGGCTACGGCGAGACCATGCCCATCGCTGATAACAAAACGAAAGAGGGGCGTGCACAAAACCGGCGCGTTGACGTCGCCTGTGGCATTGACGGCCAGTAATACGATGCATCTTAAGTCAGACTGACGACAAAAGGCCGGGGAAATGACCCCGGCCTTTTGTGCAGGAAGGCCTTTACATTTACAGCATCAACTCCCTGACATCCAACCCTTCTCCGCTTTTACTGACATATAAAAATACCAGAATACGGCGCCCCGGATATTCCTCCAGATGGTGGTAAACAGCGGCAAAATACTGGATTTTGCCACTGCGTTTGAGGGTCTGCAGTTCCCCCTTCACCCGCTGCGCCACCTGCTCCCTCTCCCCCGGAGACAGCCCGGTATTGTAGAAATCCGGCGCTGATCCGGCCACCACCCGTTCATTGCGGGCATAATCCCTGGACAAATCCTCGCGCAGTTTTTCCAGCAGTTCATCACCAAACCGGCGCGCCAGATAGTTGGCGACATCTCCGGCCAGATCCCGCAGGGAGCGTGATGTCCCGTAGAGGTTCTGCTCCCTGAAACAGGCATCCACATCCCTCAGGGCTGCTGTCAGGGACAGAAAATGCTCCTCCAGACTCCTCATTAACCGTCTGAATTTGCCGCTGTTGACGAGCAGATCATTCAATCGGCTGATCCGGCGCAGCTCCTCCAGTTGTTCATAGCTCAGTTCCCTGGTCTGCAGAACCTGATAGGGGGGAAACCGGTCATAGCTTATACCGCAGGCCTCGGCATCACGGCGCAGAGGCGTTCCCGGCAGCAGCTTGACCAGTTCGATCTGCACATGATCGGCACCCAGGCGATGGGTCCAGTCGACAGATTGCAGGAAATGGGCAAAGTTCTCCCCCGGCAGCCCGGCCACCAGATCCAGATGCAGATGCACCCTGGTTCTTGTCCGCAGCTGGCGAACGTTGGCCGCCAGCACGTCAAGGGACGACTCACGGCCAATATGCCGCAGGGTCGCCGGCAGGGTCGACTGCACGCCGATTTCAAACTGGAAGAGACCGGCGGGTACCTGCTCCAGCAGGGCCATGCTGTCCTCGTCAAGAAGGTGGGCGCCGATCTCGAAATGAAAGGAACTGGAACGATTGTGCTCAAGGATAAAGGTCCAGATTTCACGGGCGCGACGGGGGTGACAGTTGAAGGTCCGGTCAACAAACTTGACCATTTCCACCCCCTGCGCCATGAGCAGGCCCAGGTCGGCCTTGATCCGCTCCATGGAAAAAGAACGCACGGATGTGCTGGTGGCGCTTAGGCAGAAACTGCAGCGATAAGGGCAGCCGCGACTGCTTTCGTAGTAGACAAGGGGTTTGTTTACATCGACCAGGCCAAGGGCAAAAGGAGAAGGGATAAGGTCGAGACAGTCCACCCCCGGCGACTCTGAGCCTTGGGGGCAGGCCGGAGTGAGCAGCCCGTCAACAGGTGACAGCGGGATGCCGTCAGTCCAGGCCTGGAGCAGATGCTGCAAGGGAACCTCGCCTTCGCCGCAGATGACCGCATCGACGGGATGTTCCTTAAAAAAGGAGGCGTCGGTCCGGGCCATATCAGGGCCGCCCAGCACCAGGCGACACTGCGGCCTGATCTGTCTGATGCTGTGCACCAGTTCAAGGGTGGTCAGGCGGTTCCAGAGATAAACGGAAAAGCCGATGACATCGGCCTCACAGGCGAGAATGTCCGCCAGAAGCTGGTCTTTAGGCTGATTGACACTGAATTCGCGAATGGCGAAAGAGCGGTTTGGCGCCGCGCAGTAGGCGGCAAGGCAGGGCAATGCCAGGCTGGCATGACTGTAACGACTGTGCAGGGTGGTCAGAAGGATACGCATGGCTGGCACCATAGCTGAATCAACGGCAGGCCGCCAGAGGATTTCAACTACGGATGCCCGTCAGGCGGCCACCCGACCGTCCCTGATCCGCACGCTGCGCTGCGCCCGCGCCGCCAGCTCGGCGTTGTGGGTGATCATGATCGTGGTCAGGCCCTGGTCCCTCAGGTTTTTCAGGATCGTGAATATCTTTTCACTGTTTTCGCTGTCCAGGTTACCCGTCGGCTCATCGGCCAGGAGCACATCCGGATCATTGACCAGCCCGCGAGCGATGGCGGTGCGCTGCATCTCACCACCACTGAGCTGTGACGGGGCGTGATCAAGGCGGTGGGACAGACCGACCATGTCGGCCAGGCCCTCGATTTTTTTCCGGTCAGCAGGTTTTTTACTGAACAGCAGGGGCAGTGCGATGTTGTCGAAAACGCTTAACCCCGGAATCAGGTAGAACTGCTGAAAAACGAAACCGATCTTTTCCCGGCGCAGTTTCACCAGTTGTGATTCCGGCATGGTGGCGGTGTTGACGCCGTCAATCAGAACATCTCCGTGGGAGGGTTGATCGAGACAGCCGAGGATATGCAGCAGGGTCGTCTTGCCGGCTCCGGACGGGCCGGTAATGGCGACCAGCTCATTTTTCTCGATGGTCAGGTCAACACCACGCAGTGCCCGGACATCCTCGGCACCACGGCGATAGTTTTTTTGAATCTGACGCAGCTCAATCATCCCTTGATCGCCTCAACCGGATTGATTTTCGAGGCTTTGACGGCCGGATAAATGCCGGCGCAGAGCCCGATAATGAAGATAAACACCACACTGCCCAGAGCAACAACAGGATCAAAACGGATCAGATCGCCGGAAGGAACAAAGGGCATGACCGAGCGCACAAAGGCTTCGATGAGTCGGGCACCGAGAACGGCAATCAAAATCCCGACCAGGCCTCCACCCAGGGCAAGGATGGTTGTTTCACTCAGGATAATGCGAAACACGTCCCAGCGTGAGGCCCCGACGGCGCGCATCATGCCGATCTCCTGGGTACGCTCGAAAACCGCCATCAGGATGGAGTTCATCACGCCGACGGCGCTGATGAGAATCGCGATCAGCACAATGGCCAGACTCAGGGCCCGGGCCGAAGCCGCCAGATTGGATACGGAATTCATCACCTCGCCCATGGTGACGATCTGGATTCCCGGCACGGCGGAGGTCAGTTCATCGGTAATGGCGCCGATGGCGGCGGGGTCATTGACCTTGACACCGATAGCCGTGGCCGCCTGCGGGTAGTCGAGGAGATCCTGTGCCGTGGCGATGGGCAGGTAGACAAAGGCATCATCCTGACTGCTGGTCAGGCCGACGATGCCGGCGACCGTCAGCTCAATCCCCGCCGCAGGTGTCGAAAAGACATCCCCCGGTTTGAGGTTGTCGTGCTGCGCCACCTCGTAGCCGAGGAGAATCTCGTGCGGGGAGCGGGGCATCCGGCCGTCGATCTGCCAGCCCGGCTTGATGGCCGGCAGGGCCTCCATGTCGACACCATAGATCAGATCGATGGTCCCCCGTTCCTGATCCGGCAACTGCGCCACCAGAATCGGCGTGGCCAGGTCGATCCCGTCCGTCGCCTCGACGTGGTCCATCACCTGGGTATCGAGAAACTTCGGGATGACGGCGCCGTGGAGCACCAGGGCCGCGACCTCGTGGGCGCAGCCGGACGGTACCACCATAAAATGCAGCCCGGTACGTTCCAGTTCCGCCGCCAACCCTTCGTTAAACCCCTGATTGAACGACAGAACCGCGAACAACACCCCGACGGACGCGGCAATGCCGAGCATGGTCAGCAGGCTGCGCGTACGATGCCGCAGAATGTTCTTGGCGGCCAGGGTCGGGTAGCTGGTCATTTCACCACCACGCCGGTGGCGACCAGCAGATAAGCCTGCTGGGTCCTGGCAACCGTGCCGGTCGCTGTGGCCGTCCGGTTGGGCAGGGAGGGCAATTCAAAGCCGTTGCGCGACAGATCGACATAGACCTGACCGGTATCATCCTGGAGATAAAACCAGCATCCGTTGGAGGCGCACTGACTGACAATACGTCCTTCGAGGGTCACTTCCTTCCCCAGCAGATCGGGCTTGAGAAAGACGTCTTTCACCTGTACTCTGGGGGCATCGGTATTGACGCCGGCACCGTAGCTGTCGCCACCACCGGAACAGCCGATTAACACCAGAGACAACAACGACAACAGGAGCAGTAAAGTCTTATTCATCCGCATCATCCTCATCTGTTAAAAAGTAACAGTTCAGCAGTCGGCAAACTCTTTACCAAAGCAGAGTAAACAAGTAAAGCTAAACCGGCTGACAGAGGATAAATCCATGACCTTGTGCAGGGGTTATCTGTGCATGTACGCAGCCGCTGCTGCCGGACTGCAGGCAAGCGAAGCTGTGGCGGGGATGTGTTGTCATGGCAACTGTAAAAAGAAAAGGGTAACTGTTTACCACAAACCCGAGCACTGGGTTCGGGTTCCCGTGACAAGGGCGTCTGTCGCCACGGACGGCGACAGTCGAACGGCCATGGACGGCGCAAAGTGTCCCTTGGAATGGGAATCCGAACCCTGTGCTGAAGAGTTACAGAAAGGGAACCGCCCGAAATGTCAAAAAAAACCTTTGTGACCCTGGTGGCTGACAGTCGGGGTGACGTTTTCGAATACCCTGATCTGCTCATGGCCGGCAACAACGGCATGAGCGTCTGCCGACCCCAGCCGGACGAGCTCATCCCCCTGCCCGAAGGCAGCCGCCTGTTCACCATTCCCCAGACGCCTCCCCTTGGTTTTGACCGACGCAGCGGCAAGCTCAAAACCCTGACCCACATGCCCAGATCCTGGGGTGGTGGCGCCCTGCAGGCGGTTTCCGCCTTTGTCACCCCGGCCTTTACCCGCACCCTGCTGCCGGCGGCCGGCTATCAGCAGAAACCGGTTGAGTTGACCCTCTGGTCCTATACCGCTGTCGGCTGGTGTCTGGAGGAGGAACGCTTTTACGTAGCCGCTGTCCGCGTCGATCGCAACCGCCAGTGGGAACCCCGGCATTTTGATGACCGCAAGCTGGAGCCTCTGGTCAGAAAGCGGGTAGCCCAGCAACCCGACAACCGACTCCTCGAACAGTTGTCACGCTGCGCTCTGGACTATCACTGTTTCGCCGCCAAGAACCTGTTCTTTGGGCGCTGGGAGGCCCCCCTGCCCTGCTCACCCGCCTGCAACGCCCAGTGTCTGGGGTGTATTTCCCTGCAGGAAGACCCCACCGCCTGCCAGTCGAGTCAGGATCGCCTCGATTTCGTCCCCAGCGTCGACGAGCTCTGCGAGGTGGCCGTTCCGCACCTGAAACAGGCCGAGAACGCCATTGTCTCTTTCGGCCAGGGCTGCGAGGGGGACCCCATCATGCAACTGCCGACGGTACAGGCAGCCGTCGCCTCCATGCGCCGTAGCACCTCGCGCGGCACCATCAACTTCAACACCAACGCCTCGATCCCTGCTGCCGTTGATGACCTGGCCGCTGCCGGCATCGATTCCATTCGCGTCTCCCTGAACTCCGTCCAGGAACGGTTTTACAACAGCTATTACCGGCCGCGCGGCTATCAGTTCGCCGATGTCATTACGTCCATTCGTCGCGCCAAAGCCAACGGCCTGTTCACCATGCTCAACTATCTGGTTTTTCCCGGAGTGACGGATCGTGAGGACGAGATCACGGCGCTGCTGGAGCTTGTCGACGAAACGGGTCTGGACATGATCCAGATGCGGAATCTGAGCATCGATCCGGTGCTGTACTGGCGGGCTCTGGAGATTGATGGCCGGGGAATCGGCATGAAACGCATGCTGGATCGGGTCAAAAAAGCGGTTCCGCGCCTGCAGTATGGCTATTTCAACCGGACTAAAGAGAATTTTTATCCCCCCGGATATGAGACCGACTGGCCGCTACCGGCGAAACTCTGAGATTACCAGAACTGCCAGGCGCCGGTGTAAAGAACGTAAATCCCCAGAGCCAGATTGGTCACGGCGTGGGCCAGAATGCACTGGGCGATGCTGCGTGTCCAGTAGAGGAGTCCGCTGTAAGCCAGTCCGGCCATGATTCCGGCCAGAACCAGATGGTGCTCCAGCCCGAAGAGCACGGCACAGATGAGCAGGGACCCCAGGCTGTAGGTGCCGACACGAACTTTCATGAAATCAGCATTGATCGTATAACGCAACAGAAAGGAGCGCCAGAACAGCTCTTCCATCACCGGCACCACCAGCACCGCGCCAAACAGGCGGCTGGCGATAATAACCAGACGCTGACTGTCATCTTCCAGCAGATACGGATTGAAGCCGCTGCTTTGACCGAAGGTCGCGAAATCCCAATCCATGTGAATCCACAGAACAAAAACCAGCAGTCCGAGAAGAACACTGCCGCCGGTAAAAACAACCTGTTTGAAATCGGCGAGGGAAATCTCCACATAATCGCGCCAGAACCAGCCGAGCATCGCCGCGACCAGCAGCGCCTTGAGGGGATAGAGATACAGCAGGCTCGGCGCCGGCAGGTCAAGGCTGCCACGCTCCAGCAACCAGCCGATCCCCTGCTCAATACCGATAAAGCCCATGAACAGGGCAAAAGGAATGATGCGAACCCATCCGGCTCTGGTCATGAACCCTCCCCGGTCGCCAGTCTTTCCGCCTTCCACTGCTGAAGATAAGGGGCTGCCCCGGCCATAAAGCTCCTGAAGTCTTCTTCCAGTGCGTCTCGTCCCGTCGTCAGGGCGGCAAACCCGCCGACCAGATCGAGCTTGTGGTTCAGCCGTTGCGAAAGACGCTCCAGCACCCGCTTGACGACCTCCGGTCGCTGATACGAAGTCAACCAGTCCCGCGCCATCATCTGCGGCAGTTGCTGTTGCAGTCTGGGATGCAGGACATCGTGACAGTCCATGAGCCCAGCATAGACCTGTTGCGCAAAATCGGGCAAGGGGCAAGGGCTGTAGTCACGCCAGTAACAGGCCAGAAAATGATCGTAAAAGACATCCACGATCACACTGCGGCCATGACTCAGGGCCGGGTCAAGGCGCCGGCGACTGCGCTGGAAAGGCACACTGATCCGGGTATAGGCGTCGAGGGCGCGATGCAGCTGCAGATGCATCACCAGATCATCCGGCAACCCGTCGAACCGACGGCCCTTGACGAAATCCCCCATCAGGGCCCCGGCCCAGGCCAATGGCCGTGATTCGGAAAAATAAAGATGCGCAAGGTAGTTCAAAAGGCCCCCTGAATAGAGATCAAGCGGTTGAGGTATTCTCGCCGACACCGGTTCTCCAGGGCGATCATGGCCTGCAGGGGATCGCGAAAACCCTGCTGTCCGCAGGCGAAAACACCATGACCGTAAACGATGGCAATCCCTCCCGCCATGGCCGCCGGCAGGGTCTCGGCAATACCGCCGGCACCGATCTCCCCGGCGACAATGGGAACCGGCCCGATGGACCTGGGCCGCGTACACTCCCGCCAGCAATCGCTGACAGGGCAGTCCGTTTCCGCGCAGTTGAGGCTGGCAATCACACTGAATTTGGGATGGCCATGAAGAATGACCCTGGCCTTTGTCTGACGGTAGATGGCACGATGGGCCACCAGCTCACTGGAAGCGGTGATGCCTGCGGTGCTGCTGTTGTCGTCCGGCACCAGATCGATACACTCATCAAGATGATCGAGGCTGGCACCGGTCTGGGAAATCAGAACCCCCTGGTCGCTGCGGCAGGAAACGTTGCCGAAGAAGGAATCGACCAGTTTCAGCTCCACCGTCCGTCGCCCCGCCTGCGCCATAGCATGACGGACAGCACTGCAGTTGTCTGGAAAATCGGACGGCATATCCGCAAACGCCGGTGGAATGTCCACCGACAGGCTCCGGACCAGGGGGCGCAAAAGGTCTTTTTCTGCAGCCCCGAGAAAACGACCGGAGCGAACAAGCCGAAGCAGACAGGAGACAAAGAGGGCGTGATAAAGGGACGAAAGGTTGACATAGGTCTGTTCGACGGTCATCTGCCCGACAGCAATCAGCCCCACGTCTTCCACCAGCACGCCTTTGCGCCGCCGCAGGGCCGCGATGATCTCCCTGTGGGGCAACGGGCCCCGGTGCCTGCGGATGACGGGAATATCGTGCAGAAAGGTGCGGGTTTCCGTGTCAAGAGGCGTCAGGGAATGGACGTCAGCGGCGATGCTCATGGGGATCAGGGTCTGCAACGGCACATCCGGCTCGGCGATCATCATCGCCATGGCGCCGGTCCCGGCGAAAACATCCCGGCCAAGGGCCAGCAAATCCTCCGCGCCTTCCTGCAGCAGCTGGTCATCCTCCACCAGGATGGCGAGACGCTCCGGCCTTACCATGCCGGCAGCGTGCAGTTTGTCGCGGCAGCTGCGAACTTGTCGAATCATGGCTGTCCATCCAGATAGGTAGCGGGCAGACGTCCCTGCTCATCCAGCCCCCGAAACCGGTAATAGCGCCGCAATTCATCCGCAAAAGCTTCTCCGTCGACAGGTGCCATGTCAGCCCCTTCTGCGGCTGCCATCCCGGATGTGAAAAAACGCGGCGGCAGAACATCGTCTCGATGATCAAAACCATTGTTCTGATTATAAAAACGCTCCGTGAGAAAGATGCGCTCACCGATGGCCTGCAGATCCCCGGCCGTATAGTCCAGGCCGGTCACCGCCGTCAGCAGGGCCGCGTATTCTTCCAGCCCGGCAGCCACCAGGGCAAAGCGGCAGGCCACCAGGGAATCGACCGCCGCACAGGTATTTTCCGCGCCTGTATTAATGCGGGCCTTGCCGGCAAAGGTTAAAGGGTCCGTCGCCACCGGTTTGCGCAACACCTCGTGACTGAGGGCAAAGGCGCGCAGGTGGCAGGCCCCGCGATTGCTGGTCACGTAAGACAGCGCCAGACCGCAGCCGCCGCGGGGGTCCAGTGGCGGCAGTTCCAGCCCCTTGACCGTCATCGCTGCCTGCGGCTGGTGCAGCTCGTCCGCCAGACGCTGTGCTCCTTGCGCCAGCAGTTCTCCGACCCCCCGGCGGTAGGCGATCATCTCAAGCAGTTCCGGCAGCTGTTCGACCCTGGGGAAGTCCCCCTTGATTTCACTCCAGCAGGCCAGACTCGCGGCAGCGGACTGGGTATCGAGACCCAGATCATTGCACCGCCGCGCGGCAGCGACAATACCGTCAAGATCAGGATTGTCCCCCAGGGCGGCAAAATGACCGAGACTGCCGAACTCCGGCAGTTTGTCCCCTGCTTCAGTAAACTGTTTACAGGCAACGGGACATCCGTGACAGCCTCTCTTGTGTGGCTGGTAGCGCTGATGCAGGGCCGCAGCGTTGATCCGGATTGCCGGCGCTGAGAGGGTTTTCCTGAAATTTTCAGCCGGCAACAGCCGCCGCTGTGCCAGTACATCGACCAGAGCGGGGGTGCCGAATCTGGAGATGCCAAGGTCACCAAAAACAAAGGGGGAGGCTTTGAGCAGCCGCATGACATCCCTGACGCCCTGAGCAAGGCGCGACTGCTGGGCAACGCGCGTTTGCCGACGACCATCAACGCGGATGGCCTTAAGGCCCTTGGCGCCCATCACCGCACCAAGGCCACCACGACCGGCGGCATTGCCCTCACTGGTGATAATATTGGCGTAGCGCACCTGCCGTTCTCCGGCAGGACCGATGGCAGCGCAACTGCCGGCACCAGCGAGGGCCTGATGGGTCACGCTGACGGTCTGACCCCAGAGCCGGGATGCCGGTACCAGCGAAGCTGTACCCTCCTTGATATCCAGTAATACAGGCTGAGGGCTGCAACCGGTGACCAGCAGGGCGTCGAAACCGGCGGCCTTCAGGTGCCAGGCGAAGGATCCGCCGCAGGAACTGTCAAAAACCGTCCCGGTCAAGGGGGATCGCGACACGACGGACATGCGTGCGCTCGTCGGCGCAGCCGTTCCACCCAGGGGGCCCACCGCGAAGATCAAGGGCATGTCGGCGCTGCAGGGCTCCCTGTGATGAGCGTCGCGCAGCAGGCGCACCCCCAGCCCGCGCCCCCCAAGGTAGCTGTGCAGAAGCTGCGGCTCGATAGCGCACGTCCGGATGCTCTGCCGATTCAGATCCACATGCAGCAAGCACCCGTGCCAACCGTAGTGCCGAGATAACATACGCCTGTCCTCCAACCCTGGTCATCCAGCCCTGTCCGACAAAGATTTGTATTTATAGCAGCCCTTGATCTAAAGTGTCCAACAGGGCTTTTCACTCCACACTTTCTGCTGCAGGGACAACACCCAATGATCAATCGAGACCGCTTAAGCAATGAATTCATGCGCCAGGCCAGCATCGACAGCCCATCCTACAAGGAGGCGGCCATGGCCGTCTATCTGGCCCGACGTTTCGAGGAACTCGGCGCCACGGTCGAGTTTGACCGGGCCGGGGCCGCCATCGGCAGCGACAGCAACAACCTTGTCGCCCGCCTGCCGGGGACCCGCGCCGGAGATCCCTTTATCCTCTGTGTGCATATGGACACCGTCAGTCCGGCGGTGAATGTGCAGCCGGTCCTCAAGGACGGCGTCTTTACCAGCGCCGGGAAAACGGTTCTGGGGGCCGATGACAAGGCGGGTATTGCCGAGTTGATCGAGACCATTGAGGTGCTCAAGGAACAGAATATCCCTTACCCGCCCCTGGAGATCGCCATTACCATCTGCGAGGAGCAGGGGCTGCTGGGGGCAAAACATCTCGATTTTACCCGCTTCAAGGGCAAGCAGGGGGTTGCCCTTGACACCACCGGCATCGACCGGATCATTCATCGTTCGCCGGCGGCAAACCGCTTTACCATCGATATTTTCGGGCTGGAAGCCCACGCCGGAGTCTGTCCCGAGCAGGGTCTTTCCGCCATCGCCATCGCCTCCAGGGCCATCGCCCGCATGCCTTTGGGACGCATCGATGCCGAAACAACCGCCAATATCGGCACCATCAACGGAGGCGTGGCCACCAACATCATACCGGGCAAGGTCAGTTTACGTGGAGAAGTCCGCAGCCACAACCAGGAGGTCCTGCGTCAGACTACGGAAACGATCATCCGCTGCGCCGAGGAAGAAGTGCAGAAGGCCAGCATCGACCGGGATGGCGAAAAGAAACGGGCCGGCATGGCTTTTGATATCAGGGAGGACTTTCCCGCCATGCAGATTGCCGAAGACGCACCCATCGTCCAGCTGGTCGTCGCCGCCGGTGAGGCCCTCAACCGGCCGCAACAGATCTGCGCTGCCGGCGGCGGCTCCGACGCCAGCATCTTTAACGGTGCCGGTATCGACATGGTCATCCTCGGAACCGGCATGGACAAGGTCCACAGCCTGGAAGAGCAGGTCACCTTAAAGGACATGGAACAGGTCAGCGCTCTACTGGTGGAAATATTACGGCGGGCATAAATGTGCCGCAGATCGGACAAACCGGCTGGATCGGTCGTCGGTTGGGGGTAAACGCAACGACATTGATTTGAGCAAAACGGGCTTTTGTCGCAGACAAGCCCCTCAATTGATGACCGAAATGACATAGACAAGGAGAAAGGTTATGAGTGAAACTCCCCAGAATCTGATGGTTGAAATCGAGGCGTCCGTAGCCCTGGTGACCATCAATCGCCCCAAGGCTCTGAATTCCCTCAACGCCGACACCATTGCTGAGCTCTTCAGGGCTGTCGACGAGCTGGAAAACAATCCGCAAATCCACGTGATTATCCTCACCGGCGGAGGCGACAAGGCCTTTGTCGCCGGTGGCGATATCGGCGGCATGCAGCCTCTGGACGCCCTGGCGGCGCGAGAAGCGGCCATCCGCTCCCAGACCCTGTTCAACCGGATCGAGGGCGGGCGCAAAATCTACATCGCGGCGATCAACGGCTACGCCCTCGGCGGTGGCTGTGAGCTGGCCATGGCCTGTGATATCCGCCTGGCCGCCGACAGCGCCCAGCTCGGCCAGCCGGAAATCAACCTCGGCATCATCCCCGGCTGGGGCGGAACCCAGCGCCTGCCGCGCCTGGTGGGCAAGGGCACGGCCAAGCTTCTCATGCTCACCGGCGAACGGATCAGCGCCCATCGGGCGGCAGCTATCGGCCTGGTTGACGAGGTGGTGCCGGCGGCCGAACTGCTGGTCCGCAGCAAAGAGCTGGCACAGAGTATCGCCGCCAAGCCACAGATCGCCGTTCGTTTCATCAAGGAGGCTGTCGACCAGGGGATGGAGATGGATGTCGACCGTGCTTTTGCCTATGAAGCGGATCTTTTCGGGCTCTGTTTTGCCACCGCAGATCAGAAGGAAGGGATGCAGGCCTTTCTGGAAAAACGTCAGGCAAAATGGCGCAACGCGTAAATCAGGAGTGCCAGTTGATCTGCTGGCCGCGCCCCAGCTGGGCTGCCTTGATCTGCTCGACACAAGCGTAAGGGATGCGGAATCCCCGTAATCCGGTGCCGATTTCGATGGCGGTTCCAGAGACACCGTGAAAATCTGAGCCGCCGGTGATAATGAGCTCATGGCGCGCCGCCAGTCGCATCAGCCAGTCCGTATCCTCAAGACCGGAGCCGTTATTGTAGACCTCGATGCCATCAAGACCGAGGGCGACCAGCTCCACCACCAGTGCCTCCAGACGGCGGCGATCGCGGGTGACATAGGGTGGATGTGCCAGCACGGCGATGCCGCCGGCGGCATGGATCAGGGGGATCGCCTGATCGGCGGGGAAATAATATTTCGCGACATTGCAGGGCACCAGATAACGCTCAAAGGCCTGGTCATGGTTATCCACGTAGCCGGCCTGAAACAGGGCCCTGGCGATATGCGGCCGGCCGATGGTTCCCCCCGCCAGGGCGCGGACAGCGTCCGGGTCGAGGGCTGTACGACCTTCGCGGCACAGCTTGTCGTTGACTTTTTCGATAATCTGCCGGTTACGGGTTGAACGGAACTGCTGAAAGCGACGCAGCTCGGTCACCAGCGGACCGTCACGGTAATCAAAACCGTATCCCAGCAGATGCAGGTCGGTATATTCACGCCACTGGCTCGACAGCTCCACCGCCGGAATGATCTCCAGGCCGCAGCCCTGTGCGGCAACAAAGGCCCGGCCGATGCCGTCGACATTGTCATGATCGGCCAGCGCCAGAGCAACCAGGTCGGCCTGCCGCGCCAGAGCAACCAGCTCTTCCGGGGTAAAGAATCCATCTGAGCACGTCGAGTGAACGTGCAGATCAACGTAAGAGGTATCCATAAAAACTATTATCTCTGCATTGTTAACGATAACACCAGAACTTTTTTAGGTAAATTTACCTGACTTGACCAACCCCCCGGCCCGAGTGTACACATTGACAGACGTTTTTCGCCAGAGAGATCAGCCCATGCCGCCACGCCTTGCCGTTGACCATCTGCAGAGCTATTTTTTTACCAGCAGGGGTATCCTGAAAGCTGTAGACGATGTCAGCTTTGCCATCGAACCCGGGGAGACTCTGGCGCTGGTGGGTGAATCGGGCTGCGGCAAATCCATGACCGCCCTGTCGATCCTGCGCCTGCTGCCGGAACCGGGACGCATCGTTCATGGCGAAATCCATCTCGATGGACGCGACCTGCTGCATCTGCCGGAGGTTGAAATCCGGCGCATTCGCGGCAACGATATCTCCATGATCTTTCAGGAGCCCATGACCTCCCTCAATCCGGTTCTGCGCATCGGCGATCAGGTCGCCGAGGTGCTCATGCTGCATCAGGGATTGCCCCGCAGGCAGGCCCTTGCCGAAGCTGTCCACTGCCTGTCGCGAGTCGGCATTGCCGACCCGCAGCAGCGCATTCGTGACTATCCCCACCAACTGTCCGGCGGCCAGCGCCAACGGGTGATGATCGCCATGGCCCTGGCCTGCGATCCGAAACTGCTTATCGCCGATGAGCCGACCACCGCCCTCGATGTCACCATTCAGGCCCAGATCATGGATCTGCTGGCAGAACTCAAACGTGAACGCCAGATGGCTACCCTGCTCATCACCCACGATCTCGGCGTGGTCGCCGGCAACGCTGATCGACTGGCCATTATGTACGCCGGCCAGATCATCGAATCCGGCGATGTTCCGACCCTGTTTCAGCGTCCGCGACACCCTTATACCAGGGGGCTCTTGGCCTGCGTGCCCCGCATCGGCGCGAAAACCAGCCTGTCGACCATTCCGGGACAGCTTCCCGATCTCACCCGCCAGCACGACGGCTGCCTGTTTGCCGAACGCTGCACTGATCCCTGTTCTGTCGGCCGCGGCCGCAGACCGCAATTAAGAGAAGTTGAACCGGGACATCTGGTTCGCTGCTGGAGACATGAATGACGCCTCTACTTGATGTTGTTCACCTGCGTAAAAGCTTCCGGGTCAGCGATCCACTTCAGCGCAAAAACGCTGCGCTGGTTGCCGTCGATGACCTGTGCCTGCAGATTGCCAAAGGCGAAACCCTGGGTCTGGTCGGTGAATCGGGGTGCGGCAAATCCACTACAGGCCGGCTGATCCTACGCCTGCTTGAGCCGGACAGCGGCCGCATTTTTTTTGACGGCACGGAGTTGACCAACCTGTCTGCCGCCGAAATGCGCCCCTGGCGACGCCAAATGCAGATGATCTTCCAGGATCCCTTCTCATCCCTGAACCCGCGCATGACCGTCGGTGCCATCCTCTCGGAACCCCTGATCATTCATCGTCTGGCGGCTAAAGGACAACTGCAGGATCGGATTATCGATCTGCTGGAGCGTGTCGGCCTGAGGGCTGAACACGCCAATCGCTATCCCCACGAGTTTTCCGGAGGACAGCGGCAGCGCATCGGCATCGCCCGGGCCCTGGCTGTTGAGCCGCAATTAATCGTTGCCGATGAACCGGTATCAGCCCTCGACCTCTCGGTCCAGGCGCAGGTTCTTAATCTGCTGCAGCAATTCCGGCAGGAACACGGCCTGAGCTATCTGTTTATCGCCCATGACCTGGCGGTCATCGAACATGTCAGTGACCGTATTGCTGTCATGTACCTTGGACGCATTGTTGAGCTGAACGATGCTGACGACCTCTACATCAACCCCCGCCACCCCTATACCGAAGCACTCCTGAACGCGGTCCCCATTCCTGATCCGGACCGGCCGCGCCCTGTTGCCCTGCCGGGAGAGATCCCCTCCCCGGTGCATCCCCCTTCAGGCTGCCATTTTCACCCGCGCTGCCCTTACGCCGATGCCCTGTGCCGCGATCAGGCACCACCCTTGACCGCCCTGAATCCGAGGCACCAGGTGGCCTGTCATCACCGTGAACAGGTGGGCCGCTACCTGCTGCCGCGCCGGTAAGCAGGTCTCAAGGGGGCTGTGACTCTGTTCCTGGTCACCGCTAGACAAGGATTTCCGGCCATCGGAAAATAATTCCCATATTTCGATGTATCTGCGCTAAAATGCCCCGGCCGTATCCCGTCAACCCTGAACTGATCGCCGCCGATGAAGAAATCACTGAAAAATTCCGATCAAAAGCTGGGACTGCACACCCTGCAGGATATCAGCTCCCTGATTCTGCGCTCCCACGATCTCGATGAAACCATTGACAACATTGTCCAGCTGGTGGCCGACCGTGCCAAGTCCGATGTCTGTTCTCTCTATCTTTTAGATGAAGACCAGAAAACCCTGGTGCTGCGCGCGACCCAGGGTCTTGATCGGGACGCAGTCGGCAAGGTGCGCATGCAGATTGGTGAAGGCTTGACCGGCAAGGCCGCCAAGGAGCAGCGGGTTCTCGCCATTCAGGAGCCCCAGAGTCATCCCGACTATCGTTATTTTCAGGAGACCGGGGAAGAGAAGTTTCACACCTTTGTCGGCATTCCCCTGCTGGATCGCAATCTGGCCATCGGTGTGCTTGTTATCCAGACCCGCAAAAATCACGTTTTCACCGATGATGAGCTGGCAACCCTGACCACCATCGCCTTTCAGGTCGCCTCCATCGTCGTCAACGCCCGACTGCTGGATATGGTCAAGCGCTACGAGCTGCCCGGCCCGCCGGCGCCACCGGTGGCAGAACCTGCCGATACCGACAAGCCCCCCGCTGAACTGCCGGTGCTCTACGGTCAAACCGCCTATCCCGGTATTGTCACCGGCCCGGTGACCATTATCGACCATGAGTTCGGGTTCGCTGATATCTTTGACGAAAAGGATATTGATGTCCAGACGGAGATAAAGCGTCTGGATGAGGCCCTGCGGCAAACCCGCATCCAGACCCTTTATCTGGAAAAGCGGGTGGCGGATCAGTTGAGCCAGGCTGACGCCGCCATCTTCCATACCCACCTGATGATCCTTGAGGACCGTGGCTTTCTGCAGAAGATCCAGACCCTGATCGAAAGCAGGCACAGTGCCCCGTACGCCCTGAAGCGGGTTGTCTACGGTTACCTGAGGGCGTTTTCGCGCATGGAAGATGCCTACCTGCGCGAGCGGGCTGCCGATATGGAAGATGTGGGTCGGCGCCTCCTCTCCAACCTCATCGGACGCAGCACCGATGGCCTGCAGATGCAGCACGCCAGCATCCTGGTCGCCAAGAGGCTGCTGCCGTCGGACATGGTCATGCTCGACCACAGCAAGATCCAGGGGATCATCCTGGAGACCCACGAAGCCAACTCCCATTCGGTGATTATGGCGAAATCCCTGGGCATTCCCGCCCTGATCGGGGTTGAGGGGGCGACGGCAAAGATCAGGATTCACGACAATCTGATCCTTGACGCCGGTGCCGGCTGTGTCTACCCCAACCCATCCGTTGCCATTATCGATGAATACCTGCGCCTGGAACAGGATCGCCTGCAGGAGAAAGAACGGCTGCTGCAGCTGCGCGATGTCAGTGCCGCGACAGGAGACGGGCAACAGGTTTTCCTGCGCGCCAACATCGGCCTGTTCAGCGACATCGACATTGCCTTGCGCCATGGAGCCCAGGGAGTCGGTCTGTATCGTACGGAATTTTTATTTATGACCCAGAGCGGTTTTCCCGACCGCACCCAGCAGTGCCGCCATTATCAGAAAATTATCAGCAAATTCAACGGCATGCCGGTGACCATCAGGACTCTGGATATTGGCGGTGACAAGGTTTTGCCCTATTTCAGCCAGCCGAAGGAAAACAACCCCTTTATGGGCTGGCGCTCGGTGCGGGTCAGTCTCGATCATCCCGAGATCTTTCAGGTTCAGCTTGAGGCGATCCTCATGGCGGCGGTCAGCGGCCCGGTGCGCATCCTGTTTCCGATGATTACCAATATTGAGGAGATTCGCCGCTGCAAGGAGCTCCTCGCCGCTGCCGGTCAGCGTCTGACTGACTCAGGCATTGAACATTCCCAGCAGATTCCCGTCGGCGCCATGATCGAAGTGCCGGCAGCGGTCAGGCTGGGGCCGCATCTGGCAAAAGAGGTGGATTTTTTCGCCCTGGGCACCAACGACCTGATCCAGTATCTGCTTGCCGCTGATCGTTCCAATCCGCGGGTGCAGGATCATTACGACCCCCTGCACCCGGCGGTGCTGCTCAGCCTCGAATCCATTATCGCCACGGCCAGAGACCATCAGGTCGACCTGTGCGTCTGCGGTGAGATGGCGACGGATCATGCCTGTCTGCTGCTGCTCATCGGCCTTGGTGTGCGCGATTTTTCCCTGTCGGCCCCCTATATCCCGCAGCTGAAACATCTCCTCGGCAAGATAGACAGCCAGCAGGCCGCCGATATTGCCCACCAGGCCCTGCAACTGGCTGACAGCACGAGCATCCGCCGCCTGCTGCAGAGCACCCTCGACAACCTGCCCAACGGCCTGCCGAGCGCAACACCCGGCAGCTGAGCCGGTGCCGCTCGTGGCCAAAACTAGGCGATCACCACCAGCAGATCGCCCTGCTCCACCTGATCCCCTTCGGCGTACAGCAGCTGCTTGATGATCCCCGATTTTCTGGTTTTTACGTTGGTCTCCATCTTCATCGCTTCGGTGATCATCAGCACATCCCCTTCCGCGACCTCATCCCCTTCTTTAACCATCAGCTTGAAAATCTTGCCCGGCATGGGGGCGCCGATTTCATGGCCGTTGTCGGGATCTGCCTTGACATGGGCGTTATCCTCGGTTTCAGCAGAATGATCCTTGACGGTGGTGCTGCGCGGCTCGCCGTTCAGTTCAAAATAGATATGACGGGTGCCGTCCTCTCGGACTCGGCCGATGGCATTGAGCTTGACAATCAGCGTCTTGCCCGGCTCAATCTCGATGGTCACCTCATCGCCGATATCCAGTCCGTAGAAAAACACCGGCGTCGGCAATACCGAGACATCGCTGTATTCCTGCCGGAAGCGATCATATTCCTCATAGACGCCGGGATAGAGAACCGCGGACAAAACATCGCGATCCGACACCGGATGCCCGAGTTTTTTCACCAGCTCGTCCTTTTTCAGGACAAAATCCACCGGCTCCAGCAATTCTCCCGGACGACAGGTCAGGGGCTCTTCACCTTTGAGGATAATCTTCTGCAGCTTTTCCGGGAAACCTCCGTAGGGCTGGCCGATCATCCCCTTGAAGAAGTCGATGACCCCTTTGGGGAAGGCCAGATCCTGCCCCCGCTCGTAGACATCCTCCGGCTGCAGATTGTTCTGCACCATGAACATGGCCATGTCGCCGACGATTTTGGATGAGGGAGTCACCTTGACCAGATCACCGAACATGTCGTTGACCTTGCGGTACATCTGTTTGCACTCTTCCCAGCGGTGGCCCAGCCCGAGACCTTCGACCTGAGGCTTGTAGTTGGAATACTGACCGCCGGGTATCTCATGGAAATACACCTGGGCCGTGCCGCTGCGCAGTTCCGACTCGAAAGGCGCATAGTAGGTGCGGCAGGTTTCCCAGTAGTTGGCCAGTTTCTGCAATCCCTCCAGATCGAGTTGCGGATCCCAGATGGTGCCCTGCAGTGCCGCCAGCAGAGCATTCATGTTGGGCTGGGCGGTGAGTCCGGAGACCGATGACAGGGCCACGTCGACGATATCACAGCCGGCCTGGGTCGCCTGCAGCAGCATGGCGCCGCCGTTGCTGGAAGTATCGTGGGTATGCAGGTGAATAGGCAGGCCGACCTCGCTTTTCAGGGCCTTGATCAATTTTTCCGCGGCAAAGGGTTTGATCAGACCGGCCATGTCCTTGATGGCGATAATGTGCGCTCCCATCTGCTCCAGCTCTTTGGCCATGGACACGTAATAGCCTAGAGGATATTTGTCGCGTTTGGGATCAAGAATGTCGCCGGTGTAACAGATGGTCGCCTCACAGATGGTGCCGCTTTTCCGCACCGCCTCCATGGCGACCTGCATCCCTTTGGTCCAGTTCAGAGAGTCGAAGACGCGGAAGACATCGATGCCGCTTTGCGCAGCCCTGGCGACGAATTCCTGCACCACGTTATCGGGATAATTGGTGTAACCGACGGCATTGGAGCCGCGCAGCAGCATCTGGAACAGGATATTCGGAATCTTGGCACGCAAACGGTCAAGACGCTCCCAGGGGTCTTCCCGCAGAAAGCGCATGGCAACGTCATAGGTGGCGCCGCCCCACATCTCCAGGGAAAACAGACCTCCGCCCAGATGGGCCGTCGCTTCAGCGATGCGATCCAGGTCAAAGGTACGGAAGCGGGTCGCCACCAGGGACTGATGGGCATCGCGCATGGTGGTGTCGGTGATCAGCAGCTGCTTGTGACTGCGCGCCCACTGCGCCAGCCCTTCCGGCCCCTTCTCCCGCAAAATGTCGCGGGTACCGCGGGGATGCTGTTTGTTGTAGGGAATTTCCGGAATCTCCGGCTCCCGCAGGGTGGCGAATTTCAATGCCTTGTGCGGTGCGATGCCGGGATAGCCGTTGACCGTGACATCTCCGATAAAATTGAGAATTTTGTTGGCGCGATCCTTTTTGACACGCACCGCGAAGACCTCCGGATGTTTATCGAGAAAGGAGGTGTCACATTCCCCTTTAAGAAACACCGGATGGGTAATCACTTTTTCGAGAAAGCCGATATTGGTCTTGACCCCGCGAATCCGGAACTCCTGCAGGGCCCTGTGCATGGTACGTGCCGCGTCTGCAAAAGACAGCCCCCAGGTGGATACCTTGACCAGCAGCGAATCATAGTGGGGGGTGATCTGGGCGCCGGCATAACCGGCGGCGGCATCGAGACGGACACCGAAACCGGCGGCGGTGCGGTAGGCCTTGATCGTGCCGAAGTCCGGGGCAAAATTGTTGTCGGGATCTTCCGTGGTAATCCGTGACTGAATGGCAAAGCCACGCAATTCAATATCCTTCTGGCTTTTGATGTTGATTTCCGGATCGCTCAACTTGTAGCCTTCAGCGATACGGATCTGCGCCTGCACCAGGTTGCGCAGGGTCACCAGCTCGGTCACTGTGTGTTCCACCTGAATCCGGGGATTGACTTCGATGAAATAAAATTTTTCATCCTTGTCCATGAGAAATTCAACCGTACCGGCATTGACATAATTCACCGACCTGGCAATTTTCAAGGCATAGTCGCACAGCTCCTTCCGCTTTTTCTGATTGAGATAAATGGAGGGGGCTATCTCGATGACCTTCTGGTGGCGACGCTGAATGGAGCAGTCGCGCTCATAGAAATGGACCAGATTGCCGTGTTTGTCGCCAAGGATCTGCACCTCGACATGCTTGGGGTTCTGGATATATTTTTCCAGAAAGATAGTGGCGTCACCAAAAGACGCCCTGGCTTCCGAAGCGGCGCTGCGCAAGCCTTCGAGAAGCTCCTTCTGGTTGTGGGCAACCCGCATGCCGCGTCCGCCACCGCCGGCGCTGGCCTTGACGATGATGGGATAGCCACAACTCTTGGCAAAAATCAGGGCTTCCTCTTCGGTGCGCACCGGATTGATGGTGCCGGGAACAATCGGCACCCCCGCCTGCTCTGCTACCTTGCGCCCGGAGACCTTGTCCCCCAGCTGGCGTTTGATATCAGGGGTCGGACCGATAAAAGCGATGCCCGCGCGCTCACAGGCCTCTGAAAACTCGGCATTCTCCGAGAGAAACCCGTAGCCGGGGTGAATGGCGTCAACGTTTTTCTTGCGGGCCAGATCAATAATTTCATCGATCCCCAGGTAAGCATCAATGGGCCCCTTGCCCTTGCCGATCAGGTAAGCTTCATCAGCCTTATAGCGATGCAGGGACAGACGGTCCTGCTCTGAATAAATAGCGACGGTGGAAATGCCCAGTTCGGTACAGGCGCGGAAAATCCGGATCGCTATCTCTCCGCGATTGGCCGCCATAATTTTTTTAAATTTCGTTATAGCCATAACCTCGACCTCCATCTGATAGTATGCAATTACCCGATCTGTTATATTTTGAGATGACTAAACAATTTTACTTTAAGTAAATTTCTTACGATATTTCAGCTGCTTACAGATTATGCATCTGCATAGGAACAATATCTGCGGATCTTTGTCAAGCTAGAATCCTGTTTTATTTTTAACAGAAAGGGTAACTGCCCTAGTTGGAGGGAGCCTGCAGAAGTTCCATACAGATGAAAAAACAGCTAATTGCAGATCAATGATTTAATGTCTGATGTGGTAGAGAAGAATGGTAGAAAAGGTGATTTTTTTACGCGTAGACAGCAAATGCGGTACGGCGCGACCCCTCTGTCTGCCCCGCATCCGCAGAGGTCGCGGTGGCGGACTCTGAATCTGAGCTGTTATCCGCCTGTGGTGTGTCGTCAGATGCGGAAACCAGGGCTTCCGCCTGTTGTTGCGCCAGCTCCATCCGCGCTTCGGTTGCCATCATCTGCGCCCGCTGGGCGATCTTCATGTCGGCGGCGCTGGGCTGGGCCGGTGCCAGGGCGGCAGCACGGATCTGCTCGGCTTTCTGCAGGGTAGCCTCGGGATCTCCGGGCACCTTGGAGACATCGATGGCAACTTCTCCCCCGATGGCGTACTGCTGGCCGTCAGGCCCACGCTGAAACTGATAGGTAGGATGACCGGCGTAGCGTCCGCCGACGGCCGCGTGCGCCGCTTCATGGGTACGCACCTCCCGGTCCCGCTGCTGCAGCTGGCGGATGGCTTCGGCCTCGCGGCTTAGGGACAGGGTATCACTGAAGTTCCCCTGAGGGGCTCCCCCTGGCGACGGCGATGATGGGTCTGCTGCCGGTGATGTGCTTGACGGGGTTGAAGGACGGGTGGTTTCACTGGCGGCGTCCGGGGAATTCTTCTCCCCGGAGCGATGACCGCTTATGGAAGCGCCACCGTACCCCGGAGTCAGGGTCAGCGGCGACATGGGTTGGGTTGTATGCAGACTCGCGGCCATAGGCGTTCCGTGAAAACGTTGGTTTATTCACCTTTTACCACGACACAGCGACCGGAATCAAGTCAGGAGAAGACGGATCTTCGCAGCGTTACTTCGCCTTTTTCTCCATCCGCTTACGGTCATTGGCGTCGAGGTAACGCTTGCGCAGCCGGATCGACTTGGGCGTGATCTCCGCCAGTTCATCATCATTGATATATTCCAGGGCCTGCTCCAGGGACAGATTTTTCGGTGGCGTCAGACGCACGGCCTCGTCACTGCCGGAGGCACGCACGTTGGTGAGCTTTTTGCCCCGACAGGCATTGACCACCAGGTCGTTCTCCCGATTGTGCTCGCCGATGATCATCCCTTCATAAACCTGAACCCCCGGACCGACAAAGAGGATCCCGCGGTCCTGCAGACCAAACAGGGAATAAGCAACGGTCTCACCCGCCTCCATGGCGATGAGTACCCCGTTTTTACGCCCCTCGATGGGCCCCTTGTAGGGCGCATAGCTGTGGAAGCTGTGATTCATCACGCCGGTACCGCGGGTATCCGTCAGAAACTCCGTACGGAAGCCGATCAGGCCGCGGGCCGGAATGACGAATTCAATCCGGTTTGTACCCTCCATCGTCTGCATGGAGGTCATCTCCGCCTTGCGCCGTCCCAGTTTTTCGATCACCGTCCCCTGGTATTCTTCCGGCACGTCTATGGCCAGATATTCCATCGGCTCACTGAGTTCCCCGTCGATTTCCCGGAAAATGACTTCCGGCTTGGAGACCGCCAGCTCAAAGCCCTCGCGCCGCATGTTCTCAATGAGAATCGACAGATGCAGTTCGCCACGTCCGGACACCTTGAAGGTGTCGGTGTTGTCCGTCTCTTCAACACGCAGGGAGACGTTGGTTCGCAACTCTTTCATCAGCCGATCACGAATATTGCGCGATGTGACCCACTTGCCTTCACGACCGGCAAAAGGCGAGCTGTTGACGATAAAATTCATCGACAGGGTCGGCTCGTCGATGGCCACATAGGGCAGAGCTTCCGGCAACTCGATACTGGCCAGGGTCTCGCTGATACCGAGTTCCTCAAAACCGGCAATGGTGACAATATCCCCGGCGCTGGCCTGTTCCATTTCAACCTGCTGCAGTCCCTGGTAACCCAGCAGCTTGGTAATGCGTCCCGTCGTCACCTTGCCGTCCCGATCAATACGTACCACTGTCTCCCCGGCGTGCACTGTTCCGTTGGCGATCTTGCCGGTGCCGATACGGCCGATGAACTTGTTGTAATCGATGCTTGAAACCAGCATCTGAAAAGGCGCCTCCGGATTACCAGCAGGCGGCTCGACCCGATCACGAATCACGGCAAACAGGGGATCCAGATTATCCGATTGATCTTCGAGGGCGGCCTTGGCGATGCCGAACTTGGCGCTGGCGTAAACGATGGGAAAATCCAGCTGCTCTTCGTTGGCGTTGAGCTCGCAGAACAGGTCAAAGACCATATCGACCACCGCTTCCGGACGCGCGCCGGGGCGGTCGATCTTGTTGATGACGACAATCGGCTTGATGCCCAGATCCAGCGATTTCTTCAACACAAACCGGGTCTGGGGCATGGGGCCGTCAAAGGCATCGACGAGCAGCAGCACCGAATCGACCATCTTCAGAATCCGCTCAACCTCGCCGCCAAAATCCGCGTGGCCCGGCGTATCGACAATGTTGATCTTGAGATCCCCGTGCTGCACCGCGAGATTTTTTGCCAGGATGGTAATCCCCCGCTCCTTTTCCAGGTCGTTGCTGTCCATGACCCGCTCAGTAATCACCTGATGCTCACGAAAGACCCCCGACTGCACCAGCATGGCATCAACCAGCGTCGTCTTGCCGTGGTCAACGTGAGCGATAATAGCGATATTCCTGATGTTTTCGATCATTCACAAATCCTTATAAAATAACTGTTTTTTGAGTGGGGGAAAAAGAGCGCGAACATATCAGAAAGGCCGCTGCAAGCCAAGAAATTTCCATGACAGGGCCCATATTTCTCCGCTATCCGTCTTGACTTCGGGTCACGGATGTTTCTATCTTCGCCAGGAGTCCACAATCCTGCACGGAAGCGTTCTGCGGAAAGACATGTCATCATGGCCCACGCCAACATTATCCTCACCGGTTTTATGGGAACCGGTAAAAGCACCATCGGTCGCACACTGGCCCAGCGTCTTGATATGACCTTTGTCGATACCGACGCGCTGATTGAAGAACGCTGCGGATGCTGTGTCGCCGATATCTTCGCCCGGCAGTCGGAAGCGGCCTTTCGCGCCATGGAGGCGGACCTGGTCGCAGAGCTGGCGGCACGCCAGGGGCTGGTCATTGCTACCGGCGGCGGGCTGGTGATGAACCCCGACAATGTACAAAAGCTCGAAGCCAGTGGCCGGATCTTCTGCCTGACGGCCACCGCCGAGGAGATCTTTCAGCGCATCAGCAGCCAAGACCATGCCCGCCCCCTGCTGCAGCAGCCTGATCCCCGGCAACGCATCAGCGAGTTGCTCCAACAACGCAACCCTGTTTACCGCCAGTTTCCGCAGATCAGCACATCCGGCCGGCCGCCGGCGTGCGTTGTCGACGAGCTGATCGACCAGCTGCGGTAGCTACTGCACCCCGATATTGCGAATCCCCTCCGGTCGCCAGGCCGGTGAAATCACATGACTCCCCTTCCCTTTCACCGGCAGCAGGCTGGCCGGCATGACGGCGAACTCGCCGTACCTGTCATTGACCTGATCAAGGGAAGCGGCCAAGGCTTCACGACGGCGTTCTTCCGGCCACAAGGGCAGCTGGCGCTGACGATGATCCAGCGTCGACAACCGCACCCCCAGCAGGCGCACGGGCTGGTCGAGAACCATCTGCTCGAAGATGCGCAAAGCCGCCTGATAAATCTGATCGCTGCGCCCAAGGGCTTCAGGTTGCTGCTGCTGCCGGCTGAAGGTGGTAAAATCGGCATAGCGCACGATCAGCGTCACGGTGCGACCAACCACGCCATAGCGCCGCACCCGGCGCCCCACCATTTCCGCAAGCTGCAGCAGAAAACAGGCGATATCCTCGCGCTTCTCCAGATCCCGCTGCAGGGTCATGCTGTGGCTGACGCTTTTGATGTCCGATGCGTCCTGCTCGCCGACAACCGGCCGCTCGTCAATTCCTCGCGCCATGCGGCTGAGCTGCTCACCGACGACACCGAAGTGCCGTTTCAGCAGAGGTATAGGGGCAGCTCCCAGCTGTCCGCAGGTCCTGATGCTGAGATGCTGAAGTTTCTGCACCGTCTTTTTGCCGATTCCGCACAGCTCCCCGACGGGCAGGCTTTCCAGCAGCTGGGCCACCTCCTCCTCTTTGATTTCCGTCAAACCGTCGGGTTTCTGCATGTCCGAAGCCAGCTTGGCCAGCAGCTTGTTGGGGGCGATCCCGACGGAACAGGTTAAGCCGAAGGTTGTCTTGATGCGCGATTTGATCAGATAGGCGATGCGGCGGGCGCTGCCGAACAGATGGACCGACCCGCTGACATCAAGGAAGGCTTCGTCAACGGAGAACACCTCGACCTGAGGTGAATAATCGTAAAAGAGCTGAATGATCCGGCTCGACACATCGGTATAGAGGCGGTTATTGGCGGCGACCAGCTGCAGATCGGGACAACGCTGGCGTGCCTCATACAGGGTCATCCCGGTTTTGACCCCGAAAACCCGGGCTTCGTAGGAGGCGGTCAGAATGATGGTCCGCTGCTGTTTGCCGACAACCGCCACCGGACAGCCGCGCAGGGCCGGATTGGACTGCTGCTCGACAGCGGCAAAAAAGGCGTTCATATCGACATGCAGGACACAGGGCTGCATAAGCTAATCCAATACCTCTATATGCTGCACCGTCCAGGTGCCGTCTTCCAGACAGTAGGCCAGCTCATAGAGAGCGCCGCCGTCACTGACATGGAAATATCTGAACCGGGCCTGTCCGCGCCGCTCCCGCCAGCTGTTGGTCACCTCGACAATGCGGTGTTGGCGGTGGTTCAAATCAAACCAGACGGGCCTGAGCTGCCCCTGCGGACCGTGGACAACAGCGACCCGGATGCCGCTAACAGCCGGTTGCATCCTCATCTCCCGAAACTCCGGATAATGCCGGTCACTTTGCCCAGGATCCGCACCCCCTCGTCGGCGTCCGAGATGACAATCGCTTCCATCCGGGCATTTTCCGGCTGCAGGCGGATGGAGTCCCCCTGATGGAAAAAGCGTTTCAGGGTGGCTTCCCCCCCGACCATGGCGACAACGATATCCCCGTCGTTGGCGCTCTGCTGCGGACGCACGACAGCGACATCACCGGAAAGGATATGCGCCTCAATCATGGAGTCGCCCTCGACCCGCAAGCCGAAACAATCATCGCTACGGGCCAGGGAGGCATCGACCTGAATCCAGTCGTCAGCGTCCTGCAGTGCTTCGCGCAGGGGTCCGGCGGCGACAGTGCCGAGAACCGGCAGACCCCTGGCAGAACGGCGGCCAACCACACGGATACCACGGGAGCCACCCCTGGTACGCTCGATGTAGCCTTTTTTTTCCAGCGCCTGCAGATGGCGCAACACGCCCATATTGCCGTTGATTCCCAAATGCGCGGCGATCTCCTGCAGGGTAGGCGGCACTCCGGAATGATCAAGACAGGTCTGGATAAAACGGTAAACCTGGTGTTGACGGGGGGTTAATGTCGACATGGGCGCCTCCAATAGTTACTGCATGGTAACTATTGGAGGCGGAACTTGTCAATGGCGGATATCAGCAACCGCAGCCGCAGTTGTGACAAACAATCTTGTCACTGCCTTCGGGTTCGATAGTCTCCGGCGCAAAGGCGACACGGTTGACCCCGCGCCGGATATCCTCTGCCAGATCGAGGTTTCTGCTGGCTCCGATAATATGCCCCAGACACATATTGCCGACCCCCTGGGCGGGAGCGCGCAAGCGAATACTGTTGAGCAGATCGCCGTAGCCCTTTATCTCCATCTCCATGGAGGGTTCCTCCACCCGGCACAGATGAAAATCAAAGGATTTCAGTTCCGGCACCAGTTCGGCAAACAGGGCGTCGAGGTCAGCATCGACAAGGTGTTGCCGCCACTTATCTTCGCGATATCGCCGTTGGTAAAAAACGACAGAGATCTCTTTATCTTTCACCATCAACACCAACCCTTTCGTACTGAATCAATAGTATTCCGCCACGTTTTTCCCTCCATCCGGAGAGCAGGAACAATGACGTTATTATTTCTTGAATACCTTAAGCAGATGCGGCACCAGCTGTTTTTTACGTGACATCACTCCTTTGAGCCGATACAGGTCATCGCCTATCTGCGGATAACCGATCACATAGGGCAGCTCAGCGGGTCCAGCCGTCAACAGGTAACTGGTCTCCATGACAATATCGGTGACCAGCAGGGCAGCCAGTTCATAGCCCTTGTCCGCCCGGATAGCAACCAGCTCATCATAGAGTTCCTGCTGTCTCTGATAAAAGCTGTGCAGGTTGACAACCTCCACCTGCCCGAGACCGAGGAGGCCATCGCCGATTTGGTATTCCTTGAAATCGGAGAGGATCAGATCCCTGGCGGCGGCACCGCTGGCCATCAGGCTGCCGGCGGCGAACAGGCGAGGTCCGAATTCCGTATGCACCAGCCCGGAGAGCTGCTCCAGCCAGGGAACCAGTTTACGGTCAACGTCCGTTGTCGTCGGCGATTTCAGGATCAGGGTATCCGACAGCAAACCGGCCAGCATCAACCCCGCCTGCTGCGGACTCGGGTCGATCCCTGCCTGCTGGTAGAGGGTGGCGACCAGTGAGCAGGTGCTGCCAAGGGGCTGATTGATAAAGCGGATGGGCAGATCGGTGTGAAAGTTGCCGAGGCGGTGATGATCGATAACCTCGGTAATCTCGACCTTGTCAGCGCCGGGCACCGCTTGCGACAATTCGTTATGGTCCACCAGAATCAACTTCACCGGCGAACTTTTGATCAGATGGCTCTTGGTGGCGACCCCCCTGACCCGCTGGTCGGCGGCACAGACAATAGCTCCGGGATGCCGGCCATGGGTCAACTTCAGACGCAACTCGTCAAGAAGATCGTTCGGCCTGACCGTCAGAAAATCGGTATCCACCAGGCTGCCCACCGGGGTCGCCATGCGGGTGAGCCAGACGGAGTTGGCTGTGTCATAACGGCTGACCAGGACGGACACCTGGTTGGCCCGGGCCTGTTCCAGCAGCTGCGGATCAACATCCTCGCCGCCGGAGATGATCAGCAGCCGCACTCCGGCCTGAACCGCCAGCTTCTGGATGCCGGGACGATCGCCGGTAATCAGAATCATCTTTTCCGGAGAGGTCTGGCGCAGCCAGCTGTCAAAACTGGCTTCACGCCGCGCCCCGACGTACAGATCAAAATCTTCTACCTGGTGTTCATCAACCAGGTGGGTGGACGTTGCCTTGAGACAGCGCTGAATAGAGCGGATCGACGCCTTTATCCGTCGCATTTTATCGGGATCCGACGGCACCAGAAAAAATTCCGTCGCGCGCTTGAGCAGCAACAGCCCGCAGGCCACCTGCTCATCATCGACCACCGGCAGCATGCGAATATGATGCTGATGATAGAGCTCGATGGCGCGGGACATGGGCTCGTCCTTATGGATGGACACGGCGGGCTCGGTCACCACGTCTTTGATGCGCGGATGCACATCGGACAGCAGCGGTGGCATGTCGACGCCCAGACTGTCGAGAACAAACTGGGTCTGCTGGTTGATATTGCCGGCACGGGCGGCCTGAACCCTGGGCAATCCCTGCTGACGGCGCAGCTCCGCATAGGCAATGGCACTGCAGATGGAATCCGTATCCGGGTTGCGGTGCCCGACAACATAGGTAAGGGCAGTCTTCTCCATCAGCGATTCCCTCCTGTCATCCCGTCATGAAAAACCAGTTCACCACGCAGGTCACCCACACCGACAACGCGCTTGATCACCCCCTGCTGCAGACGCATGTTGTCATCAAAAGCGACATACACATCACGGCTGGTTGTGCCGAACACCTCCGGATCGATCAGAACACGACACAGAAAACTGTCCGCTGCAAAAAAATTCCGTTCACTATAGCCCGGATCGCCAAGGGGTTCGACCACAATCTCCTGGGCGCCCTTGTGATGAAAGGTCGGTATCAGGGTTTTCCCCTGGGTGGGAGGCCCGAAAAAGCCAAGTCGGAAATTGTAGAAGGCGCTGAGAATGTCATAGAAAGGATTATCGGGGTCCAGATCGAACTGCTGCACTTTTTTCACTTTACCGTTACTGATGCGTTCATAGTGAATGGTTCCGGTCTGATAATCAAAACGATAGCGCGCTATGCGCTCCCTTTTGTTTTCAGGATCACCACGCCAGGTGATACGCGAAGAACTGTGCCACAGGGGGCGCAACTGCCCTTCGCTACCGATATCGACAAGGGTTTCAAATTTCTCCGTACGGTTCCGGCTGAACAATGCTGCCATCCCTCGGGTTTGCGCCTGCATGGTCAACAGATAACGCCCCTCGGTGTCGGTCTCTTCCAGGCTGATGGATCCTGTGGCCAGACGTTCGAACCACATGAAAGAAATATCGTACTGCAGCTCCTCGCCGATCAGGTCCGCTACCAGGGGCAACGTTAAAAGGGGTGGTTCATATCCTTCCGCCTGACCGGCCGTAGCGGACTCAAGCAGCAGGAGCAGACACAGACAAAGGATGCCGACAGGACAAGCGCGGTTGAAAAAACACCCCCTCGAACCCTCCCGGTGCTTTGCTGATTGACCTGCTTTTAGTAAAGACATATATTCATATATTCAAAACAAGCGCATCGATCAAGAATTATCTCGACCATGGCCCTGACAAAGAGATCTCAGGAGACAGCATGCCGACAACGACAGAGACGGTCCCTTTTAATCCACAGCTTGACTGTGAGCGTGAAGCGGAAATCCTCAAAGTCCTCGGGCACCCCATCCGGCTGAAAATCGTCGCCGGACTGATGTCCCAATCCTGCAACGTCAAAAAAATCTGGGAATGTCTGGCTTTGCCCCAGGCGACGGTTTCCCAGCACCTTGCCCTGCTGAAAAACAAGAACATTATCACCGGACGACGCGAAGGCATCGAAGTTTTCTATCAGGTCACTTCAGCTGAAGCAGTCCGCGTGGTCAGTGCCCTCTTTGACCTGCCCTCCCGGCCCGGCTGACCCCCTTTACGGTGAGGACTACGACCGCCAGGTCACGGCCATCAATGAAAAAGGCCGCCCTGAAAGACGGCCCTGATGTACGTTTCAGGTAAAAATTATTTGCCGGCCCTGATCGCTGCCACTGTCTTGCCGCGAATGCCGTAGTTCTCCTCCGGAAACTCTTCGATGATCACATGGGTGGCTTCCGGGTTTTTGCCGAGAACTTCCTTGAGGGCGATGGTGATTCGATTCATCAGCTCTTCCTTTTTTTCCGGGCTGATGGACTCGATAGCTTTAACGGTAACAATTGGCATCTGTTGTACTCCTTTCAGCATAATTGCGTGTTTCGCCGTCCGATTATAACCCTCCTTGGGCAGGAATCAATAGTCAAACGCGCCCATCGCCAAAAATCCTTTTTGCTATAATACCCAGACAGAGGTTTCTCCCCCGCCCTTATATGGAGGTTTCTATGCGCCTTACCATCTGTCTGTTGCTGCTTGTCCTTGGCGGCTGTGCCGGCTATGCGCGCCTTGAGTGGAAACATCCCCAGGGACTTGATGACAACCAGCGCCTGACCGCTCAGCGGGAGTGCCGTGAGCTGGCCCATCGGGAAGCACGCTATCAGTCTTTTTTTTATGCTGATCCCTTCTTCCCTTTTCACCGCTCCTTCTATTATCATGGCTCTTATCATACCGGCTCTTTCTGGTATGAGCATCAGCTGCACCTGAAATATCAGGATGATATCAACCGCTTTTACCGGTTTTGCATGGAAGCAAAGGGCTGGCGCCTCGAGCAGGTCGTGGAGGACGAAACCGTTCTGCCTTCAGCACCCTGACCCTGCCGGGATTGGAGACTCACCGGGAACCTTCGCATGCAGATCAACCCAGCCTATCAACTTCCTCCGGCCGTTCCGAAAGGACAGGCCGGTGTGCTGCCGCCTCAGCCCGAGCTGTTAAAGAAAACGCCGGGCGGTCCGGCCCAGAACCCCCTGCGCCAGAACCCTGAACCGCAGGTCATCGAGGCGGAGTATGTCGATCTGCACCCCCCGACAACACCGCCGCTCACACCTAAGGTGCCGCCCAACCTGTTTATCCTTGAACAGAACGACAGCCCCTCCCTCAGACCGGGCAAAGACACAGCGCCCGGGACCTCATCCTACAGCCTGCTGCAGGGCATCGCCGGTTACAGCAAGCACGCAGAGGATACTATCCCCGCCGGTCTGTATCTCGATTTTTTCGCCTGAACGCAGATGGCATGCAGGCGCCAGGCCACTACCCCTCCTTTTCGGCAGACAGTCGCTGCATAACCTGTTTCATGTCCTGCCAGACCCGTTTTTTCTCGGCCGGCGACCGCAACAGATAGGCCGGATGAAACGTCGGCATCAGGCAAATGCCGGCGTACTGGTGCCAGCTCCCGCGCAGTTTACTGATCGGCCGGCTCGTCGCCAGCAGGGTCTGGGCGGAAAAACGCCCGAGAGCGACAATAACCTGCGGTCGGATCAGAGCCAGTTGCTGCTGCAGAAAGGGTTCGCAGGTGGCAATCTCCTCCGGCTCAGGATCACGATTACCGGGTGGGCGACACTTGATAACATTGCAGATATAGACCTCGTCTGAGGTCAGGCCCATGGCCTGGATGATGCGGTCAAGCAAACGCCCGGCCTCACCGACAAAGGGCTGCCCCTGCTGATCTTCCTGTTGCCCCGGCGCTTCACCGACAAACACCAGCCTCGCCCGGGGATTGCCACGACCGATGACCACCTTGCTGCGCGTCCGGCTGAGACCACAGCGGGTGCAGTCCTTGAGCATCACCCCGAGTTCTTCCAGGGAGTGCGCCCCCGCCTGTGCTGCCATCCCGGCCGGTCGCTTTTCATCCGCCGGCGAAAAGCCGGATGCCGGCTCCGGAAGGGATGCGAACCCCCAGGCGGAAAGTTCCTCCAGCAGCGTCCGGGTCTGGCAGACAGCTTCATGGCACTCATGATACAATTTGTCAGTCATCAATGACGTCCTTCGCATCTGTTCGAAGGTTTTTATTTGAGGTCAGCATGTTACGATTCTTCAGCCTTGGTGTCCTGATCCTGTCCCTTGTCTCTATCCCGGAAGCTGCCCATGCCTGGGGTGCCGGCGTCCACCTGGGCACCGGACTGCGTATTCTTTCGGCCCCGGAGCTCTTGCCCCTGGCTTTGCAGACCCTGCTGACCACCTATCCCATGGACTATCTGTACGGTTGCATCGCCGCGGATATCACCCTGGGTAAAAAATACACCCACCATCTTGAGCATTGCCATAACTGGCGGGTCGGCAACAAGATTCTCGACCGTGGACGAAAAACCAGCCCTGAGGCGGAGGCCTGCGCCTATGGTTATCTGTCCCATCTGGCCGCCGACACCATAGCCCACAACTACTTTGTCCCTTACAAACTGGCCATGACCTACAACACGGCGTTGCTCAACCATGCCTACTGGGAAATCCGGGCGGATATCGGCGTCAAAAAGGAAACCTGGAATATTGCCCACAAACTGGCAAAAAGGGACAATCGCAAACTGGACAAGGTCCTGAGCGGGAGCCTCTCGGATACGATTTTTTCCTTTGGCACCAACAAACAGATCTTCAATTCGATGATGATGATCAGCCGGCTGAAACGCTGGCAGAAAATGATCGAAACCCTGGCGGCACGCTCCAAATGGCCCTTTGACCGCGTGGAGCACGAGGAATACATGACCCTGGCCCACGAAGCAACCTTGAGTATCCTCAGCGAGGACAACAGCCCCTACTGGAACGCCGACCCCACCGGCGACCGGGCCCTGACCGCGGCCGGTCTCATCCGCAAAAACATGAACCTGCTGTGGCTGGAAGGCAAACTCCGCCAGGAGGATTCCGAGCTGATTTTAAAAGAACTGCGCAACCGCTTTAAACTGGGGATCACCAACCCCGACGAAATTCTGCCGCTGTTTACCGTTGTTTAGCCAGCCAGAGGGACCTGACACGATCAAGCAGGGCACCGGCAACAGCTTCCTTGCTCATTTGCGGCAGGGCCTCCCTGCTTCCGTCAGGAGACAGGAACTGCACGATATTCTCGTCCGTATCAAAACCCGTGTCCGGCCCGGAGACATCGTTGGCGACGATCAGATCAAGATTTTTCTGCTGCAGCTTCCGGGCAGCGTGCTCAAGCAACTTCTCTGTCTCCGCGGCAAAGCCGACAAGAATCTGATGGGTTTTCTGGCGTCCCAGTTCGGCGAGGATATCCGTCGTCGGCTCCAGTTCCAGAGTGCATTTCTCTCCCTGTTTCTTCATCTTCTGCCCGTAACGCACGCGTGGCCGGTAATCGGCCACCGCCGCCGCCTTGATCACCAGGTCAACCCGGGAGAAGCGCGTGGTGACGGCCGCGTGCATCTGCTCGGCGGTGGTGACCGGAACAAAGGTCACCCCTGCCGGCGCCGCCAACCGGCTCGGCCCCGACACCAGTATCACCTCGGCGCCACGTCGCCGGGCAGCATCGGCAATGGCATACCCCATCTTGCCTGATGAGCGGTTCGTCAGATAGCGCACCGGATCGATCTCCTCACAGGTCGGCCCGGCGGTGACCAGGATGCGGCAGCCTGTCAGATCCTTGACTGTCAACACCTCCACGGCCTTGTCCAGGATCGCCTGCGGCTCAGGCATCTTGCCGGTTCCGACCCAGCCGCAGGCCAGATCACCGCTGACCGGTGACAGCAGCTGATAACCGGCATCGACCAGCCGCTGTTCATTGCGCTGATACAGGGGGTTCTCATACATATTGGTGTTCATTGCCGGGACCAGCAACACCGGCGCCCTGGTGGCCATGACCGTGGTCGTCAGCAGATCATCGGCCAGACCATTGGCCAGCTTGCCGACAAGGTTGGCCGTCGCCGGCGCCAGAATCACCAGATCGGCGCGATCGGCCAGGGAGATATGACCGATCTCACGCTCCTGGTAGAGATTGAAGAGTTCGGTGTGCACCGGATGACCCGACAGAGTCTGAAAGGTCAGCGGTGTGACAAATTCACCGGCGTTTCTGGTCATCACCACATGCACCGTCGCCCCGGCCTTGACCAGCAGCCGCAGCAGTTCGACCGCCTTGTAGACAGCGATGCCGCCGCTGACTCCCAACAGAATCGTTTTATCTTTGAGCATGACTTCCCTTTGTCAAAATCAGGTCAGAAACGGATTGGATTGAGCTTCCCGGCCGATGGTCGTCATCGGTCCGTGACCGGGACACACCTTGATCTCGCTGTCAAGGGTCAGGAGTTTTTCCTTGATGTTGGTGATGAGCTGCCGGTGATCTCCGCCGGGCAGATCGGTGCGCCCGATGGAGCCGTTGAACAGGGTATCCCCGACAAACAGATAGTCCTCGACCAGCAGACAGATACCTCCGGGCGAGTGTCCCGGCGTATGAATGACGCGCAGCTCAAGGTCACCCAGAGCGATGCGCTCCCCGTCGTCCAGCAACCGTGTCGGCTCGGGTGAGGCGTCAACGCGCAGGCCGAAACGCAACGCATGCTGATTGGCAAGGGGCAGCAGCGGAGCGTCGTCACGGTGAATCAGCAAGGCACACCCTGAGGCGGCCAGCAGGCGGGCGTTGCCCCCGATATGATCGAAATGTCCGTGGGTGTTGATGATCATGGCCAGGGTCAGCCCCCGCTCTTTCAACCCGTCGAGGATGGCGTCAGCATCGCCTCCGGGGTCGATGACCGCGGCCTGTCTGGTCGCTTCACAGCCGATAATGTAGCAGTTGACCTCCAGTGGGCCCGTCGGCAGGCTGGCAACAATCATGATCCGCCTCCTTGTTGATTGATGGTGGAGAACAGTTCCAGGTTCTTGTTCTTCAACTGTTCCCCGAGGGTGGCGCCCAGGGGCCTGTCGTGATTTTTGCGCTCGGCCGGTTTTCTGGTTGGCGGTGCCGCCGCGGCGGCTGTCTCCGTGGCATGCGGCTCCCCGGAGGCCGGCTGATCTGCCGGCTCCTGCTCCGCGATCCTGGGCCCCTTGTAAAAATAACGATCAAAGAGACGATGATAGCTGCTCCAGCCCTGATGCGGATCCTGTTCCTTTTCCAGGTGCGACTGCACCGCGTTGATTTTGGAATCCAGGTCATCGATAAAATTCAGGACCACAGCTTCGAGGAATTTCGGACGTTTCGGTGAGCCGAACTCATACTGACCATGATGGGACAGCAGCAGATGCTTGATCATCATCGCCAGCTCAGGGGGAAATCCGGCAATCGTTCGCACCCGGTCCTCGATCATCTGCACGCCGATAACGATATGACCCACCAGCTTTCCTTCGTCGCTGTAGCCGATGGAACGGGAGAAGGTCAGTTCCACCACCTTGCCGACATCGTGCAGCAGGGCACCGCTGATGAGCAGATCACGGTCTATGGCCGGATAGCGCCTGGCCACATCGTCGGCCAGGGCCACAATCGCCAGGGAGTGCTCGAGCAACCCCCCGAGATAGGCATGATGCATGGACTTAGCCGCCGGGGCCTGACGATAGCGGGCAAAAAATTCCGGATCATCGAAAAAGGCCCGCAACAACGCCTCTATATAGGGGTTGGTTAATGACGCCAGGACCGCGTCGAGTTCCTGCCGCATCTGCTCCTGACTGCGGCTGGTCACCGGCAGAAAATCCCCCAGATCAATGGCTTCGTCCGGCAGTTTTTCCAGGTGCTGAACCACCAGCTGCATTTTCCCCATATAGACGCTGGCCTTGGCGTCGATTCTGATAAAATCATCACTGTCAAACAGACGTGACCATTCATCAACCCGATCCCACACCCGGCCCTCCACCTCGCCGGTTCTGTCCATCAGCTTCAGGGTCAGATAGGGCTTGCCGTTTTTGGCCATGGCTGTGATCTTTTCACGGACGAGAAAAGCGGTCTGTACCCGGTCTCGTTCTTTAATGTCATTGACATAGATGTCTTTCACTGGCTCTCCATCAGCTTGTGTTGATTGGTTTCGATAATACTGCGTGCCACCCGCAGCCCGTCAAGGGCCGCACTCATGATGCCCCCGGCGTAACCGGCCCCTTCGCCGGCGGGGAACAACCCCTCGTGACTGATCGACTCGCAGCGCTGATCACGAAGAATCCGCACCGGTGCCGAAGTCCGGGTCTCGACCCCGATCAGGGTCGCCTCGTCGCAGATAAAGCCACGCATTTTCCGGTCAAAAACGGGGAGCGCCCGCTGCAGGCCGGTCACCACCGCCGCCGGCAGGCACTGTTTTAAATCGGCATGAACGATACCCGGTCGGCAGCTGGACGCCAAGCGCCCGCCGCGCCCGTGTAAAAACTCGCGCACCGGCTGGGCCGGTGCCAGCCAGCCGGGTTCTCCCGCCTGCCAGGCCGCCTGCTCCAGGTAGCGTTGAAAATCGATCCCGGCCAGCACCCCGCCGCCGGAAAAATCCTCCGGTGTCACCGCCACCACCAGGGCGCTGTTGGAGCCCGGCGCGTCACGCCGGCGCAGGCTCATACCGTTCACCACCAGCCCCCCCTGCTCCGAAGCGGAATTGATGACCTCGCCGCCGGGGCACATGCAGAAGGAATAAATGCCCCGTTTTGTCTCCGGATCATTATAGGACAACCGGTATTCCGCTGTCGGCAGACCGGGATAAAAATCCCGGCCGTACTGAATCCGGTTGATCACCGCCGCCGGATGCTCAACCCGGACGCCGACAGCAAACGCCTTGGACTCAAGGGCGACACCCCGCTCCGCCAACATCCGGTAGGTATCCCGGGCGCTGTGCCCGGGAGCCAGCACCAGCGCGTCACAGGCCAGCTCATTCCGGTCGTTGACAATCACGCCCCGCAGCTGTTGACCCTTGACCTCCAGATTCGTCAGCTGCGCGGCAAAACGGATATCCACACCGAGGCCCTGCAGGTGGTAGCGAAAGTTGATCAGCACCTGCCGCAAACGGTCACTGCCGATATGGGGTTTTGCCTGGTAAAGGATATCGGCCGGAGCGCCAAAGTCCGCCAGCTTTTCCAGAACAAAAGAAATTTCCGGATGATTCACCCGGGTTGTCAGTTTTCCATCGGAAAAGGTGCCGGCGCCCCCCTCACCGAACTGCACATTGCTGTTTTCATCAAGGATCCCCCCTTTCCAGAAGCGCTGGACATCGCGCACCCGCTGTTCGACCGGCCGGCCCCGTTCCAGCAGAGTCACCCGGGCACCGGCCTGGGCCAGGGCCAGCGCACTGAAGAGTCCGGCCGGCCCCATGCCGGCAACGATAACGTGAATTCCCCTCTTCAGCACCCCGAGGTCGAAGGGCACAGGCACCGGCGCCGGATCAAGCTGAGGATGCGCATAACGCCGCAGAAAATCATCCTCGTCAGCGCATTCAAAAACCAGGGTACAGACCTTTCTGATGTCCTGTTTACGCCTGGCGTCAATGCCCAGTCGGGCAATTCGCCACTGCCGGATTTCATCGGCCCGACATCCCAGAACCTCGACAATCTTATCCGCCAGGGCTGTTTCGGGCTCGTCGGGTCTCAGCACAAGTTCGCGCAAACGCAGGGTCATAAGGACATACTCGTCGTACTCAGCAAGATCAGGTCAGGGTCAGCTACCATATCAGCCCCGTGCCCCGGAGGCAAAAAAAATGAGCAGCCCTGTTACGGGCCGCCCAGTAAAAATCAGAAAAAACCTGAGAGCTGTTATTCTTCGGACAGGCGCACGGTCAAGACCGGTACCGGTGAACGCCGTACAACCTTTTCCGCCGTGCTGCCGAACAGAACATGATCAAGCCCGGTGCGCCCGTGGGTACCGAGAATCACCAGGTCTGCCCCGAGGTCCTGGGCCTGCTGCAGGATCTGCTCGTAGGGGAGCCCGGCAACAATATGGGACTCAAAATTTTCGTAGTCCGCCAGATGGCGTCGACAGAAACTCTCCATCATTTTCCTGGCGCCTTCCTCAATCTCTTCCTCGAGTTTTTCAAAGGAGATGTGCGGCACATAAAAACCCCGCAGATCGACGGGTTCGTTAATCACGTGTACCAGCTCCAGCTTGGCGGAATATTTACGGGCCATATTCAGGGCGAGGTTGAAGGCGTTATCCGAACTGTCAGAAAAATCGATGGCAACGAGTATCGTGGAAAAGTCTTTCATGGTGTCCTCCTTTTCAGACATCAATCAGGCATGATGTTGCAGGTGTATGAAACTTTACCACCAACTCCTGACCTGTCAAGTCACCGAAAGAGCTAATAGGCTGAAATCAAAGAGGTTGACTTGCAGACCCAGGGCGTCGACCCCAGCGCTGGAGGAGGCATTGAAGAAGGGTGTGAAATTGAGCGGCGTGCTCCTGTCCGGAACGCAGGACATCCTGGTGATTCAAGGCGACAGGGGATTTGCCGGCAGCCGGATTGGCGATAAAGGAGACCGCCATCACCTCAAGCCCGTAACGTCGGGCAACAATCGCTTCGGGAATCGTCGACATGGAGACCGCCGCGGCCCCCGCTTTTTCCAGAAAAGCGATCTCGGCCGGTGTCTCATAGCTCGGCCCGGGCATCCAGGCCAGGACACCGCGGTGCAGCCTGATGCCCCTGATCTGCAGTGCCTCAGCCAATTCGTCGCCGCCGGCAGTAGCATAGAGGCTGGTCAGATCAACAAATTCACGCTCCCTGCGACCGATCAGGGGATTGAGTCCGGTGAAATTCAGATGATCTGTCACCAGCATGAAATCCCCCGGCGTCATCTCCGCCAGCAGACCACCGGCGGCGTTGGTCAGCAGAATCTTGCGACAGCCGACGGCAGCGGCAAGGCGTACCTGAGCGGTGACCTGCCAGGGGCTGTAGCCTTCATAGACATGATACCGCCCGAAAAAAGCCAGCACCGAACAATTGTGCAGATCACCAAAAACCAGCCGGCCCTGCTGCCCGGCAACGCTGACGTCGGGGAACCCCGGCAGTTCCGCCAGATCCCACTGAAACTGTGCCGACAACGGCTCAAGACCGGCAGCCAGCCCGGAACCGGCGACAAGGGCGATATCCGGGATGGCGCCCTGTAAAGAGCGGCGCAATTGCGCGGCGGCGGCGTCAATCGTGTCGAGAAGCATCTATCACCATGCCCGAAAGGCTCACTTACTGCCGTCCCCGAAGAACATCAGGGCAGGGTTTTCAGCAGCTCGGCCGCATCGCGACCGGCATCTGATTCCGGAGAAAAATTGATGATGGTTTCCAGTTGGGTGCGCGCGGCTGAAAAGTTTTTTGCCTTGATGTGCAACACCGCCAGGCGATGGCGCGCCTGTACAACATCCGGCGCCAGATCCACCGTACGCTGCAACGCGACCTGCTCAAGGCGCTCGGCGCCCGTTACCCGATAAACTTCAGCCTGGTAGTAGAAGGCCGGAGCATAGTTCGGGTATTCGGCGGCGACCGCACGGAACACATTCAGTGCCTGGTTATACTCTTCTTTTTGCAGATAGGCGTATCCCTTGCCGGTCAGGGCAATGTGGGTACTCTCAAACAACAGATTGCGGGCTGCCAGATCGAAATAGTGGATCGCCCTGTCCCACTGTTGCATGTCGAGATACAGGGTAGCGATATTGTTCTGGTAACTGGGGTCGTTTTCGGAAAGTTCAAGGGCCTTGAGATAATGCTTTTCCGCTTCGGCATAAGCACGGCGCTGCTGATAGGCCTGGGCCAGGGTGACGTGGATCTCGCTGTTCTTCGGGTCCAGCTCGACTGCTTTGAGCAGCTCCCGCAAGGCGGCTCCGGGATTATCCCCCTGCAGGTGGGCAACGGCCAGTTTGTAATGGACATCCGCCTGTTGTCTATGACCCTCCGACTGGGGTGTTGCCGCCACACAGCCGCCCAGAAGCAGTATAACCAGACATCCGGCCACAATCAGATAACGGCGCATAGTCCCTCACTTTGATCAATGTGAACAAGAATCATGAATCAGCTCCGGCCTGATGGCATACTACATTGATGCCAGAAACCGACCCAAGCTGGACCGGCTGGTATTGCCCAAGGCCTTGATGTCGGACGCATGTTGCCCCACGGGATAACTTCTGCCGAACAAATCCGGGGGCTGCGAGATGGGCAGGCGGTACCAGTAATCCTGCTGTTCCTTCGGCGACAACAGGGGATAATCGGTATCGGACAGCAGAAACCCCATGGATTCGATAAAAAGGATCCCCTCGGCAAAGAGCTTTTTCGCGACAGCCTCGGACACTTCCCCCTGCTCGGGCACATAAAACACCGACCGGTGGCTCTCCGTCAGGTAAAAAGCGACGACAACCAGCATCTTCCCCTTATCCCCCAGACGCAGCAGATAGGCGCTGCACAGCTGCGGTGTCTGCCCGGGGAAAGCAAGCTGCACCGGCCCGGCGGAAATATACAGCTGCCTGATTTTGCCCGCCGACACAAACAGGGATTTAAGCTGCTGGTGTTCGATAAACATAGGCCGCCTGTCGCGCAAAGGTAAACAGCATCTGTTACCGCGAATGCTTCATGAAGAAGTTAATCCAGATCGGCAAAATCCGTCAGCAGTTTAATCTTTTTGTACCGATCGGCAATCTGCTGATGGTCGATCTCCTTGAGGCGATCGAGGCTGAACTTCTCCACCGTGAAGGATGCCATCACCGTACCATAGACGATGGCCTTTCTTAAACTGGCATCGGAAAAATTACGGGTCGCCGCCAGATATCCGAAAAAACCGCCGGCAAAGGTGTCTCCGGCGCCGGTGGGATCGAACACCTCCTCCAAAGGATAGGCCGGGGCCGAAAAGACAGAGCCCTCGCCGAACATGAGGACCCCGTATTCACCCCGCTTGACGACCAGGGTCCGGGGACCGAAGCTCCGGACGGCTGCGGCCGCCTTGATCAGGTTCGGCTCCTGCGCCAGCTGCCGAACTTCCGCTTCATTGATGACCAGGATATCAACCAGCTTCAGGGTTTTCAGCAGGTCTTCCCGCTTGCCCTCGATCCAGAAATTCATAGTGTCACAGGCGACCAGTTGCGGCGCCCGCACCTGAGCCAGGGCTTCACGCTGGATCACAGGATCGATATTCGCCAGGAACACATATTCCGCCTGCCGGTAATGCTCCGGCAGCTGCGGCTTGAAGGTCTCGAATACGTTGAGCTGGGTATCCAGGGTATGCGCCTCGTTGAGATCATATTCGTACCTTCCGCTCCAGCGGAAGGTCTGCCCCGCGACCTGTTGCAGACCATCCAGGTTGATGGCGCGGGACTTCAGGTAATCGATATGCTCTTCGGGAAAATCCTCACCGATCACCGCCAGCAGATTGACATCGGTAAAATAGCTGGCAGAGGTTGAAAAATAGCTGGCGGAACCACCCAGGACCTCCCTCACCTGTCCGAAGGGTGTGGCGATAGAATCCAGGGCGACACTGCCGATAACCAGAACACTCATAGATCTATCCTTTGGAAAAGTATTTGCCGAGAAGCGGCTGCAAGTCGTCCAGCGTTGTTTGCGGTATCTGGCCCCGCTCGGTCATAACCGCGTATTCCAGGGCGCTGTCACAGCTGCAAGCCGTTTCATGCCGCGCCATATCCGTCACCGCTGTCTTGATGATCTCACGGGCGGTGGCCACATTCTGCCTGATAATAGCCACTACGGCCTCAACGGACACGTCATCGTGGCCTTCATGCCAGCAGTCGTAATCCGTGGCCAGGGCAACGGTGGCGTAGCAGATTTCCGCCTCCCGCGCCAGGCGCGCCTCCGGGATGTTGGTCATGCCGATGATATCGACGCCCCAGCTGCGATAAATCCGTGACTCGGCCCGGGTTGAAAAATTCGGCCCCTCAATACAGATGTAGGTGCCGCCGGCATGAACCGTCGCGCCGACCCGGCGGGCCGCATCCGTCAGCGTGCCGGCCAGATCCTGACAGACCGGATCGGCAAACTGAATATGTCCGACAATCCCGCCACCGAAAAAGGTCGAGGCGCGCTTGCCCGCGGTGCGATCGAAGAACTGATCGGGGATGACGATATGGCCGGGCACGATCTCTTCTTTCATGCTGCCGACGGCGGATACCGAGATGATCCGGTTGACACCCAGGGTTTTCATGCCGTAAATATTGGCGCGATAATTCACCTCCGACGGCAGCAGGCGGTGCCCCCGACCATGCCGGGGCAGAAACACCATCCTGATACCATTCAGCTTGCCGGTGATATAAGCATCCGAGGGATCGCCGAAGGGCGTCGTCAGGCGCACCTCTTCCACGTCGGTCAGCCCCTCGATTTCGTACAACCCACTGCCGCCGATGACGCCGACTACCGGTGTTTCTTTCATAAGACCACTCCTTCAGGTTGAGACTTTTTGATTTATGGCGATGTTCATGACTCCTGCTGCCGGCCGCTGAGCTGACCACAGGCGCCGTCAATGTCACGCCCCTTGCTCGCCCGCAAAGTCGCCAGCAGACCGCGATCAAGGAGCCGTTGCTGAAAATTTTTGATGGTCGCCGCATCGGGCGGTAAAAAATCCGACCCCTCATGCTCGTTGTAGGCAATAAGATTGACCTTGCAGCGCACCGGATGGAGTAATTTCACCAGCTTGTTGGCGTCGTTCAGCGAATCGTTGACGCCTCTGATGAGAATATACTCAAAGGTCACCCGTTGCCGGGTTGCGCGGGCAAAATCGGCGCAGGCCGGTATCAGTTCCGTCAGAGGATAACGCTGGTTGACGGGCATCAGCCGATCACGCACCTGGTCATCGGCGGCATTCAGCGATACCGCCAGGTTGACCTTGATCCTTTGGCCCAGTTCACGAATCTCCGGAACCAGTCCGCAGGTGGACAGGGTCACCCGCCGCGCACCGTACCCCAGACCGTCATCCAGATAAAGAATCTCCAGGGCGGTGACGACGTTGTCCAGATTATGCAGGGGCTCCCCCATCCCCATCAGGACAATATTGGTCACCGGGCCATCCGCAATAGCGGCACACACCTGGTTGACAATCTCGGCCGGTTGCAGGTGACGTTTGAGACCGGCCGTAGCCGTCATGCAGAAGCTGCACCCCATGGCGCACCCGGCCTGGGTGGAAATACACAGGGTCGATCGCCCCTCTTCCATGGGGATGCGCACCGTCTCGATATGGGCGCCGTCTGCAAGGCGGAACAGGTATTTGCGGGTCCCGTCGCTGCTGGTTTGAACTGCGACAGGGCGCAACTGGGAAATAGCAAACCGCTGCGCCAGCCAGGCGCGCAGTTCCTTGCCCAGATTGGTCATGACGCTGAAATCTTCAGCCTGGTGCTGATAAACCCACTTCAGGATCTGCCGGGCACGGAATTTCTGTTGCCCGTACTGGATCAACAGCCGCTCCAGCTCAGGACAGGACAGGTTTTTGATGTCCGTCTTCTCTGTCACCGTTTCGCTCAAAATCTTACCTGCCGGTCAACGCTGATTCCGGTCTTTTGCCAAGTGTGTAGTAAAAACGCCCTTCGCGAGTCTAGCGAAGGGCGTGACCGGACACAAGACGTTAACCCCGGAATTACAGGAGCTCCAGGCCGTTGAAGAAATATCCCAGCTCAAAGGCGGCGGTATCCGGAGCGTCAGAACCGTGGGTGGCATTTTCACCGATGGAGGTTCCGAACTCCTTGCGCAGGGTTCCTTCAGCCGCTTCGGCCGGGTTGGTGGCGCCCATCAGATCACGCCATTTACGAATGGCATCCGGGGCCTCAAGGGCCATAACCACACAGGGGCCGCTGCTCATAAAGTCGGTCAGCTCACCAAAAAAAGGGCGCTCCTTGTGAACCGCGTAAAACCCTTCCGCTTCCACCTTGCTTAAAAACAGTTTTTTCAGACCGACAACCTTGAAACCCTCAGCGTAGATCCGGGCCAGAATTTTCCCGGCATGGCCGGCGGCATAGGCATCGGGCTTGATAATCGCAAACGTTCTTTCCATGTTTTTCCTCCTGTGGTTATGTAAGCGCCTGGGCGCTGTCGTTTATGGCTGTGGAACTGCCGAAATATCTACTTTTCTTCCGCCAACGCGCGCACCACCGGTAACGCCTGTTCCAAGGCCCTGGCACGGTGGCTGATGCGGTTCTTGAGGCGACTCCCCAGTTCGGCCATGGTCTTGCCGTATTCCGGCACCAGAAACAGGGGATCGTAGCCGAACCCCTGGCTGCCCCGTGGCGCATCAACGATCAGTCCCTGAACCGTTCCGGAGAAGGTGTGGGTGCGCCCATCCGGCCAGGCCAGGGCGATACAGCAGTGAAAATGGGCCTGCCGCTGCAGCCGTGGCACCGGTTCCAGAACGCGCAGCAACTTGGCGTTGTTGGCGGCATCGTCCGCGGTCTCACCGGCATAGCGCGCCGAATGGACACCGGGAGCGCCATCCAGGGCATCGACACAGAGGCCGCTGTCGTCGGCCATGGTCACACAGCCACTGAAGCGGGCCAGGGTTGTCGCCTTTTTTATGGCGTTGTCCGCAAAGGTCGCGCCATCTTCAACGACCGCCGGCGGGTTTTGCAGTTGCGCAAGACTGATCAGTTCAAGGGGGGTCTGTTCCAGCAATTCCTTGAGCTCACGCAGCTTTCCCGGATTCGAGGTGGCCACCAGCAGACGCATCAGCTGGCTCCGGCGAGGGCCTGCTGCTGCAGCTGTTTCAGCTGCGCGCACCCGGCTGCGGCAAGATGACGCAGGGCGTCAAGCTCCTCAGCGGAAAAGGGGGAGGCCTCCGCCGTCCCCTGAACCTCGACAAAATGGCCGGAACCGGTCATGACAAAGTTCATATCCACCTCCGCCCGGGAGTCCTCCTCGTAATCCAGATCCAGCATGGGGGTCTGGTCGATAATCCCGACACTGATGGCGGCGACGCTGTCGCGCAGGGGGATACCGGGCAACTGACCGGCGGCCACCATGCCGGCAAAAGCGTCGTACAGGGCGACGTAGGCACCGGTAATGGATGCCGTGCGGGTACCGCCATCAGCCTGAAGAACGTCGCAGTCGATCTGCACCGTCACCTCACCCATGGCAGCAAGATCTGTCACCGCCCGCAACGAGCGCCCGATGAGCCGCTGTATCTCCTGGGTACGGCCGGACAGCTTGCCCTTGGCGGCCTCGCGCATGGAACGGGTGTGGGTCGCCCGGGGCAGCATGCTGTACTCCGCCGTGACCCAGCCCCGCCCCTCGCCGCGCATGAAGGGGGGAACCCGCTGCTCTACCGACGCATTGCACAGCACTTTGGTTTCGCCACAGTGAACCAGTACCGACCCTTCGGCATAGCGGGTGAAGTTGCGCTCGAAACGGATGGGGCGTAATTGATCATAATCACGGTTGAAACCGCGCTTGACGGTTGACATACTCATTTTCCCTTTTCCCTGGAAAGCTCGGCATATTTTTCAATACCGGCAAATAAGGCCAAAGCCAGTTGCTCCTGATACTCCGGCCGCTGCATATTCTTTCCTTCATCCGGGTGGCTCAGATAGCCGAGCTCAACCTGTACCGTCGGCAGATTGCCACGACCAAGGAACATTCGCGAGGTCGGATAGATACCACGCACGGCAAACTCTTCTGATGTCAGGGCCTTGCCGAGTTCTGCGGCCAGCAGCCGACTGCCGTCGGCGGAATCGGACTCCCCATAATCCTCGTCTGCAGCCCGGATAAACAGATCGATCCCCTGAACCTCAGCGGAAAATGAGGCCTGGGCGTGCAACAGCAGCCACAGATCGACATCCTCCCGCGAGGCCGCCGCGAACCGCTCCTCCTGCCGGACGCCATAGTCACCGTCGCGGCTCAGATACACGGGAATACCGAAACGCATACGCAACAGCCGCGCCAGTCGTTCCGCCACGGCAAAGGTCAGAATTTTCTCGTTATAGCCATCAGCGGCTATGACCCCGGTATCGAGCCCGCCGTGACCAGGATCAATAGCAATAGCGCGAATGGCACCATCCTGATGCTGCTCACGCTTGAGCAGGCGGCCGAAGAGCTCATCGAGGGTTTCCGCATCGGCTATTTCCTCGTCCTGCCGCACAGGATGCAGGTTACGATAAAAAACCGGGCGTCCGGCCAACAGCGGCAGCTGGTTCTGGACAAAGCTCTCATCGACGTGCAGACGGCCATCGATAAACACCGGCTTGTTCTGCAGCGGCGTGAACTCCTCCCCCCGGCGCAGATAATTGATGGCCGGGCTCAGGACAACCCAACCACGACCGGTACGGATACGGTACGTGTGCGCAACGGAATCCCACTGTCCGGTCAGACCTGTTGCCGAGAGCAGCTCTTCGAGGGGGATATAAACCTGTCCCTGACGGTGATAGACATCTTCAATGACATGCGGCTGCTGTCCACGCGGGATGACTTCGACCGCAGCAGACACCGGCAAGGCAGACAGCAGGATGATCAGGATCAACAAAAACCGACGCATGACAACTCCGCAAAGGCGCACGTTATAGCTCAAGCCGCGGGACGCTGTCAACGCTCACCGGCAATCAGGGAGGTGCTGAGATACTCATCCAGCCCCAGCGCCATCAGCATGCGCTCGGTCAGGGTCTGCTCCAGAGCCTTCTGGGCCTCTTCGTCCGGGCTCATATCGCGAATCTGGCCGCCGGCGATCATGCCGTGTCCCCCGGCCGAGCCGATGCCGCTGACCATCTTCTGAATGACCAGGCCCAGCTTCGCGTCCGGATCAAGGGAGCGCATGGACAGAATCTCCATGCCGTCAAACCAGCCCATCCCCAGGACATAATTAACCCCTTCGTGACGCAAAAGAAAATCAGAAATCTCCGCCACCAGATCAGGATTTTCGATCCGGTGCAGATTAAACACCAGAGCGCTGCCGTAGATCCGGGCGGTGTCGATGGCGTTACGGAAAGCAGTAAAGTAGTCCGCCGATACCTGCGGGTGGATAATCCGAAAAAGGATCCGGTTGTTGGCCAGGGGCAACAGCTTCAGATAGGCTTCGCGATCGGCCTTGGACCACTCGCGGCCCAGATCCTGGGTCTCCGATTTGATGGCGTAGTACAGACAGGTCGCCAGGCGGGTATTGATCGTCACCCCCTGACTGACCAGATACTCGTAGAGGATGGTCGCACAGGCGCCATAGTTCTGCCGGACATCAACCCAGCAGACGTGGGACAAGTCCGATTTGGGTTGATGATGGTCGATGATCAGATGCACCGGCAATTCTCCCGGCCAGGAATTGTTGCCGGTATTGGGCTGAGTATCGACCATGCAGACCACCCGGAACTGCTTCAGGTCGAGGTCGCAGATGGGCACCATCGGGATGTCGAGTTCCTTGACCATGTTCCGGTTTTCGCTGCGCCCGATCACCCCGCCATAGGTCAGAACCGCGTCCTGTCCCGCCTTGACGACAAGCAGATGGCGCAGGGCCACAGCCGCCGCGATGGAATCGGGGTCCGGATTGTCATGGGTGACGATGAGGACCTTGCCGCGTCCGCGAACCCACTCGATAATCTGGCTGATCTGATCCTTTGAGGCGTCCGCTGCCGGACAATCATCGTACTGCGGGTCTGTCGCATCATGCGTCATCATGACCAATCTCCTGCAGGCGCCCTTTTACCCTTTTCAGGGAGAGGCTGTTCAAGACCACGCAGACGCTGGACAGAGCCATGACCAGCCCCGCGTATTCTGGTTTCAGGTAGAGACCGAAGGAAGAATAAAACACCCCGGCGGCCAGGGGAATACAGAGCAGATTGTAGAAAAAGGCCCAGAACAGGTTCTGTTTGATCTTTCTCAGGGTCAGCCGCCCCAACTCCACCGCCCGCACCAGATCGAACAGGTGACCACTGACCAGGACCAGATCGCCGGTTTCCCGCGCAACGTCGGTGCCGCTGCCGATGGCGATGCCGACATCCGCCAGGGCCAGCGCCGGGGCATCATTGATGCCGTCCCCGACCATGGCCACAGAGCGCTGCTCATCCTTCACCTTCCGCACCTGCTGCAACTTGTCTTCAGGCATGACTTCGGCAACAACCCGATCAATGGCCAGCTCCCTGGCCACCGCCTCCGCCACCGTCCGGCGGTCACCGGTCAGCAGAACCGGCTCGATCCCCCGTGCCTTAAGGGCCGCTACCACCGCCTTTGCTTCTGTACGGACGGCATCCGACAAGGCAATGACACCCTGCAGGCGGCCGTCCGCAGCGACGTAAATCAGGGACTTGCCGACGCCCTCTTCTTCCGACAGCAGCTGCTTGGCCCCTGCTGTCGCGATCCCCTCGTTCTGCATCAGCGCCAGATTTCCGCAGAGGATGTCCCGCTGCTGCCATCTCCCTTTAAGTCCCTGACCACCCATCTCTTCAATGGTGTCCGGACTGTCGGGAACAGCGAGCCCCTCGGCATCAAGACCCTTCATCACCGCTTGCGCCAGGGGATGGGTGCTCCCCTGCTCAAGGGTCGCGGCCAGAGTCAGGACCTGCTCCCGATCCGTATGCGCGCAGGGATACACGGCGTCCACTGCAAAGCTGCCGGTGGTCAGGGTGCCGGTCTTGTCCATGAGCATGACCTCGACACCGGATATCTGTTCCAGGGTCGAGGCCTTCTTGAAGAGAATGCCGTTCTCAAGCCCGACGGCACTGCCGACCATAATCGCCGTCGGAGTCGCCAGCCCCAAGGCGCAGGGGCAGGCGATAACCACCACCGCGATGGCCATCTGAAAGGCCAGCAGAAAAGCCGCGTCGGCCGCCCAGTACCAACTGCTGAAGGTCAGCAGCGACAGAATGACAACAATGGGCACAAAGACGCCGGAAACCCGGTCGGCAAACCGCTGAATCGGAGCCTTGTCGGCCTGCGCCGCCTCGACCATGCGCACGATCCGCTGCAATACCCCGTCTTCACCGACATGGGTCGCTCTGATGAGCATCCGGCCGCTGCGATTGATGGTGGCCCCGATGACCTGCGAACCTGCGGATTTGTCAACGGGTATGGCTTCACCGGTAAGCATCGACTCATCAACCGCGGCCGTCCCCTCCATGACCTCCCCATCAACGGGGATGGTATCACCGGCCCGTACCAGCAGCACGTCACCCGGCTTGATCTGCGCCGTCGGGATCACCTGCTCCTTGCCGTCGACAATCAGCACCGCCTCTTCCGCCTGCAACTCGAGCAGCTGCTTGAGGGCGGCGCTGGCCCGCCCCTTGGCACGGGATTCCAGCCATTTTCCGAAGCGGATAAAGAGAATCAGCATGGCGCTGGTTTCAAAGAAGATATCGGCATCCGCACCGAGCACACCGAAGAGCGCCAGCACCGAATAACCATAGGCGGCGGTAATCCCGAGGGAAACCAGCACATCCATGTTGGCGCTGCGATTTTTCAGGGCGCCCCAGGCGCTCCGGTAAAAGCCGAGACCGGCAGTAAACTGAACGATGGTCGCCAGAATACCACTGGCCACCATCATCAACGTATGGGACACAGGAGCGAACATCAGCACCATGATGGGCACGGCGCCGGCCGCGGCGATGAGCACCAGGCGCAACTCGCGGCGCGCCTGATCCGAACGTTCGTCGCCGGTTTCAGGAGCGGCAGAATAACCGCTCTGTCTGACCGCCTCGTAAATCTGCTGGGGCTGCAACTGGTCAGGCAGATAACGCACCTGCCCGAAGTTTCCCGCCAGATTGACACTGACCTGGCGGATGCCCGGCAGGGTCTTCAATTTCTTTTCAATTGTCGCCGCACAGGAGGCGCAGCTCATGCCCCCAATGGCAAAACGTAAACTCTCCTCCGGCGCATCCTGTTCCGATGCCTGCTTCGAGCCGTCACTCTTTTCACCCTGAGACCGGGCCTCACTCTTCCCGCTGGGAGGCTGCTGCCCGTCATCCACCGGCCTGGTCTCCGTAACGGAGAATCCGGCCCTGACCAGAGCCGCCCCGATATCCTCAAGGGGCAACTGCCGACCCGGGTGAGGAACAATATGCGCCCTTGCCCCGTCAAGATCGACCTGTGCCTGCTCCACCTCGGGAAACTCCTCGATCAGGGCGGTCACCCGGGCAACACACTTTTTGCACTTCATTCCATATACGGGTAAAATCTCCATCCTGATATTCCTGCCTGTTACTGGTTCAACGCACATCCGGATGCCTAGCAGCGGATGATATCGACGCTGCCATCGGCCAGGCGCTCCAGGCCTTCCAAAACGCCCCAGGCGGAGGTTTCGACCACCTCCACCGGCACCTGCAACGCACGTCGTATGTCTTCTATGCTAACATCATCCAGAAAAACCTGGGAATCCTGCGTCACCATGACATCGGGGATGACCACTCCGCGCCCCTTGGTAACATCCCGCAACCGGGCCAGCACATCCCGGCCGGAGATCAGGCCGGCAACGGTGACGCTCGCCCCGAACAGGACATTATCCACCGCCATGACCTCGATGGCAACGTCCGTACGCAGACTCAGCCGCTGGGCAAAGACCTCCAGCTCCGGCCTGAACAGCTGCCCGGTGACAAGAATGGCCGCGTCAAGGTCCAGAGGCTCCGCCTCAAGGAGCACCTCCTCTGCCTGGGAGCGGAACAGCGGCAGCATACCGACACCATTTTCCCATTGGGGCAGATCGTCATACGCGTTGAGGGCCGGAAACTCACGCTCCGCCAGCAGATAGAACTCATCCGCCGCGTAAATCAGCCGCTGGGCGCGACTTTCCAGAAACTGCTGCTGAAAATCCTCGATCAGATCAAGACAGGCCCTTGCCTCCTCCCGGCCGACCTCAACCAGCCGGGGCAGACGCTTGCGATGCCCGGTCAGACCCACCGGAACAACGGCAACAGAGGCCACCTGGGGAACGAGGGACGCCAGATCATCAAGCGTCTGCCTGAGAACCGGGCCATCGTTGATGCCCGGGCACAGGACGATCTGACAGTGCATTGCGATCTGCGCCTGTGCCAGTCGCTGCAATAGAGGCCATATCGGCGGTGCCTGACATCCGAGGAGACGATCACGCACCACCGGGTCGGTGGCATGGACAGAGATATACAGTGGTGACAGCTTCTCCCCTGTGATGCGCTCCAGATCCTGTTCCGTCAGGTTGGTCAGGGTCACGTAGGAGCCATACAGCCAGGAGAAACGATAATCCTCGTCCTTGATATAAAGACTGCGCCGCAGCCCCCTGGGCAGCTGATGCACAAAGCAGAACTGACACTGGTTGCCGCACTGCTGTGGCTGCGGATGCTCCAGAACCAGGCCGAGATCCTCCTCCGGCACCTTGCGGCAGACCAGCCGCAGCGCCTCGTCGCCGCGCAGGATCTCAACAACCAGATCATCGGCTTCCAGGGCGCGATGGACATCGATGAGATCCGTCATCACCCGGTCATTGATACGCAGCAACGCGTCCCCCGGCCTGATACCCTGCTCTTCGGCGAGACTTCCCGGCACCACCGCTTCGATTATCACCATGATGAACTATCCTTTATCATCCCCTCACTGTACCTGCTGCACTGACACCCGTAAACTGCCACGCCGTCACCTGATATTGTGAGGTGCGCGCAGAAATGCAGTGGCGGACCAGGCCAAAGATTCCGCCCGTCGAACTTTTGGCGACACCGGCAAAAATTAAGGCGGCACCGCCGGCACCGCCCCTTGAACCCCTGTCCTGATCACCTGACAGCGATACCTTAATCCCGTCCTCCATGCAGGCGGAAGGTTCCGTCAGTAGAACTGATGGTACTGACGGCGTGTTTGTAAATGAGCATATCGCCCTCGCTCTCGACCAGAATACAGAAACTGTCGAAGGATTTGATATACCCGGACAGCTTGTCACCCGACATCATGACAATAACAACCTTAACCCGCTCTTTACGCGCCTGATTCAGGTACTGATCCTGAATATTGAATGGTGACTTGGCCATATCCGCTCCTTTTATTGAAAATACAGTGGATCAATGTAAGTCTTCACTCTATCAGACTTTTCGTGGGAATCAACCCAAATCAGGTCAGGTTCCCTACGAAACCAGGTGAGCTGCTTTTTCGCGTACTGACGGGTGAATTTCCGGATATCGGCAAGCATCTGCCCGGCATCGATTTGGCCCTGCAGATACCGGACAACCTCGCGATAGCCAAGAGTCTGCAAGGCCTTGATCTGATCACCGTAACTGTCGACAATTCCTTGCGTCTCGGCAACCAGACCGGCGTCAAGCATCTGCTGCGCCCGCGCCTCGATGCGTGCGTACAGCTCCGCCCGCGACCAGTCCGGTGCCAGTTTGACAACCCGGTAGGCCTGATCAACAAAATCGTGGCTGGCCTTGATCCGGGAAAAACGCCTGCCGGTCAGGATACAGACCTCCAGGGCACGCACCAGGCGGATGATATTGCGCGGGTGAATCTGCTCAGCCGCCTGCGGGTCAAGGCGCTGCAGCTCGCGGTGCAGACTGCCCTCCCCCTGCCTTATTTCCTGCTCATGCAGCGTGCGGCGCAAGGCGTCATCACCGGTGGGCAGGTCGGCCAGCCCGCCGAGGAGGGCCCGCAGGTAGAGCCCGGTGCCGCCGACTACACAGGGCAGCTTCTGCCGCTCGTGAATCCGGACGATCACCTGGCGGGCCGTTTCCACATAGCGGGCGACGGAATACTCCTGATCGGGATCGATGACATCGATCAGGTGATGGGGCACGGCAGCCTGGTCCGCGGCACCTGGCTTGGCCGTGCCGATATCCATCTGTCGATAGACCTGGCGGGAGTCCGCCGCGACGATTTCCAGGGGGTAGTGCCGGGCCAGCTCCATGGCCAGGGCGCTCTTGCCGGAGCCGGTGGGGCCGCAGATGACCAGCAGCGGGATCTTCTCTGTGGACATCACCATCAGCCGTGACGCCGGAACAGGCGCTCCACCTCATACAGGGTCATGCGCACCATGACCGGCCGCCCGTGCGGGCAGTTCCCCTTGAAATCGATTTTGTCCAGCTCGGCAAAAAGAGCCTTGATTTCCGGCAGTGACAGGGCCTGATTGGCGCGGACAACACGATGACAGGCCATCATGATGAGCACCTCATCGATGGACTCGGTCACCTTGCCGGCCCGTCCGATGCGTTCGAGTTCCAGGGCGATATCGACAATCAGGGACGCCAGCGGGGTTGCTGAGAGCAGACTCGGAGCTGCCTTTAAAGCAAAGGACTTGCCACCAAAAGGTTCAATATCAAAGCCGAGGCGGACCAGTTCCGGCAAATAGCTTTCAAGGGCGGCGGCGCTGGTGTAATCCAGGTCGAGAATTTCCGGAAAGAGCAGCTTCTGGGCGGGAACAGCCCCGGCAGCATAGGAACGTTTGAGCTGCTCGAAGCCGACCCGTTCATGGGCGGCATGCTGATCGACTAGGAGTAGATCGTTCCCCTGCTGGCAGAGGATATAGCTCTGATGGTACTGCCCGAGAATGGTCAGACCGGAAAAAAAGCCCGCAGCCGAGCTGCCGGGCAAGTCCGGCTGACGGCTCTCGGTTGTCATCAGTGGTGCGGACTGCCGCGGAAACGGCTGCTCTTCTGCGGCTTCTGCGGC
>CALFFB010000133.1 GCA_937958075.1 uncultured Geobacteraceae bacterium | reverse complement strand
GATGTCGAGGACGCGCCGGTGGTGCGCTTGCTGCGCTCCCTGTTCGAGGACGCGGTGCAGGTGGGGGCGTCGGATATTCATATTGAGCCGGACGAAAAGGTCCTGCGCATCCGCCAGCGTATCGACGGCGTCCTGCACGAGCAGGTGATGAAGGAGAAGCGCATCGGCTCGGCCCTGGTGTCGCGCCTCAAGCTGGTGTGCGGACTCGATATCTCCGAGCGCCGTCTGCCTCAGGACGGTCGCTTCAATATCCGCGTCAAGGGGCACAGTGTCGACATCCGCCTGTCAACCATGCCCCTGCAGTATGGCGAGGCGGTGGTCATGCGTCTGCTGGATCAGTCCGGCGGTCTGCTGCATCTGGATCAGATCGGCATGAACGCGGAGATACTGCAGCGCTTCCGGGCACAGCTGACCCAGCCCCACGGGCTGGTGCTGGTCACCGGTCCGACGGGGAGCGGCAAAACCACCACCCTCTATGGTGCCCTCAATCAACTCAACGTCTTCGAGAAGAAGATCATCACTGTGGAAGATCCGGTGGAATATCGTCTGCCGCGTATCAATCAGGTGCAGGTGCACCCGAAAATCGGGCTCGATTTCGCCCGGGTACTGCGTGCCGCCCTGCGCCAGGACCCCGATATCGTCATGGTCGGTGAGATGCGTGACAAGGAGACCAGCGATATCGCCCTGCGTGCCGCTATGACCGGCCATCTGGTCCTGTCGACCCTGCACACCAATGATTCCATCAGCACCGCCCTGCGTCTGATTGAAATGGGCACCGCCGGTTATGTCGTGGCCAGTTCCCTGCGGTCGGTGCTGGCGCAGCGACTGGTCCGCCGTGTCTGTGACAGTTGTGACAGTATCGATACCCTGACACCGGGGGAACGCAGTTGGCTGAAGAGCTATCGCGGCAAGGTCAAGCGTCCGGCGGCGCCGGTGCAGTTTAAAAAGGGACAGGGGTGCCCCGCCTGTAACAACACCGGCTACAAGGGGCGCATCGGCATCTTTGAGCTGCTGGAAATCGATTATGAGCTGGCCGACGCCCTGCGTCGCAACGACAGTTCCGCTTTTGCCGCCGCCGCCCGCAAGCAGCCCGGTTTTTTCAGCCTCGGCGACAGTGCCTTGAGTCTGGCCCTGCAGGGGGTGACGACCATGGAAGAGGTGCTGCGCATTGCCGGTCAGGTGGCGGAAAATCCCCTGGAGAAGCAGGCTGTGACGGCTGAAAAAGGCGCAGCCGTCCCTGAAGGAAGCGTCTGATGCCCCTGTTTCGTTACAAGGTCAGGGACGCCGACGGCAACACCCTGCAGGGGCAGGCCGAGGCCGGTTCCGCTGAAGCCCTGGCCGGATTGTTCAAGGGGCAGGAAGCGTTGCCCATCGAAATTGTCGAGCTTCCCCGGAAGCGAAGCCTGTCGTTGGGGAAGCTGCTGAAGATCCGCTTCGATCAGCGCGTCTCCCTCGATGATCTCAATCTCTTCTGCCGGCAGATGTATACCCTGGCCAAGGCCGGCGTGCCCCTGATTCAGGCCCTGCGCGGATTGGTCAGTACCTCGCGCAATCAGACCCTGGGCAAGGCCCTCGACGCGGTGGTGGATGATCTTGAAGGGGGGATGGAACTGTCCGGTGCCTTCAGCCGCCACCCACGGGTGTTTTCGCCCCTGCTGTGCCACATGGTGCAGGTGGGAGAGGTCACGGGGAAGCTCGACCAGGTGTTCATTCAGCTGGCCACCTATTTCGAGCGGGAGAAAGAAACCATCAACCGGGTGAAATCGGCCATGCGCTACCCCAGTTTTGTTGTGGCGGCGATTCTGTTCGCGGTGATCTTTGTCAGTCTGTTTGTGATTCCCGCCTTTGAGCGGGTGTTTGCCAGCGCCGGGGCCAATCTGCCCCTGGCCACCCGTATCCTCATGGGGCTCTCTGCCTTCATGCAGAACAACTGGCATCTGCTGCTGATTGCTGCGGTGCTGCTGGTGTTTATCATCCGCCGGGCGTTGAAAACCACCAGAGGGCGCTATGTGTGGGATCGCTGGAAGCTGAAGCTGCCCCTGGTCGGCAGCATCCTGCTGCGGGCGACCCTGGCGCGTTTTTCCCGCGCCTTCAATATGAGCTATACCGCCGGGGTGCCCCTGTCCCAGGCACTGGGACTTACGGCACGGGCGGTGAGTAACAGCTATGTCGGGGAAAAGATCGAGCTGATTCGCAACGGTATCGAGCGCGGCGACACCCTGACCCGCAGTGCCGCGAAAACCGGCATCTTCACCCCATTGGTGCTGCAGATGCTGGCCGTCGGTGAGGAGTCCGGTTCGGTGGATACCATGCTCGAAGA
>CALFFB010000132.1 GCA_937958075.1 uncultured Geobacteraceae bacterium | reverse complement strand
TGGGAAAACAGGGTGGCGATGTCTACCTCGACCCCGAGCTCGCGATACAGGGCGGAAATGACGCGGATCGCCAGGAGACTGTGCCCCCCACAGTGAAAAAAGTTGTCCGCCGCCCCGATACGGCGTCCCCCCAGGAATTGGGAGAACAGCTTGACAATCAGCGTCTCCGTAGCCGTTTCCGGCTGCTCATCCGTTGTTTCCGGCGCTGTCTTCTCGGCCGTTGTGGTCGTTCCGGCCAACAACCGGGCGGCGGTATGCAGACGTAACGGCTGGTAGTAAGCGCGGTGCGGCTGGAGGTAGACATCCCCGGGGATGTCGGTGAGACCATCCGGAATCCCGGTTCCGGCACTTTCTTCCTGAAGCAGGGGCCGGGATTGTTGCGACAATCGGTCTTCCGACGAAACCGGAGCCTGTGGCACAGATGCCGGATCGGCAAAGTCCAGGCGCACATGGGCAGGCGGCAGGGGCAAATCCTGCGCGTGGACCCTGAAGATCATGCTGTCTGGAGATTCCTGAACCATCTGAAAGGAAAGCTTCTGCAGACAGGCGGCGACCTGCTGATTACGTGGCCCCTTGGTGAAATCGGCCCACAGTGACGTCATCTGGTTTTCGTCCATCCAACCAGCCATGACAGCGGCCAGGGCCTCTTCTACACCGCGCCCCAAGACCCGGCAGCTCAACAGCAGCAGTTTGAGTTCCGCCCGGTTTTCTCCCGCCTCCAGCACCACCGCACCGGTGATCCCGTAGCCGCCGAAACAATCCTCTACCTCCAGCAGACAGGCGGTAACCCGGGGAGAGGTCAGCAGGTGACTGACCTGCTGCGGTGTCAGCCGCGTCAGGTTCAGATTGAACTGGTTGGTGCGCAGGGATAACTGCGACAAACGTTCTATGCCTTGCCGGTCATCCGGCTTCAGGGGGTAACAGGTGACCCTGAGATCGAGGGATTGCAGATAATCGGTAATGCCCAAAGCCTCGGTGTTCTGCCGCCGGCGTGATTCCGCCTGATACAACCTGGTTCGCCGGCGGTCTTCACTGGTCACCCGCATTTTGTCGAGACCCCAGAGGTGATTGACAAAATGGGAGAACAGCCACGGCTCAGTCGGCAGCTGCAAGGTCAGGACCTCGGGGCACTGATGACGCATGCGGGCGCACTCCGCCGGGCTGTCATCGATAAAGACAAAGGCATCAGAGCCGAGGCTCAGTTCCGCGGCGACAGATTGCAGATTGGTCGGCTTGTCCTGCCAGTTGATGCGCCAGCTGACGAAATGCTGCCGGCGCAGGAGCATCTCGGGATGGTCGTCGATGATGGCCAGCACATCCCGCTCTTCGTTTTTACTCAAAAGGACCAGCAGAAAACCCTGATCATGACAGTTCAGCAAAAACCGCTGCAACGCCTGATAACCGCCACCCATGTCCAGTCCGCCCGGCGTCGTTTCCCCGCAGACACCGCCCCACAGGCTGTTGTCGCAATCAACGGCGATCACCTTGAAGGGATGCCCCTGCAGAGCCAGGCAGGTACGGGCGATGTCCGCCCCCATGGCGGCATAGAATTCACGGCTGAAGGGAATATGGCCGGCGCGATCAGACTGACTGTCGAATACCTGGGAGACATGATAGCGCGTCGCGCTGGTGCCGAAATCCAGAAGATAGACGCCGGGCAAAGAATCTACTAAATTCTTGAGTTTCCGATTGCAGTCTTCAAGTAACAACTGAAGTTCCTGATCCATCACTGTCGAGAGCGGAAACAGGCCGACAACCAGGGGTGCGGTGCCGGACCATGCCTGCAGGGCCCCCTCCAGGTGCTGGAGATAGGTACTGACGGCCTGCAGCGGACGGACGGTGCTCTGTCGCAGAACATCCTCGAATCGCACCAGGACAACGGCGACATCCTGACATTGGCGCAGCAGACTGTCCGCATTGATGAGTTCCTGCAGTACCTGATTGTAGGGAGCGACGGAGACCGTTGCCGGCTGTTCGAACCAGCTGTACATAGTGCGGCACAAAGGCGCCAGTTCGTCAGCGACAAAGGTGGCCGCTATGCGGATATCAACGGGCTGCAGGTCAGGGACGCGGGCTATGAGCTGCTGCTTGAGTTCGCCTATGGTCTGCTGCGGCTCCCCGACCAGAACCTCGGCCAGCGCCGGCAGCAGAGCCTGCAGACGCAGGCCCAGATCGCGGTAGCAGCTGGCGGCGTCATAACGCACACGCAGGCGCAGGGCGGTATCCGGAAATATCTGGATTTCTACAGGGTAGTTGGTCTGTTCGACAACGCTGAAAGCGGTTTCGCGGTATGGCAGGCTCGTGTCGGGGGTGTGGGGATAGTTCTCAAAGACCATCAGGGTAGCAAGCAGGTCCGGCTGTCCCGTTGCCGCCTGAATGTGTGCCAGGGAACAGTAATGATGCGGCTGGGAAGCCGCGCCCTCCAGATGCAGGCGGCGCAGGACCTCGACAACAGGAGCCTCCATCTCCAGTTTGACACGCACCGGAACGGCATTGATGAAAAGACCGACAATAGCCGTCGCTTCCGGCAACTGTGCCGGGCGACCGGACACGGTGGCGGCAAAAGCGACATCATCCGTCTGATTGAAGACGCTCAGGGTCATACCCCATAACAGCCGGAAGAGACTGGCGAGGGTAACCCCGGTGTCGCGAGCGAAGGCACTCAGTTGCGATGACAGGTCGGGGCTGAAAGAAAACTCACATTCGTGCCGCTCGCCTTTTATCTGTGCCGGACGGGGCGGCCCCAGGGTCGCGGGTCTGTCGTAGCCCTCCAGCCGGGTTTTCCAGAAGGCGTAGGACTGGCGCAGATCCTGCTGATCCAGCCATTTAACATAGGTACGGAACTGGGGCGCCATCGGCAAAGAGACCGGCCGGTTCATGCTCAGGGCCAGGTAGATGGCTTCAAATTCCTGCTGCAGGATGGAGAGACTCCAGCCATCAAGCAGGATGTGGTGAAAGCTCCAGACAAACTCGTGCTGGCCGCTATCACGTCGAAACAGTGCCAGCCGCAGAGGCGGCTTCTGATGCAAAATGAAGGGCCGCTCCAAATCATCCCGGCAGTATTGCCCTATAAGCTGCTCCTGTTTTTCGGGCTCTTCTCCGCTTAAGTCATGAACAACAAAGTCCAACGGAACCGATTTGAGGACTATCTGCAAAGGTCTGGCGATTTTTTCGTGGACGAACACCGTGCGGAAAATATCGTGCCGTTGCTGCAACAGCTCCCAAGACTTCTGAAACAGCGAGGGGCTGAGTTCTCCTTCGAAAAGAAAGCGCGCCTGCTCAAAATAGGACTGACCCGGATGCTGCAGTTCATGGAACAGAATCCCCTCCTGTAGCGGCGTCAGAACATAAATATTGTCAATGTTCTTCGGATCAGCCACGGGCGGAATCCTCACTGCCGGAATCAAGCTGTGCCAGCAGCTGCTGATAGTCTTCTGCCGAAAGGTCCTGGTAATCGAACCCGTGCTGCGGTTTTTCTGCTGCCGCGGCACTGCACCAGTCGGCCAGCGCCGACAGCCAGGCGAGAAAATCCTGCTGCAGGGCTTCGATCTCCTGCCGGGAAAAGCTGTTGCTGTCGTAGTGCAAATGAACCAGCATCCGGCGGCGGCTGACGGAAGCGGAAAAATCAAGGGCGTGCCAGGCCCTGGTGTCGCAGCTGATATCGGACGGGACAGATTCTGCCGACTCGACAAAAAACCGGTCGCTGTCGGAGGCGAACTCACCCAGATAATTGAAACCGATGCGAGTCGGCAAGCCTTGTGCTGCCTGTCCGGAAGACAAATAGCTGATGCCGCCGTGGGGTACCGCCCGTTTTTGTTGCTGCACTGCGTCCAGTAATGACTCGGCATCCGTGGCCGAAACATCGAGGGCCAGAGGCCACAGAGTCGTGAACCAACCGATGGTCCGGGTGATGTCGCAATCAACTCCAGGGTCCCGGCCGTGTCCCTCCATGGTCAGGGCGACGGCAGTCGTCTGCAGATGACCCGCCACGGCCTTGGCAAAGGCCGCCAGCAGCAGATCCTCAACCTGGGTCTTGTTCCATCCGGAAATCTCCTTGACAAGTTTCTCCGTCAATTCCTCCGGCAGAACCAGCATGCTGGTCTTTTTCGCCGCGAAACTGTGCTCCGTGAACACCCGGGAGGCAGCAGCGCACAGCCGCGCCTGATCCTGCCAGTAGGCGGCATCGTCAGCACAGCGGTCACTACGGACGAAGGCGTCGACAGCCATCCGCCACTCGGCATGGGTAGCGGTGCGTGGCGCCAGACTGATGGGATTCCCAGCGGCGGCGGCGATATAGGCTGCTTCCAGATCGTCCAGCAGAATCCGCCAGGACACACCGTCGACCAGCAGGTGGTGGGCCGTCAGATAAAGCCGGTCACCATCCTGATAGTGGATGAGAACCCCTTTGAACAGCGGGGCTGAGGTGATATCAGTCTTTTCCAGAATCGATTGCAGACAGGTCTGGAGTTCCGTCGGCGCCTGCAGGTGCCGCTTGTCGACAACCTGCAGATCAACCTCACAATGGGCGGCAATGTCTTTTTCATAGGCACCGGACGGCCCTTGTCGATAACAGGCGCGCAAGGGTTCATGGTGGGCCATCAGGGCTTTGAGAACCAGGCGCAGGGTCGCCTCGTTGACGGGACGTCGGGGGACGAGGAGAACACTCTGATTGAAGTAATCGGGCGGGCACGGCTGGGTTGCAAAAAACCAGCGTTCCGCCGCCAGCAGGGGCATGCTCCCCTGACGCACGGCACCGTCGTCACTCATGCCGGGCTGATGTGCGGCCAGGGCTGCCAGTTCCTCTGGAGTCGGGTGGCTGAACAGATCGACCACCTTCAGCTGCAGGCCGCTGGCGCGCAGCTGGCTGACCGCCATGATCGCCTTGATGGAATCACCACCGACGGAGAAAAAATTATCATCCGGAGACATTGCGGCAATGCCGATGACTCCGGCCAGAACAGAGGCGATCTGCTGTTCGGTGGACGAATCATCGGCAGCCGGCGGCGTGGTCCCTGTTCTCTGCAGGGGGTCGGGCAGGGCCTTGAGGTCGATCTTGCCATTGGCGTTCAAGGGAAAATCCGCGACCTGCAGCAGAAAGTGCGGCACCATATATTTCGGTAGAAGCGATGTCAGCTCCGCGCGGATCTGTGCCTCGCTGAGCGCCGTCGCCGTTGACGCCAAACTGTAATAGGCGGCGATATGGGTCACGGCGCAACTCTCGGGATCGCGTACCGGAAGGACAACGGCCTCCTGAATTCCGGCCAGGCTCCGCAGGGCGTCCTGGATTTCCTGTAATTCGATGCGGTAGCCGTGCAGCTTGATCTGATGATCCCTTCTGCCGATAAATTCCAGATTCAGTTTGTCATCAAAGCGCACCAGGTCACCGGTGGCATAAAGGCGCTGCTGGTCGACGGTGATGAATTTTTTCCGGGTCAGCTCCGGATTGCCGTAGTAGCCCCGCGCCAGCCCCAGACCGCCAAGATAGAGCTCGCCAATGGCGCCAACAGGAACAGGTTTAAGGTCGGCACCCAGAACCTGGACGCTGGTGTTGCTAAGAGGCTTGCCGATAGGTGGCCGCCCCCCGATGAGGGGATCTTCCGTCAGGGGATGATAGGTCGCGAAGGTGGTGCTTTCCGTCGGCCCGTAGACATGAACCAGACGCCCGGCGGTGCCGAGATATTTGAGGGCCTGGTGCACCGCTTTGGTGGAGGCTTCCTGGCCGCCGAAAAACAGTTGCCTGAGGCCGGTCAAGGACGCCGGATTGTGCTCCACCAGCTGATTGAACAAGGCGGTGGTCATGAACAACCGGGTAATCCCCATATTCCGCAGGCAGTTCCCCAGATCAACAGGGGAGAGGATGTCCTTTTTCTCCGGAATACACAGGGTCGCGCCTCCCAGCAGGCTCATGAAGATATCGAACACCGAGCCGTCAAAGGCATAACTGGAGAGCTGAAGAAAACGGTCATCAGGCCGGCACTGGCAGTAATTGGTATTGCGCACCAGCCGCACAATGCTGCGCGGCTCAATAGCTACTCCTTTGGGCTGACCGGTGGAACCGGAGGTGTACATGATATAGGCCAGATCTCCGGCAAGGCACTTGAACCTCTGTGCCTGATCGATCTGCAGCGGCTTGGTCAGAGTCTGTTCATAGCAGACAACGGGAAGCTGCACAGAGGCGGCGGCGAGAGCATCCACCGCCAGCTGCCGATGCTCCAGATCCGTCAGCAGCAGACAGCTGTGACTGTCCTGCAGCTGGTATAACAGCCGCTGCCGCGGAACATCCGGATCAATGGGAACATAGGCCGCACCGCTTTTTAAAATACCGAATATGGCGGCCATCATGTAGGGTCCGGAATGGCACAGTAATGCAACCTGCCGATTTTTCAATGACCCCATCGCCACTGTCAGTTGGGTCGCTACCGAGTCGGAGGCACTGTCCAGCCATTGGTAGCTGAAATCCTGCCCATGGTAGTGAATGGCGCAGGCGTCCGGTCTTTTTCTGACCTGCTGTTGAAACAGATCCATCAAGCTGTCAGCTGGCAGGGGCTGATCCGTAAGGTTGAGCCTGAGCAGGGCCTGACGTTCAGCATCAGTGACAGGTGTCAATACAACGATGGAACATTCCGGCTGTCTGGAGGCCGCCCGCAGTATCACCAACAGATGTTCCGCCAGTCTGCGCGCGGTAGCGGTTTTGAACAGATCAGTGGCGTATTCCAGAGTCAGTTCACTGAGATCATTATTGAAATAGAAGGTCAGGTCAAAGTGACTGACAGCCCGATGATCCGGCAGGCTGATGATATCCGCTTCACCCAGGGAGAAGGAATGGGTATCGAGGTTCTGCAGCGCCAGAACCACATCGAACAAGGGCATGCGCGATGTATCACGCCTGAGCTTCAGATCATCTACCAGCATGTCAAAAGGATAGACCTGATGATCCAGGGCGCTGGTATGGGTTGCGTGCACCCGCTGCGCGAACGTGCTGAAACTGTCGTCACCGGTAAGCTGATCACGCAGGGGCAGGGTGTTGACGTAGAAGCCGACCTGTTGCTCAAGATCGGTATGAATCCGTCCTGCTGTCGGCGCGCCGACAATAAGGTCATTTGCTCCGGTGTAATGATAGAGCAGAACCTTAAGCCCCGCCATCAGGATAGCGAAAGGAGTCACCTCCAGGCGCCGGGCGACCTCCCTGATAGCCTCGGCATCATCGGATTTCAAGGGCAAACGGTAGAGATCACCGCGAAAGCTCATGGTGGCGGGGCGGGCAAAGTCGGTCGGCAGTTCCAGGGGCTCAGGCAGCTGGACAAACTGCTGTTGCCACCAGTTCCTGGCAGTGACGATCAGCTCCTGCCCGAGAATCTGTTGGTGCCAGTTGACAAAATCGCGATACTGCAGGGAAAGATCGGGCAGGTCCGGCTCCTTGCCGGCGATTCCGGCCTGGTAGGCCTGTTCTATCTCCTTTTCAATAATATTCAGGGACCAGCCGTCACAGATAATGTGGTGGATATGGCTGACCAGATAATAATGCGTTGCCGACAGCTGGATCAGCAGCACCCGTAACAGCGGTTCGTTTTCCAGATCAAAGACATGATCCGCTTCCCGCCGTGCAATGGCCAGCCCGGCCTGATCGGGGTTCACCTCGTTGCGACAGTCATGATAGTGGATCACACTTGCCGGTGCCGGACGGACAAGCTGCCGGGGGTAGCCATCCATGATCCGGATGTTTGTCCGCAGCGACTCGTGCCGGGCCAGGACAGCAACCAGGGCCTGATCAAGCAGCACCCGGTCCAGCTGGCCGCGTATGCGGCTGACCCCGTAAATGGTATAAGGGCTGCCCGATTGCTGAACCTGCTCGATGGCCCAGAGGCGCTTCTGGGCGTGGGAGAGGGGGTAATCCGACGCCGTCGGCGTCTTTTGAATCGGCGCAAAAAGTGCGCCGGCGGATTGCGCCAGACAGGCGGCCAGACCGGCCACCGTCGGGTATTGATAAAGGGTTTGCAGGGTGATCTCCCGGCCGAACTCACGGGCCAGTTTTCCCGTCAGCTGCATGGCGCGGATGCTCTGGCCGCCCAGCTCAAAGAAGTGTTCATGACGACCCGGTCGCGGGATGGACAGCACCTCGGCAAAGAATTGCGCGACCGTTTCCTCAACGGCACCCTGAGGTTCTTCACGCTCCATCGGGGCAGTGTCCACCAGCTGCAGCAGCGCCTTGCGACTGATCTTGCCATGCTGATTGAGGGGCAATTGCGGCACAATATAGAGGCGGGTAGGGACCATGTAAGAGGGCAGCGCCTGCTCCAGATAATGCCTGATTTCGTCCTTGTCGGATTTTTCAGAAATGCCGACGACAAAGGCGATCAGGTCAGTGTGATGCTGCTCCTCGCCCAGGGTCGTGACCAGAGCGTCACGCACCTGCGGATGGCCGGTCAGGGCCAGGCGCACCTCCTCCAGCTCCACCCGGTAGCCCCGCACCTTGACCTGGCTGTCCCTGCGCCCCTGGAACAGCAGACTGCCGTCCGGCAATCGCTTGCCCAGATCGCCGGTCAGATAAAGACGCTCCCCCGGAGCAAAGGGATTGCCGACAAAGGCCGCCATTGTAGCTTCCGGTTGACGCCAGTAGCCCCTGGCCAGAGAGGCGCCGCCCAGACAGAGCTGTCCGGTGACCCCGTCAGGAACCGGCATCAGTTGTTCGTCGAGGAGATAGACCTGGATATTGGCCGGTGGCCGGCCGATGGGCAGAACCCCCTGCGCCGCCAGTTCCGGGGTGATCTGCTGCAGGGTCGCACACACGCAGTTCTCCGTGGGACCGTAGCCGTTGAACAGATTAAGGATAGAAGCAAATTTTCGCACCAGATCGCGGGTCGGACTTTCCCCGACACTGACCAGCGTCGTCAGGGTCTCCAGTTCATCCGCCTCAAATTGAGACAGATAGGCCGGAGGAGCCGTCAGGGTATCAACCTGGTGTCGTTTCAGCCACTGCCGAAAACGGCTTTTGTCGTGAATTGTGTCATCATCGCAGCAGACCAGCACCCGTCCCGTTGCCAGAGTCGGAAAGACATCAGCAACGAAGCCGTCAAAACCGGGGGAGGAAAACTGGAGAATACGTGCCTCCGGATGCAGCTGCAGGTTGCCTGGAAGTCCGTGCGCCAGGTTATTGAGGGCCCCGTGGGCGACCTCAACCCCCTTGGGCCG
>CALFFB010000131.1 GCA_937958075.1 uncultured Geobacteraceae bacterium | reverse complement strand
AGGGCGATGATGGTTCCCTTGTCATCGATCAGGGCAATTTCCAGATCAACGGCGTTCAGCAGGGCCTGGGTCAGACATTGCTGTCTTTGCGCCTTCTCGCCCGCCCGCAACTGCTGCTGCAATTGACCTATGGCCTGGGACAAATCATTGCACTGATTCTTATTGTCTATCAACCTCTACTCCCGTTTATCCCGACAAAGGACAGCCTATGTCAACATCTGGGCCGCTTCATACAGGGTTTCCGCCAGGGTCGGGTGGGGATGGATGGTGGCGCGCAGATCTTCCGAAACGGCCGCCATCTCCATGGCGAGAACCCCCTCGGCGATCAGTTCACCGGCGCCCGGACCAGCCACGGCAACACCGAGAATCCGGTCACTTTCAGCATCGACAATGAGCTTCGTCATACCGTTATCGCGTCCTAATGTCAAGCACCTGCCGTTGCTGCGCCAGGGTAATTTTGCTGTTTTTACTTTTATTTTCTGCTCGCGTGCCGCAGTTTCGGTCAAACCACACCAGGCGACCTCCGGATCAGTAAAAACCACCGCTGGAATAGCGCGGGGCTCGTACACCGCCTTTTCACCGGCGGCGACCCGGGCGGCGACCTCGGCTTCGGCATAAGCCTTGTGGGCCAGCATTGGCTCACCGGCGATATCGCCGATGGCGAAGATATGGGGCCGGCTGGTGCGTTGCTGGCCGTCGACCTTGACAAAGCCTTTTTCGTCAACGGTCACGCCGGCCTTGTCGCACTCCAGAGACTCCGTATTGGGCCTGCGGCCGACGGCGATCAGCACCTGATCAAAACGTCGCCCGCTCTGTTTCCCTTTTTTATCCTCCAGGGTCACCGCGACGCCGTTTTTCTGTTCTTTGAGCTCCACCACCCTGGTTTTCAGCAGAATTTCGGCAAAAACCCCGTCGAGCCGGCGTTTCAACACCGACACCAGATCCCGGTCGCAGCCGGGCAGCAAACCGTCGGTCATCTCCACCACCGTGACCTTGCTGCCGAAAGCGGCATAGGCGCTGCCCAGCTCAAGGCCGATATAGCCGCCGCCGACCACCAGCAGGGAATCGGGAACCTCACGTAACGCCAGCGCCCCCGTCGAGTCGACAATGCGCTGACTGTCCGCCGGGACTCCCGGCAGCATGATCGGCCGCGAGCCGGTGGCGATGATCGCCTGGGAAAACTCCAGGTCACTGGTGTTGCCGTCGGGATCAGTCACCTCCAAACGATGGCTGTCCCTGAAGCGGGCGGTCCCCCGCAGCCGCGTCACTTTCAACTTTTCCGCCTTGGCCCCGAGCCCCCCGGTTAATCTGCCGATGACGTCGTCTTTCCATGCACGAAGCCGCTCAATATCGATTTCCGGGGCGGCGAAAGAGACCCCGATAGCCGCTGCCTCGTCAGCGTCGGTGATCATTTTGGCCGCGTGCAGCAGCGCCTTGGAGGGGATACAGCCGCGATACAGACAGACACCGCCGGGGTTCTCCGCCGGATCGACCAGAGTCACGGTCAACCCCAGGGCTGCGGCCCTGAAGGCCGCGGCATAGCCGCCGGGGCCGGCACCGATAACCACCAGGTCCCTGCCGGCGGGTGCGGCCGCTGTTGCTTCCGTTTTGTCGCTGTCTGCCTCCGCTGTCGGTTCTGCTGCTCCTTCGGTCGCCTCTTCGGACGTTTCCTTTTCCTGCCCCTGCTGTTCGCGTGTCTCTGCTGAGGAGTCTATATCATCTGCTGCGTGTCCGCTGTCTTCAGCAAGTACGGCGATAACCGCGCCGACAGCGACCTGCTGACCGGTTTCAACCTTCAAGGCGACGATCTTGCCGGCGGCGGGCGACGGAATGGCGACAACGGCTTTGTCCGTCTCCAGCTCGATCAGGGTCTGATCCGCCTCGACCTGATCACCCTCACTGACGGCGACAGCAATCACCGTACCTGAGTCCACCCCGTCCGAAACCTGTGGAACCACAATATCCATGCTCATAAAACGTCCTCTCTCACATCACCAGTTGCAGAGGCTGCTCCAGCGCCTCGCAGATAAAACGCAGAAAACGCGCGCCATCCGCCCCGTCGATGACCCGATGATCATAGGTGAGGCTCAAGGGCAGCATCTGCCGTGGCACGAAGGCGCTGCCATCCCAGACGGGTGTCACCTCAGTGCGGGAAACTCCGAGAATCGCCACCTGCGGCGCGTAGACGATGGGGGTAAAGGCGGTGCCGCCAATGCCGCCCAGGTTACTGATGGTGAAGGTGCCGCCCTCCATGTCGGCGGGGGCGATTTTGCGTTCGCGGGTTTTTTCCGCCAGCTGATTGAGCTCCGCCGCGATAGTCGCCAGCCCCTTGCTGTCAACGTCACGCACCACCGGCACCAGCAGCCCCCCGGGCGTATCCACCGCCACCCCGATATGAATGTACTTTTTGTAAATCAACTCCTTGTTTGCCGAATCAAGGCTCGTGTTGAACTGCGGAAAGCCCTTTAAAGCGACAGCGCAGACCTTGAGCAGAATCGCCGTCATGGTCAACTTCTCTTCCGGGTTCTGCCCATTGTACTGCTGCCGGAACGCCTCAAGCCCGTCAACCTCGGCCCGATCATACTGGGTCACCATGGGCACCGTCGACCAGGCCCGGCTCATGGCCTCCGCCGTGACCTGACGCACTCGGGACAGGGGCTTGCGTTCGATATCACCCCAAGCACTGAAATCGGGCAAAGGCTTTGACCCGGGCCCGGCCGCAACCGCTGCCGGAGAACCCGCGACCTGCTCCATGGTTGTGCGCACATACCGGCGCACATCCTTTTCGCTGATGCGGCCGCCCGGACCACTGCCCGCAACCTGATGGATATCAACCCCCAGCTCCCGGGCGATGCGCCGCACCACCGGCGCCGCCGGCGCCACCTCGTCCCCTGTCCGGCGGACCCTCAGGTCGGGCTCATTGTCCTCCTGGGCCTCGGCTTTTTCCCCGGTCGCGTCGGCTGCCTTCTCCGAAACCTGCTCCTCACCCTTCTTTGGCACCGCAGCTGCGCTCTCCTCTGCCTTGCTCTGTGGTTTTTCCTCGCCACCGGCCTTGCCTTCGTCGGTGTCAGCGTCGAGGAGCATGATGACGGCACCGACCCTGGCCTCATCCCCCTCCCTGACCCGAACCTCCCTGATGGTACCGGCCACCGGTGAGGGGATGGCGACCACGGCTTTTTCCGTCTCCAGCTCCAGCAGGGTCTGGTCGGCGCTGACCTCATCCCCTTCCGCTACGGCCAGGGAAATGACAGTGCCTGAGGTCACTCCGTCGGAAACCTGTGGAACGACAATTTCTCGTGACATAACAATCCTCTAATCCTGGTGCGGGTTCAGTTTGTCCGGGTTGATGGCAAAATCCTTCAGGGCCTGGGTCACCGTCTTCTTGTTGACCGCGCCCTGCCGCTGCAGCTGGTAAAGAGCAGCCAGGGCGATATAGCGATAATCGACCTCGAAGAAGTCGCGCAGCCGTTCCCGACTGTCGCTGCGGCCGAAGCCGTCCGTCCCCAGGCAATGCAGGGGGCCGGGCACCCACTGGGTGAGCATGGCCGGCAGAACCTTCATATAGTCGGAAGCGGCGACAAAAACCCCCGATTCCTTTTCCAGCAGAGCGGTGACATAGGGCGTGCGCGCTTTTTTCGCCGGATTGAGGAGATTCCAGCGGTCGCAGTCGATGGCATCCTGATAGAGCTCCTTGTAGCTGGTGACGCTCCACACATCCGCCGCCACGTCGTACTTCTCTTCCAGCACCTTCTGCGCCTTGATCGCTTCGTTGAGGATGGCGCCGCTGCCCAGCAGATGCGCCTTTTTGTCACCGCCGTCGCGAGCGCTTTTGCGGAAGCGGTACATCCCCCTGAGCACCCCTTCACGCACGCCCTTGTCCTCCGGCATGGCCGGCATGCGGTAGGTTTCGTTGGTTACCGTGAGGTAGTAGATCAGGTCTTCCTGATGGCAGTACATGCGCGTCAGGCCGTCCTGGATGATCAGGGCCAGCTCGTAGGCGAACGCCGGGTCATAGGCCTTGACCCTGGTCGGCGCCAGGGCCAGGACCTGGCTGTGGCCATCCTGATGCTGCAGGCCCTCGCCGGCGAGGGTGGTGCGCCCGGCTGTCGCGCCGATAAGGAACCCTCGGGCACGGCTGTCACAGGCCTGCCAGATCAGGTCACCGACCCGCTGAAAGCCGAACATGGAATAAAAGGTGTAGATGGGGATGGTCTGCACCTGGTTGTTGGAATAGGCGGTACCGGCAGCGATGAAGCTGGCCATGGAACCCGCTTCGCTCAGGCCCTCTTCGAGAATGGCGCCGGTTTTCTTTTCGTTGTAGAAGAGCAGGCTTTCCTTGTCCACCGGCTCATACAGCTGTCCGGCGTGGCTGTAGATGCCCGCCTGCCGGAAGAGCGCCTCCATGCCGAAGGTGCGGGCTTCGTCGGGAACGATGGGGACAATCATCTTGCCGACCTCGTCATCGCGCAGCAGCTTGGCCAGCAGATGCACAAAAGCCATGGTTGTCGCCAGCTCCCGCTCCCCCGATCCGGCAAGATATTCCCTGACCAGCCAGTCGGTCTGGCAGGCCATGGGGCGGCTGCCGTCGAAGCGCTGCGGCAGAAAGCCCCCCAGGGCCTTGCGCCGCTGATGCAGATAGGCCATCTCGTCACTGTCATCCGGCGGCTTGTAAAAGGGCGCCTCGGCAATCTGATCATCGTTGATGGGGATACCAAAGCGGGTGCGGAACTCGCGCAGCTCGTCTTCGTTGAGCTTTTTCTGGGAGTGGGTGATGTTCTTACCCTCACCGGCCTCCCCCAGCCCGTACCCCTTGATGGTCTGGGCCAGAATCACCGTCGGCGAGCCCTTGTGCTCCACCGCTGCCTTGAAGGCCGCATAGACTTTGGCCGGATCATGTCCGCCACGGCGCAGGGCGCCGAGCTGCTCGTCGGAATAGTCCCTGACCAGTTCCAGCAGCTCGGGATAGCGTCCGAAGAACTCCTTGCGGATGACGGCGCCATTGCCGGCGGTGTAGCGCTGCATCTCCCCGTCGAGAATCTCATCCATGCGCTGGACCAGCTTACCGGACCGATCCGCCTCCAGCAGCGGGTCCCAGTCGCTCCCCCAGACGACCTTGATCACGTTCCAGCCGGCACCGCGAAAGGCTGCTTCCAGCTCCTGGATAATCTTGCCGTTGCCACGGACCGGGCCGTCGAGACGCTGCAGGTTGCAGTTGACGACAAAAATCAGGTTGTCGAGCTTCTCCCGCGAGGCCAGGGTGATGGCGCCCAGGGATTCGGGCTCGTCCATCTCGCCGTCACCGAGCATGGCCCAGACCTTGCGTCCGCTTGACTTGCGCAAGCCCCGATCCACCAGATAGTGGTTGAAGCGCGCCTGATAGATGGCGCTTAACGCCGTCAGGCCCATGGAAACCGTAGGAAATTCCCAGAAATCCTTCATCAGGAACGGGTGGGGATAGGAGGACAGCCCGCCCTTGGGGTCCAGCTCGCGGCGGAAGTTCTTCAGATCATCCTCCGTCAGCCGCCCCTCAAGGTAAGCTCTGGCATAGACGCCGGGGGCGGCATGCCCCTGGAAATAGACCATATCACCGATAAAGTCGTCCGTACGGCCGCGCCAGAAGTGGTTGAAACCAACCTCCCACAGGGTCGCGGCGGAGGCAAAGGTAGAGATATGCCCGCCGATACCGCTCGACTCGCGATTGGCGCGTACGACCATGGCCATGGCGTTCCAGCGGACGAAGGACTTGATCCGCCGCTCCAGCTCGCGCTGTCCCGGATAGACCGGCTGCTGCTGGCGGGGAATGCTGTTGATGTAGGGCGTATTGGCGGTAAAGGGAATACTCACCCCCTGCTCCTGGGCGCGCACCTGCAACCGGCGCAGAAGCTGGCGCACCCGCGGTGCCCCCTGCTCCTGGAGGACATAGTCCAGAGACTCCCGCCATTCGCGGTTTTCGATCTGCTGCAGTGCGTCCGTTCCTTTTTCCTTGTTATGCTCCGTCATGGTCTGCCGACTCCTTTCTGACCCGTCGCTAACCCGATTTAACAAGACACCACTATACACGATTTCATGCCGGACAACAGCCCGACCACCGGAACACTCAAGGGATTTTTACCCCCAGAGGTTGCCTGGGCGGCTCGCATGAGGAATAATTGAACTGGTAAAATCCATGCTCCAAAGCACCACAGACCATTAATTACAGAAAGGACTAACTCATGGATCCTATTCGTATTCTGTTTGCTATTCTGCTGCCGCCCCTTGGTGTTTTTCTCCAGGTCGGGCTGGGGCTGCATTTCTGGATCAACATCCTGTTGACCATTCTCGGTTATGTCCCCGGCATCGTTCACGCGGTCTGGATTATTGCCAAAAGATAAGCCCTTCACCACAGCGGAATGATCATGACGCAACAGGGCTCATACAAGTTACCCTCGACCCTCGAAAACCAGCAGGGAAAGGTCCGCAAGGTCGGATTTGAACTCGAATTCACCGGTCTGGACCTGAATCAGGCCATTGCTGTTGTCGAAAAACAGTTCGCCACCACGGGGGTCCAGCAGTCCATCGCCGAGGGTCTGGTCTCTGTCGCCGACCTGGGGGATTTTTCCATTGAACTGGACTGGCATTACCTGAAGGAAAAGGCGACGCAGCCCGACCGCAGCAATGATGACTGGCTCGACCTCCTCAGCCAGGCGGCAACCCTGCTGGTCCCCATCGAGGTCGTCTGTCCGCCCCTGCCCGTCACCGATCTGGGCGTTCTGGATCCCCTGGTTGAAAATCTGCGCCGGGCCGGTGCCGGCGGCACGGAAGACTCTCTCATTGCTGCCTACGGCGTGCATATCAACGCCGAAATCCCGGACCTTGACGCCCCTCATCTGTACAATTACCTGCGCGCCTTCAGTCTGCTGCAGTGGTGGCTGGTGGACGACCATCAGGTTGATTTTTCACGACGCCTCAGTCCCTTCGTCGATCTCTACCCGGAAGCCTACGTCAAGCTGTTGCTGGAACGCCGGGAGCCCGACCTGCAGGTGCTGATGAATGACTACCTCTACTACAACGCCAGCCGCAACCGCGCCCTTGATCTGCTTCCCCTGCTGGCGGAAATTGACGCGACGCGCGTTGGCAGGGCGGTCACCGACGTCAAGGTCAAGGCGCGGCCGGCCTTCCATTATCGCCTGCCCAACTGTCAGATCGACAAACCGGGATGGTCCCTGGCCGCACCCTGGAACACCTGGTGGGTGGTCGAAGAGCTGGCCCAGCAACCGGACGATCTCGACCAGCTGGCCCATGAATTTTTATCTCACCATCGCCCCCTGCTCGGCGTCAGCCGGGGGTACTGGACGGAATTTATCGATCAATGGCTGAAAAACCACAAGTTGGCGTAACCGGCTCGGCACGCCACTGGGCTCCGGCCTGGTGGTGTACGCGCCTGGCCCTGACCCTGGTCGGCGCCCGGGGCCTGCGCATCAACGTCAGGCAGAATGTCGATCCCCATGCCATTGCCGCCCTGGTCATCGGCGGCGGCAACGACATCAGCCCCGAACATTACCACGGCGACATCAGCGCCCCGGTCAAGGCCGATCCGGAACGCGATCATCTGGAAATCCGCTGGATTGAGTACGCCCTCGAAAAGGACATCCCCCTCCTCGGCATCTGTCGCGGCGCCCAGCTCATCAATGTCGTTCTCGGTGGCAGCCTCCACCAGGACATCCGCCCTTTGCGCAAACGCACCTATAATCGACCGGGACTGCTGCCGACCAAACAGGTCAGGCTGGCAAGGCCATCACGCCTGGCCGCTATCTGCGCGACAGAAACACTGCGGGTCAACAGCCTGCATCATCAGGCCGTTGACGACACGGGAAAAAATCTGCGGGCGGTGGGAAGAGATCTCGACGAGATTATCCAGGCCATTGAAGCCACCGATAACAGCAGGGTTATCGGGGTTCAGTGGCACCCTGAATATCTGTTCTACCTGCCGGCACAGCTGGCGCTGTTTCGGTGGCTGGTGCAGAAGGCCGGACAATCCAAAGGCGCTGATTGACGCCGAGATTGCGGATAAGAACGGTTTCCGGTCAGAAGCTAGCTCAGCACCCGATACGGGCCGGTGGCGTAGCTGCGCAACTGGACGGCCCCCTCGTATTTGAGCAGGGCGTCGATCCGGTCCTTGTTCACCGGGTGGCGGATCAGCTGGCGGGCCTGCTGCTCATCGCACCAGATGACTTCCGGAGTTTCGGCGCTGGGCTGGAGGGTACCGGACGCATGGCGGGCGATAAAGCAGAAAATCACCGCTGCCGGGGTGGAGACTTTCGACCAGATAACAGCCAGCTTGGCATGGGAGATGGTAACCCCCGTTTCTTCAAGGATTTCCCGACTCAAGGCAAACATCAGCCCCTCCCCCTCCTCAACCCGTCCCTGGGGCAGCTCCCAGCCACGGATATGATGCTTCACCAGCAGCAGCTGATCCTCGGTATTGCGCACCAGACCGCTGGCGACCAGGACATGTTTGGGTTGATCGGCCATAGGTTTCTCCACAAAAGGCTCAACAGCTAGCGAACAGCCGCGATATCAGCGGTCCTGGGCAACAGTACCCATAACTGCCCCGGACTCTTCATGCGCCCGGCGAACTCCGCGGCTGCATTCCCCATGCCCCAGAAAAAGTCACCCCGCACCCGCCCCTTGATGGCACCGCCCGTATCCTGGGCCACCATCAGCTGCCGCAGGGGCTGCTCGTCACGCCCGGGAAAGGTCGTGGCCAGAAACACCGGCGCACCCAGGGGAATCGTCCGGGGATCGACGGCCAGACTGCGCCGGGGCGTCAGGGGAACACCCATGGCGCCGGGCGGTGATTCGGTACCGGGCGGCAGCTCCCGGAAAAAGACATAGCTGGGATTCTCCGCCAGCAGCCTGCGCCCGGCTTCGGGGTTGTCCGCGACCCAGCGCCGGATGTTCTGCATGGACATCTGATCCCTGGTCATTTCCTTGCGGTCGAGCAGCAGGCGTCCGATGGAACGATAGGGGTGACCGTTCTGGTTGGCGTAGTTGACCATGACCTGTTCGCCGTCGGGCAGCCGGATGCTGCCTGAACCCTGCACGTGCAGAAAAAAGAGCTCAACGGGATCCTGCACCCAGAACAGTTCATGGCCGGTCAGGGGCTCGCCGCCGTAATCGATCGCAGCCCGGTCATGGTAGGGAACCACCCGATTCCCCTCGATACGGCCGCGCAGGCGGTAATCCCCCAGTTCCGGATAAACCTCGGCCAAATCGATGATCAGCATGTCGTCCGGCTGCCGGTACAGGGGATAGCGGTATTCTCCCGTCGGTTCCCGGCTTCCCGCCAGCTCCGGCCCGTAATAACCGGTCATCAGTCCGGTGCTGGTGCCGTCAGCGTTGAAAACCTGATGGGGGATAAAGTTCTTCTCAAAAAAACCACGGATCTGCTGATTGTCGGCACCGTCAACCTGCCCGGCGACGGCACAGACATCGCGCCAGTGGTCACGCCAGCGCAGGGAGGGGCAGCTGCGCAGAAAAGCTGCAAACGCCGGGGCCAGATCATCCTGCCGCCAGCCCGGCAGCTGGTCCCAGTCAACCGCCTGCAAGGCCGGAAATTCCAGCGGCGGCGGCTCGATAACCGGCGGCTTCCTGTCAGCGCAACCGGCGAGAAGCAGCAGCGACACGGCCCATAAAGCTATGAATTGCGACAGTCCTTTCATGGCATCAGACCTCTTTGACTGAGTAGATACCCAATCAGAACATATCCAGGGGATCAACATCAATATGGATCCGCACCTGGCGGGGCGAACGGGCGATTTCAGCGTCCAGGTGCAGCAACAGCCGGCGCAGAGGGGGGCGCTGAGCGGACTTGAGCAATACCTGGTAGCGATACTTGCCGCGCAGGCGCAACAGCGGGCAGGGGCTCGGGCCGAGGATGTCCACCTCCCTGGCCCTGGAGTACAGGGCACGGACAAAACGGGTAGCTTCGGCGCTGACCTGGTCCCCGTTGTTGCCACTGAAAATGACATTGACCAGATGGCCGCAGGGGGGATAATTGAGCTCCTGCCGAAAGGGCTGTTCCTGCCGGTAAAATTCACGATAATCCTGGGTTACGGCGCAGCGCAAGGCCAGATGTTCGGGATAATAGGTCTGGATAAAGACCCTGCCGCCACCGGTCGCCCGCCCCGCCCGCCCGGCAACCTGGGTCAGCAGCGCAAAGCAGCGCTCGGCAGAACGAAAGTCGGGCATATTCAGCAGACTGTCCGCCCCCAGCACCCCCACCAGGGCGACATTGGGAAAATCATGCCCCTTGGCGATCATCTGGGTGCCGACCAGGATATCCACCGTCCCTGCCATCATCCCCTCAACCAGCCGCTGATGACTGCCCTTGCCGCGGGTGGTGTCCCGATCCATCCGCGCGATGCGCGCTTCCGGGAACAGGCGCGTCAGCTCCTCCTCCAGGCGCTCCGTTCCCGCCCCCTGCGGCAGGATACGGCTGCCGCTGCAGGCGGAACACACCTCCGGAACCTGATCATCATAATCACAGTAGTGACACACCAGCCGGCGGCGTGACTGATGATAGGTCAGGGTAATGGCACAGTTGGGGCAATGAAAACTGGTGCCGCAGTCGGTACAGAGCAAAAAGGGGGCAAAACCACGCCGGTTCAGCAACAGCAGCACCTGCTGTCGCAGGCCCAGAGCCTGTTCTACGGCGTCCACCAGTGGCTGAGCCAGAACGGTATCCGTTTTATGCTCTTTCAAGTCGATGAGTTCCACCTGTGGCAGGGCCCCCGCGTGAACCCGCTCCGGCAACAGCAGGCGTTCCAGATTGCCCTGTTCGCTGCGATAATAGCTGGCCAGGGACGGGGTTGCGCTCCCCAGAATCACCGGACACTTCTGGTGCTGCCCCCGCACCAGCGCCAGATCGCGGGCATGATAACGCAGCCCCTCCCCCTGCTTGTAACTGGCGTCATGCTCTTCATCGACAATGATCAGTCCGGAATCGGGCAGAGGAGCAAAGATGGCCGATCGGGCACCGATGACAATCTGCACCTGATGGCGCCGGATCTGGCGCCAGGCATCGAAACGCTCCCCCGCCGACAGGCCGCTGTGCAGGGTCGCGATATTCACCCCCGCCGGTTCAAAACGGGCACGAAAACGCGCCACCAGCTGCGGGGTCAGGGAGATTTCCGGCACCAGGATCAAGGCCTGCCGTCCTGCCGCCAGGCACTCCTGCACCACGCGCAGATAGACCTCCGTCTTGCCGCTGCCGGTCACCCCGTGGAGCAGAAAGCCTCTGAATGCCCCCTCCTTGAGGGCGCTGACAACATGTTCGACGGCCTGCCGCTGATGCCCGTTGAGGGACACCTGCACATCCACAGGAACCGGTGTATCCATGAAGGGATCACGCAGGCATTCGGTGTCCTGCTGTTCAAGGCAGCCCAGTTCCACCAGCCGCTTGAGCACCGGCGTCGGAGCGGGAAAGCGTGACCGGATGCGGCTGGCTGGTGCTCCCCCCTGGTCGGCAATCCAGGTCAGGATCTGCTGCTGGCGCCGCCCCGGTGGTACACGCTCGGGGTTGATCCGGCAATACCAGGATTCGGTGACAACACCGGGGGAATTCTTCAGATTCAAGGCACCCGCCGGCAGGGCATTTCTGATCACCTGCCCCAGGGGATGATGGTAGTAGTCCGCGACCCAGCGCAGCAGCCGCAACAGCTCCGCATCCAGCAGTGGCGCCTCATCGAGCAGTGCCTCAACAGCTTTCAGTTCCCCGGCATCGCCGGGCCGCAGACGCACCACCACCCCGACCGCACGCCGGCGGCCGAAAGGAATGCGCACCCGCATCCCCGCCTGAATGCCGCCAGCCAGAATCCTGGGCACCTGATAGCTGAACAGCTGCCTAATGGGCACATTCACCGCCACATCGGCAATCTGCGCAGCGGCTTCAATGTCGGTATCCGCTATCAATCGCTCTAACCCGGCTCTGTTAAGGCAAGGGGGATTTTCCGTAGACACGGGTGGCTGCCGCCACAAGCAGCACCAGGCGTCCCATAGCGTAGGAATTGCGCCCTAAGTTTTTTCACCACCGAGAAAATCAAGGAGCCTGTCAACGCCTTGCATCAGCTCGGTGAAGTCGTCACCGCTCAGACTCTGGGCGCCGTCGCACAGGGCTTTCGCCGGATCGGGGTGAACCTCGACCATGATCCCGTCAGCACCGGCCACCAGGGCGGCTCGGGTCATCACCGGCACCAGGGAACGCTTGCCCGTCGCGTGGCTGGGATCAACGACGATGGGCAAATGGCTGAGCTCCTTGATCAGGGGCACGACGGACAGATCGAGGGTATTGCGGGTGGCGCGTTCAAAGGTACGGATTCCCCGCTCGCACAGCACCACTTGAGAATTGCCTTCCGCCAGAATATACTCCGCCGCCGCCAGAAACTCCTCGATGGTCGCGCTCATCCCCCGCTTGAGGAGCACCGGATGACCGCTTTTGCCCACCTCCTTCAACAGATCGAAGTTCTGCATGTTGCGGGCGCCGATCTGGATCATGTCGGCGTGCCGCATCACCGCCTCCAGCTGCTCTATGCGCATCACCTCCGTCACCACCGGCAGACCGTATGCCTGTCCCGCCTGTTGCAGCAGGGTCAGTCCCTCCACCCCCAGCCCCTGGAAGGAGTGGGGGCCGGTGCGCGGCTTGAAAGCCCCGCCCCGCAACATCCGGGCACCGGCGGCCTTGACAATGGCGGCGGCTGACTGCATCTGCTCCGCGCTCTCGATGGAGCAGGGACCGGCGATCATCACCGGGCGCTGCCCTTCACCAAAGCTGACACCGGCGACATCCACCACCGTGGCCTGGGGATGAAAGTCGCGGGAGGCCATTTTGTAGGGCTTGCTGACATGAATGGTCTCGCGCACGCCGGGCAGGTTGCGGATGGACGAATCATCGACATAGCCCTGGTTGCCCAGGACCCCGATGGCGGTGCGCAAGCTTCCCGGAATCGGCTCCGCGGTCAGACCCATGGCGGTAACCGCGGCAACGACCCGATCGATCTGCTCCCGGGTGGCCTGATGGTGCATGACGATCAACATCTGGCAGGTTCCTTTCGTAATAAAGATTCAGCTGAGTGACGGGAGCAGACCGCGCTCCTGCAGATAGGTTTCGATCCGGCCCAACGCCACCTGCAACTCCTCTTCCGGCCGGGTATAGGAAAAACGCAGGAAGCCCTCGGCGCCGCTGCCGAAGTCGACGCCCGGCGTCACCGCGACGCCGGTCTGTTCGAGGATATCGAGGGCCAGGCGCTGGGAATTGCCGTCGATGTGACGGGCATCGGCAAGGACATAGAAGGCGCCACGGGGCTCAAAATGCACGCCGAATCCCAACCGGCGCAGGCCGGCCACCAGCGTTATCCGTCGCTGATCGTAGGCGCGCCGCATCCGTTCAACTTCGGCGCCGCAGTCGCGCAGGGCGACAATCCCGGCGCGCTGGACAAAATGATTGGCGCAGATCATGAAATTCTGATGCAGCACCTGCAGGCCGCGCATGGTGGCCGGCGGCGCGATGAGGTACCCGAGGCGCCAGCCGGTCATCGCATAGGCCTTGGAAAAACCGCCAAGGACAAAGGCGTTGTCCGTATACTCCAGAATCGTGTGATCAGTGCCCGTGTAATTCAGGCCGTGATAGATTTCGTCGGAAACGATGGGCACAGGCAGTTCCGCCAGGGCTGCAAGATCCTCACCGGAGAGAATCGAACCGGCGGGATTGGCCGGGGAATTGATGAGCAAAGCCCGGCTGCGGGCGGTCAGGGCCGCCTTCACCTCGTCAACCTGCGGCTGAAACCCGTTGCCGGCCTTGGTGCGGATGGTCACCGGCACACCGCCGGCGAAACGGACAAAGCTGGGATAACAGGCATAACCGGGATCACTTAAAACCAGCTCGTCCCCCTCTTCGAGCAGGGCGGAAAACAGCAGCAGCATCAGGGGGCTGGTGCCGGAAGACACCAGAACCTGCTCCGGAACAATCTCCACCCCGTAGGTCCGGCGGTAGTGGTTGCAGATCTCCTCACGCAAGGCAAGCAGACCCAAAGAGTGGGTATAGGAGGTCGCCTGCCCGGCCAGGGCATCGGCCGTTGCCGCAACCACGGCGGCGGGGGTGGCAAAATCCGGTTCCCCCAGACTGAGGTAGATGACGTCACGCCCCTGTGCTTCCAGGGCCTTTGCCCGCTCCATCAGCTCCATGGCCAGAAAGGGTTTGACCAGGGCGCTGCGACGCGATAGGGGTATCTGCATAATAACAACCTGCTGTTGGCTTGAATGACTTTGCTGACCGGACAAGAAGAGCGCGCATCAGATTAGTCCGCGAACCGGCGCAATGCAACCCTTTTGCCGGCAGCGGACAAAGGACAAAACGCCCGTTGCATTGCGCCGCAACAGGCAGTAGAGTTGTCGCGTTATTGATTCCGGCAAAAAAAGACGTGGTCATTATATGAAACCTGCTGTTCTGTTGACACTCCTGCTGCTGATTCTGGTGCCGGGGAGCCTTGCCGAGGACGCCGGCGATGCGGAATCCCAGGCGCCGGACACCGCCGGGCTCCAGCTCATTGAAGCCCTGGGCTGCCGTGCCTGCCACCGGATTCAGGGCTACGGCGGCTCCATCGCCGCCGACCTGAGCACCGTCGGCAGCCGCATGACCATCGCCGAAATCCGCACCCAACTGGCAACCCACAGCCCCACGCGCACGGGGCATTTCATGCCGGCCTATGCCTCCCTGACGCCGGAAGAACTCGATCTGCTCAGCGCCTATCTCTATCATCTGCCATAAACCAGACACAGTGGTCCGTCATGAACCAACGCATGATCCTCATCAATTCTCCTGTTTTTGTCTCCGAATCCATGCTCCAGCAAGCGGGCGGCTGCCACGCCCTGTTTCCCCGTCAGCAACCCCTGATACTGGAAATCGGCTGCGGCATCGGCGATTTTGTCGTACAGATTGCGCAGCGTTACCCGCAGTACAACTTTCTCGCCACCGACATCTTCAACCAGGGCTGCAAGCAGACCTGCTCCCGCGTTGACGCCTCGGGGCTCGACAATATCCGGGTACTGCGCATGGAGGCCCGTTATCTGCTGCACCAGTACCTCGGACGCGACAGTCTGCACGCCATCTATATCAACTGCCCCGATCCCTGGCCGAAAAAACGCCAGCGCAAACGCCGCCTGGTCAATGCCGATTTTGTCGACCTGGCCCTGTATGCTCTGATTGACGAAGGAGTCCTCAACTTCTGTACAGATTTCACTGATTACGGCGAAGACGTCGCAGAACTGCTGAGTGCCGACAGCCGCCTCGTCAACCTGCACACCACCCCCTGCACCACGCAACTGGGGGATTACCCCGTTTCCAAATACATGCGCCGGTTTCTCGACCTGGGTCAGCCCATCTACCTGTGCCGTTACCGCAAGCGTCCCGGCCTTGACCTGCCGCCACCGGCAGTCCCCAAGGGGTTCCGCACCGCCTGGGCCCGGGAGCGTCCGTCATGACCTGGCTAACCGCTGACATCGAGGGCATCGGCGGCATCTACAAGGAGACACCGGAAGACTTCATCGTTGATGAAATTCCTCTATATCCCTGTTCCGGCAGCGGCGAACACCTGTACCTCCGGGTTGAAAAATGCGGCATCACCACCAGCGAGCTCATCGCCCGTCTGGCCCGGGGGCTGCACCTGAAGGAGCGCGACATCGGCTACGCCGGACTCAAGGACAGCCGTGCCCTGACCCGGCAATGGATCTCCATCCCCGCCAGCCGGGAAAACCAGGTGGCCGAACTGAATCTCAGCAACGTCAGGATCGGTGAACGCTATCGCCACGGCAACAAGCTGCGCCCGGGTCACCTGGCCGGAAATCACTTTACCATCTGCCTGCGTCAGCACAAAAGCAACGCCGTTTCACGTGCCGAAACGATTCTTGACATCCTCCGGAAACGTGGCGTGCCCAACCTTTTCGGCGAACAACGCTACGGCATCCTCGGCAATTCCGCCCTGCTCGGGCGGTTGCTGCTGCAGCGCGACTTCCCTCGTTTCATCCGCGAACTGCTCGGTGATCCCGAGCAAATCCAGCATCCCGGCTGGCAGCGTGCGGCCGCCGCCTACCGCCAGGGGGACCTGCAGCAGTCCCTCGCCACCCTGCCATCCGCCATGCGCGTTGAGCGCCGTCTGCTCAGCGATCTGATCCGCGGAAAAAGCCAGAAGCAGGCGGTTCTGGCCATACCCAAGCAGCGCCTGCGGCTGTTTTTGTCAGCCCTTCAATCCCGTTTTTTCGATGAGCTCCTGCTGCGGCGTATCGATGCTCCGGACCAGCTTGTGACCGGCGATATCGCCATGAAACACGACAATGGGGCCTGCTTCCGGGTTGAAGACGAGCACGCGGAACAGCCGCGCGCCGACCGTTTCGAGATCAGTCCCACAGCCCCCCTGTTCGGCCACAAAGCCATGCTCGCCCGGCACCAGCCCGGACACGCCGAGGAAGACCTGCTGCAGCAGGCCGGCCTGACCCTGGAAAGCTGGAAGATCGGTCCCGGCCTCGACATGCCCGGTGAGCGCCGGGCCCTGCGGGTTCCTTTGCAGCAGCCGCGTATTGTCGAAGCCGCAAAAGACCGCCTGACCCTGAGCTTCGCCCTGCCCAAAGGCAGTTATGCCACCAGCGTTTTGCGTGAATTGATAAAATGACAAAAAAATTCGTCTTTCTGTGGACAAAAGTAAAACGCCATTCTATACTCCCCGAAAAGTTCTGTCATAAACTCGACTATCCCGATAATCATTGACACTCTATAAGGTGCGGGCATAGAATCGTGCGTTACTTTTTGGCGGCTTACGTGATTTATCCCGGCCGACCGTAAAAAAAAGACCGTTTCAGGCAACCTGTCCAACACAAAGGTAGTGATATCATGGTCAGAAAAGACAAATCGGAATATATCATTCAGGCGGTATCCCACGCTCTGGATCTGCTTGAGCAGTTTCACGAAGATGTCGACGAACTCGGGGTCACCGAGCTCAGCAAACGCCTCAAGCTGCACAAAAATAACGTTTTTCGCCTTCTTGCCACCCTCGAATCCCGCGGCTATATCGAACAGAACAAGGCTACGGAGAACTACCGCCTCGGCCTGAAATCCCTGGAACTGGGACAAACCTTCATCAAACAGATGGGGCTGCTGCGTCAGGCGAAACCGATTCTGGAGAAAATGGTCGAAAAGAGCAACGAAACCTCCTATGTCGTCATCTACAAGGAGCATCATGTTGTCTATCTGGACGTGGTGGAAACCAATCTGACCGTGCGCGTTGTCTCCCGCGTCGGCTCGCGGCTGCCGGCTTACTGTACCGCTTCCGGCAAGGTGCATCTGGCGTTTATGACCGATGAGGAACTGGAAGACCTGCTGCCTAAAATCGATTATGTCGCCCATACCTCTACGACCATCACCTCGGCCCAGGACATGAAAAAGGAGATTGAGCTGGTACGTGAGCAAGGCTATGCCTTTGATGACGAGGAGCTCGACCTCGGGGTACGCTGCCTCGCCGCTCCCATTCGTGATTATACCCGCCGGATTATCGGTGCCATCAGCATCTCCGGACCGACCATGCGCATCAGCAACGAGCGCCTGGAGAGCGAACTGACGCCGCTGATTCTCGAAGCCTCCAGAGAGCTGTCAACCCGTCTCGGCTTTCCCAGCTGACAGGGACAAACAAAGAAGAAACGAAACGGCTTCTGCGCGAACGGGGAGCCGTTTTCTTATGGCAGGGGAACAACTCAAACCGGGAAGGATGAGCATTGAGCTGGCTGGAGCAAGAGATTCAGCAGGCACAGAGAGACGGTGTCCGTCATGCTGACAATCTCCCTTATCTGCTGACACCCGACAGGGGCAACGGCCAGGGGGTCCTGTTGATCCATGGTTTTGGTGCCTCACCCAGAGAACTGCGCCCCCTGGCTGATGCTTTGGTGCGCCACCATTTCACCGTCGCCGGCGTCCGCCTGCCCGGCCATGGCACCAGCCCGCAGGACCTGCGGAAACGGCGTCATCAGGAATGGCTTGACGCCGCCAGCAAGGGCTACCAGGCCCTGACCCGGATGCAGTTGCAGGTCAGTCTCTGCGGCCTGAGCACCGGTGCCCTGGTGTCCCTGTTTCTCGCCGCCCGCCAGCCGATTGAACGGCTGGTCCTCCTCGCTCCCTTTTTACGACTGCGCCATCATCTGGCCCCCTACGCCGGTCTTCTCAGCCCGTTTCTGCCCTACCAGAAACGGGTCATCAGCGAAACAGAACGCGACTTCTACTACAGCCGGCGCCCCTTAAGGGGAATTCATCAGATCAACCTGCTCCGGCGTCGTCTGCCCGCCATCCTGCCCCGGATTACCGCTCCGACCCTGGTCCTGACCTCGACCGGTGACGCCACCATCGCTCCCGGTACGGCTCAGGCGCTGTTTGCACTACTGGGCAGCAGAGACAAAGTCCTGCACATCTACGGCGACGAGGTTCCGCACGTTCTGACCACCAGCGACAATCCGCAGCTGGACGATGTCCTCGCCCGCTGCGTTCACTTTCTCGAAGGGAACACCATCAGCTGACGGCGTCCTCCCCGGTCCACTCTTCCCACAGAGCCGTTAGCTGCTCACAGGTTTCTTCCCAACTGCCGGAATTGTCGATGCAGTAATCCGCCAGAGCGGCTTTCTGCTGCTGCGGCATCTGGGCATCTATCCGCTGCCGCGCCTGCTTTTCGTCGAGTCCGTCCCGCGTCAACAGGCGGTACAGTTGCACCTCCGGCCTCACCGTCACCATCAGCACCTTGTCGACCCGCGATTGGGCTCCGGCCTCAAAAAGCAGAGGCGCCTCATAGACAATAAGGGGGTGGTGTTCCTGCCGCAGCCGGCGCAAACGCTCTTCCGCCAGCGCAGCTATCGCCGGATGAACGAGGGCATTCAGCCGGGCCCGCGCCGACGCATCGGCAAATACTCTCTGTCCCAGGGCCTTGCGATCGAGCTCACCGGCCGGGTCAAGGATTTCCTCACCAAAGGCTGCCACCAGTTGCCGCAGCACCCGGCTCCCCGGCGCGACCGCCTGCCGCGCCAGTTGATCCGCATCGACCACCACCGCGCCCCGCCGCTCCAGTTCACGGGCGATAGTGCTTTTACCTGATGCGATATTGCCCGTCAGTCCGAGAATCA
>CALFFB010000130.1 GCA_937958075.1 uncultured Geobacteraceae bacterium | reverse complement strand
AACAGCTGCCGAGACCATTGCCGAGGCAACCGCGGGCCGGGCTATCGTCTGGCCACGGGGCAGCCTGAAAGACCTGATCGCCCTGCTGGAACGTGCGGATCTGGTGGTCGGTTGCGATACGGGGCCGGTGCATATTGCCGCTGCGGTGGGAACGTCTACCGTATCCCTGTATCGGGTAACAGACGCCCGACGTAACGGCCCCCGAGGTGAGCATCACCGGTTGTTGCAGGTGCCCCTGAGCTGTGCCGTATGCCTGCGTAAACAATGTGAGCGTGACGATGAATGCGCGTCCGCCATCATGCCTGAACAGGTTCTTAAGGCAATTGCCGAATTGCTGGAGGGGATGTTAAAAAATGACTCCTGAGGAATTTCGGTCTTTACTTGATCGATCACAGGTAATCGCAGAAGATGCCTTTGGTCCAAAGGTTCTACTGACCGGAGACCAGAGGATCGTCAAGATTTTCAGACGTAAACGGATACTTTCCAGAGCGTTAATTTTACCATCCGGGAAACGTTTTGCTAAAAATGCACAAATACTTAAAAAGCGTGGTATCGATACGGTGACGATTGAAGATTATCGGCGCTGCAGTTGCCCACCACGTGAACTGGTCTGGTACCGATATCTCATGGGCAATCCATTAAGGGAAGTTTGCCAAAATTCCAAAACAGAAGAAATTGCCATGACGGTTGAAAAACTTGGAGCTTTTGTCGCGGTTCTTCATCGCCGCGGAGTCCTTTTTCGTTCCCTCCACTGGAATAACATCCTGCTTCAGCCATCGGGTCGTTTTGCCCTGATTGATATTCTTGATTTGCGTGTTCGCAATAAGCCCCTTAATAATAGCCAACGCCGTCGAAATTTCAGACATTTGTTAGGGCGTTATCAAGAGGACACACAGACATTTCAGTTACATTCAGAGAAATTCTGGAAAGGCTATGCAGCTGCTACCGAACTTTCAGAAAAACAACTTAAGTGCCTAAAGAGACTTGAATTTCTTGAATGAAGACACTGAATTTTATCCTATGAAATTTGCTTTTGTCCTGTTTAAATATTTTCCCTACGGCGGTCTGCAGCGAGACTGTGTAAAAATTGCTCAGGAGTGCCAGCGGCGAGGTCATCAGGTCGATGTGTACTGTCTTGAGTGGAGCGGTCCGCAACCGGAGGGGATCAGGGTCGAGGTGCTTTCAGTTCATGCCTGGCTCAACTATCGTCGTTATGAGAAGTTTGCCGAACTGGTGAGACTGAAAGTTGCGCAGCAACATTATGACGGTCTGATCGGTTTTAACCGGATGGCGGGGTTGGACGTCTACTATGCAGCTGATCCCTGCTATGCCGCAAAAGTCAAAGATCGCTCCTGCCTTTACAGAGTGCTGCCACGCACCCGCAGTTTTCTCAAGTCTGAACAGACTGTTTTTGCCAAAGATGGCCACTGCCATATTCTGTTGATCTCACCGGCGGAAAAAGACGTTTTTACAGGGGTATATCAGACCCCGGAAGCAAGAATGACGTTACTGCCACCGGGAATTCAGCGAGACCGACTCCGGCCACCTGACTACCAGCTTATCAGGCAACAAAAACGCGATGAGCTTGGCTTGTCAGAAAACACGTTGTTTTTATTGATGGTGGGTTCAGGCTTTAAAACCAAAGGTGTTGATCGCAGCTTGAAAGCTGTTGCTGCTCTGCCCGAAGACATCAAAGAAAAAGCTCTCCTCTACGTGATTGGCCAAGATTCTGCTCAACCGTTCAAACGTATGGCGAAAGGACTGCGCCTTGATCGACAGGTTTTTTTTCCTGGTGGTCGGGATGATATTCCGGAATTGCTGTTTGCCGCTGATCTGTTGCTGCACCCCGCCTACCGGGAAAATACGGGTACTGTGCTGCTTGAGGCCATGGCGGCAGGATTGCCGCAACTGGTGTCCGGCGTTTGTGGCTACAGTTTTTATATTAATCAGGCTCAATGTGGCGTTGTTCTGGATGATCCCTTCCAGCAAAATCAGATGAATGCTGCGCTGGTGAAGATGCTGACCGATCAGAAAACAGAACTGCGGCGCAAAAATGCCATGCAGTTTGTTGCGGAACAGGATGTTTTCAGTATGCCGGAACGGGCTGTCGATAAGATAGAGCAGGTGCTGGAATGCTGATTCTTCCCCCTGAGTGGGAAAGCCTGTGGGATGGCAAGGATCCTTTCCTTCAGATATTCGCCCTGCAGGGGCAGGAATACCGCAACATGGACGGCCGTCGTACCTTGCGCTTTGAGCTGCTGGGGGAGAGTTATTTTGTCAAGATGTATCAGGGCATTGGCTGGTGGCGTATTTTACGCAGCATACTTACATTGCGCAAGCCGCCTGTGCTGAGCGCCCGCAACGAATGGCAGGCGATCGATGCCCTGCATAAGGTCGGAATTGATACTCTGACGACAGTCGCTTATGGCGAACGGGGTAGATCGCCTGCCACTCGACAGTCTTTTCTGGTGACCAAAGAGCTGACTGAAACCGAGAGTCTGGAAGATTTTTGTCGCCTCTGGTCGGTTCATCCACCTACCGCACGGCTCAAGCGAGCACTGATCAAAAGGGTCGCTGAGATGACGCACACACTCCATCAGCAGGGGATGAATCATCGTGATCTCTATCTCTGCCACTTTTTACTGGATATTTCGACAGGCCGTGATCTGGTCAACCTGGACAACTTCCACCTCTATCTCATTGATTTGCATCGGGTTCAATTCCAAAGCACTATCACTTTTCGCCGCCGCCTGAAAGATCTGTCTGCATTGTATTTTTCCAGCATGGAAATCGGCCTGACGTCGCGGGATTTGTATCGTTTCATTCGCGACTACACGCAAGAGCCGCTGCCCAGAGCCCTGCGGGACAAGACTTTTTTGTGGCAACAGGTCAGACGACGTGGTGAAAAACTGCATAAGCGCTTTCAGCGGAAATTCCAGACATGAAAGGGAAATTGACGGCTGCTATTTTTCGACATCGGGCTTTTCTTTGTATCGTCTTGATATCGCTGCTCGTAAAGATTTTTTTGCTGATCCAGTCACCCGTGGTGAATCGGGATGCTGTCGTTTATATCTCGGCCGCACAACAGTATGCAGCAGGGCTGTACGCCGAAGGTAGTCAACATTACGGCATGCCTCTTTATCCATTGCTACTGGCCGCAATCCGGTTCTTGATTCCAGACTGGATTCTGGCCGGTCAGCTATTGAGTCTGTTCCCTCTGGTCATCTGTCTCTTGCCAGTGTACCTGCTAACAATGAGGCTGTTTGATCGGGTTTCCGCCCTGGCCGCAAGTCTGTTATTTGCCGTGCTGCCGGTTTTTAATCAGCCGGTAACAGCCATTATTCGAGATCCCCTGTTTCTGCTGTTGGTCTTAAGTGCTCTCGCCTTGTTTGCCTGGCGTCAGTCCGTTCATCCTTTTGTCTGGATGACGTGCTTGCTGTTGCTGCTGGTGTTGGCGCCATTAATCCGTATTGAGGGAGTTTTACTTATTGGCTTAATGCCAGTGCTGGCGTTGTTTGCGAGTGAAAGGAAGCACAAAGGATGGACTGTTCTGGCGTTTTGGCTGACTGCAGTTGGACTGACGGCCACCGGGATATTGAGTATATTGTGGTATTTTTCACAGTCCGGTTTTTCTACTCTATCCCGTTTTCCCGAATTGGTGCAGTGGGGGCGTGATTTCATCACCCTTGATCTGTTTAATCAATACCAGCAGATACAGGAACAGCTCAAAGACATACAAAAGGACTTTCCACAGTCCGATTTAAAGAACAATCTCATAGAAACGGTGCGTCATTATACCCCGCTGATCTACCTGTTGGGTCTGCTCGAAATTCTGGTCAAAGAGGTCTTTCCGACTTCGCTTGTTGCCCTGTGGGCTTTGCGTCATCGTAGGAGCGTGTTTCTCGAGCGATCCTGTGCAGTTATCGTCTGGCCCTGGGTAGTTTTTTTTCTGCTGAATGTACTATTCAGCCTTATTTATAACTTTTCGGTGACCCGTTATCTGTGGATACCCATAGCTTTAACTCTGCCTTTTGTCGGATACGGGGCCGGCCTCTGGTGGCAACGGCTCACTGGACGTTCCCTGCTTGTAGGGCTGATGGCAATTTTGCTGTTCGTGGTTCCTGCTGCAAAAACATTGAGTTATATGGAAAAAGAGAAAAGCGGTATCGTTATGGCTGGGAACTGGCTTGCCGGAAAAGATGTGAAAAACGAACTGCGGGTGTTGGTGAATGACAGGCGTCTGTGTCTGTATGCAGATCGTGTTGCAATGGATAATTGTCAGTACGCAGATGATGTTGCCGAACAGCTACAAGCAGTTCCGAGTGGTGAAGAGTATGATCTGCTGATTCTTATCGAAAAATCTGGGTCACCGCAGAATCACGGTGGTTATCGTTTGCTCGGGGATTTCTCTGAGAGACGATCCGTGACAAGGATTTATCAACGACCGGAATAAAGACAGAGCTGATAATAGGGCTAACGAAAAGGAAAGGCCTCATGCAGGCGTTGTTTGATCTGATCAAGTCCGGGACGCTGGTAAGGTGCGCACCAGCTCTCAACTTCAGCGGTTGTGGTGGCGGCGTGAATGGGGTAGGGCTTGATGGCTGTAAGGCCGAATACTGAGTAGTAGTCGGCGAATTTGAAATCATCCCCCCGGACTTGCTGCGACAGTTTAATCCAGCCGTTAGGTATTTTCAGGGCGTCGGCGACGATCAGCCCATGCAGGCTCGAAGACAAGATAAAGTCACAACGACTGACTTGCATCAAGAAATCTGTAATTTCAGAAAAAATATCGATAATACAAACATGTTTATATTTACTAAGTTCAGTCAGCAAAGGATGCTCTTTGTCAACGTAGTGTGGAATAATTCCAAGCTTGAAAAACTTATCTTTTTTTGAGGGTGGAAGCAGCAGATCACAAAGTAAACCAGGATCTCCAAGTGTCTGTATTTTTTTGTTAGAGATTGTTTTTGCTGTTAGTTCCCCCCGAACAGCATGAAAATAATGAGGTGATCGAAATTTCGCTTTTTTTTCTATTAAGCCGCTGCCCCATACATGAATTCGACGGGACCAGAAGTGATTTTTTGTTTTTTGAAGGATGCTCCCTATTGCGACAAGGTCACACTGAGACGGGTCAGCATAAACAACCTTTTTTCCTGATATCGCCTCACATAATACGGGTGAAAGCCAGTCCCCAAAATTTTTCTTACCGTTTTCTGTTTTTGCCCACCAATATAATTTTAAATTTTGTTTAGACATAAATTTTTACCTGAACTAATTGGTAGTAAATATGAATGCACGTATGGCTTTTCGTAGGTAGGACAGATTGAAAAGTACCATCCAATTTTTCTTTATTGCTTTTATGTAATATGATTTTATTGCGGATTTTTCTTTATGGATCAGCGCATTTCGAAATAATGATAAATAGCGCTGGGCAAGATAGCGATCGCGAAGATTTTGACATTCTGGGGGTAAATAAGAAAAGACTTCCTCAACCATTTTTAGAGCATTATTTTCTTCGTTATTTCGACTGTGACGCAAACTGCTACCGTGTTTGTGTATCTTTGCCAAAGGCTGACTGATAGTTATTGTTTTGCCACTTATAAGGAGGTATGCAAAAACAGGGATATCCTCTCCTTTGTTAAGTGTCTCTGGATAAGGTCTTTGTAAAAGCAGATCTCTATTGAAAAGCGAACAGCCATGAGAGATGCTGATTTTTTTTTGCAGTAAATATCTAATGATTAATTGTCTAGGATTGCTTGCAGGAACAGGTGTGGGGTGACGAAGTTTCTCCTGTCCGTCAGGAAACACAGAAATATGAGCGCCGAGAAGGATGCTGAAATTTGGAAATTTATCGATGGTGTTCAGTATTGCTTGAATGGCTCCAGGTGCCAGTTCGTCATCCGCATCTAGAAAAAGTATATATGCACCCCTACTTTTTTTTAAACCGACATTGCGAGCAGACGCTGCGCCACCGTTATCTTTGTGGATTACTGTGAGGTTTTTATAAAAATAAGATTTTAGCTCATTAACTACTTCTGCGGTGTTGTCAGTAGAACCGTCATTGACAATGATTGTCTCAATAAATCTGTGGCCATTAGTTTGCGATGCTACAGACTTTACTGCTCGATCTAAGAGATGTCCATAGTTATATGTTGGAATAATGATGCTGATAAGTATTTCATCATTTTCTTGAACAAAACTATTTATGTTCTTTGCCATTCTTTTTCACCAAAATATCTTCCATCACCAGATACTGGAGATCACTACCGTAAAACATGTTCAGGGCATCCTGCGGTGCGCAGATCATGGGTTCGCCGCGGCGGTTGAGGGAGGTGTTGAGTACCACGGCGTTGCCGGTCAGTTTTTCCATATCTTCGAGCAGGGCGTAATAGCGCGGGTTTGTATTTTTGTCGACCACCTGGGCGCGGGAGGTGCCATCCTCGTGGACAACTTCCGGAATCCGCTGTTTCCAGTCGGGATGGACATCAAAGGTGAAGGTCATGTAGGGCGCCGGATGGTCGGTTTGAAGAATCTCCGGTGCGACCCGGTCGAGGATGCTGGGGCAAAAGGGGCGCCAGCGTTCGCGGTATTTGATCTGCTCGTTGATGCGGTCGGCGACGCCCGCCACACTGGGGCAACCGAGAATGCTGCGGCAGCCCAGCGCACGCGGGCCGAATTCCATGCGGCCCTGAAACCAGGCAACGGGATTGCCGTCGGCCAGCAGGCGAGCAGTGGTGGCGACAATGTCATTGACCCGTTCCCACTGCGGTTTTTCTTTGTGGGCTTCACAGGCGGCGATGCATTGTTCGGTGGTGTACTGCGGACCCAGATAGACATGCTGCAGGGGTTCCACTTCGATGCCGGCCAGATGGGCGGCGTAGGAGGCAGCGCCAAGGGCGGTTCCGGCGTCGGAGGCGGCGGGCTGAACGAACAGCTCCCTGACGTAGGGCAGTTCAATAATGCGCTGATTGAGCTTGACATTGAGGGCGCTACCGCCGGCAAAGCAGATCTGGCCGGTTTCTTTGAGAACATCCTTCAAATAGTAGTCGATCATCCTCAGGGACAGGTCCTCAAACAGCTTCTGCACCGAGGCGGCATAGTCAATGTAGGGTTCATCGGCGATGTCTCCCTGGCGCTTCGGGCCGAGCCACTCAATGAGTTTGGGGCTGAAATAGTAACCCTTGCCATTCTCCTTGTAGCGGCGCAGACCGATGGTGTTGACCAGTTGCGTATTGACAGTGAGCTCGCCGTTTTCAAAGCGCGCCAGACGGGAAAAATCATATTTGTCCGGATTGCCGTAGGGGGCCATGCCCATGACCTTGAATTCACCATCGAGCATGTCAAAGCCGAGATATTCCGTCATCGCCCCATAGAGGCCGCCGAGGGAATCCGGATCGTAGAATTCCTTGATTTTGTGAATTTTGCCGTTCTCACCATAACCGAAAAAGGTGGTGGCGTATTCCCCTTTGCCGTCGATGCCGAGAATCGCGGTTTTGCCCTTGAAGCCGCTTAAGTGGTAGGCACTGCTGGCGTGGGCGAGGTGATGTTCCACCGGCACAAAAGCGACGGTTTCCCAGTTGATGCCAAGCTGCTTGAGCAGGGTCCGGACATTGCCGACATTCCGGCGATAGTGACGGTTGCCGTTGAACAGCGCCATCAGCGCCCGATCAGGAGCGTACCAGTAGCGTTTGGCAAAGTGCCAGCGTTCCGGGCGGTTAAGGCCAATGGGAGCAAAAGGAAAAGCGACGATATCCACATCTCTCGGCTTCAGCCCGGCAAACTCCAGACAGAATCTGGCCGATTCATAGGGCAGGCGGTTCTTTGCGTGCTTGTCGCGGAGAAAGCGTTCTTCTTCGGCGGCGGCCACCAGTTTGTCGTCGACATACAGGGCCGCAGAAGGATCGTGGGTCAGGGCGCCGGATAATCCGAGGATGACTTTGGACATGAATCTGTAAACTCCGTACAGCTGTTCAGCATGAGGTCTGAATTCTCATTCCTTGGGACGCTTTAACGCCATCCCTGGCCGCTCGAAAGTCGCCATCCCGGCGACTTAACGCCCTTGTCATGGAAATTCTGTCCTCATGCAAGAGGAGGGTTGAACATTATTCTGTTAATGACAGCGTCATTAAAGCATTTCAGGGCAATTGTTGGTCAAAAAAATGATGCAGAGGAGACTTTTTCGGCCAGTTGGCGAGGAATCTCTGTCGGTCTCTGCGATATCTGCGGCGGTAGAGAAAGCGCCAGCGTCCTTCGCCCATGGCATCAAGGTCGATGACTACCGGCTCCGCGGTGTCCGTTACCAGAAAGTTTGTTGCCTTGCAGTCACCATGGTAGATGCCAAGCTGGTGAAATTGTCGCAACAGCTTTACCAGTCCACGGGCTGCCGCCGTATTTTGTTTCGGTTCATCGAAGGTTTCGAAAACCTGGTCCAGGTCGGAGGCGTCACACCAGCGCGAGACATAGTAGCAGGTTCGTTTCCACAAACCAACGCGATTTTCCATCAGAACAAGGGCCTGGGGCGTTGTAATGCCGCTGCCGGCAAGACGGTGCGCATTACGCCAGGAGACCAGGGCGCGGCTGGACTTGAGGTTCTTTTTAAGTGCGTGCAACAGGCTTTTCTGATTGTAGCGTTTTATGACCCACTCTCCTTCATCGGTCATGACCTTGGCCACGGTAGCGCTGTTGCCCTCTTTCAGAAGCATTCCCTGCCCCAGAAACCTGTCCGGATCGTGCAGAAAATCCTTCAGGGTATCCGTTGCGGCCAGCTCCCGGCGAGCGATGGTCAGATGGCGAAATGTCTGCCGGCGGACGAATTCAGTGCAGTTGCGGGTGCATTTGGCGACATAGCGTAAACGCCTTTTGCGCCGGGCCCGGTCAAGATCTTTTGTCAGTTTGTTGTGAAAATCAGGGTGCGGCTGTGGATGATTCTCAAGATAGGTGGCGACAGCGGCGTTTATCAGGTTCTCGGCGGAGATGGGCAGTTGCGCCAGCAGCATGGCCAGATTTTTTCGATAGAGCAGGGCATGAATCGCCCCTGGGTAGCGGCGCACGCCATCACCATCAATGGCGTAGAGAGCCTTGTTGCTGAGCAGAAAATTGTTCAGATGTATGTCCGTCTGCAATAACCCGTGCCGGTGCGTGGCGGCGATCAGCGCCAGCAATCGGCGCAGCAGCTGACACCGCTCTGCGTCCGTCTCGCATCTGTCCCAGGCTTCGAGGGCGGTCACCGGTTGGGGTAATGCCTGATAAAGGATGATAAGGCTGTTATCGCGCAGGCCTCCGCTGTGGAGAATATCAGGTGTCGTGATAGCGGCAGCACGCAAAGCCCTGCTTCCGGATAGCTCTCGTTGCCAGTGACGCTTTGCGCGGCGCCCGAAATAGAGCTTTGCAATCACCGGTTTGTCACCCCAGTGTGCGGCAAAAACCTGACGCCGCTTGGGAAGCTCGCGCAGCAGGGTATGACAGACGACCTCAGGCAGGTCAGTATCGTCGAAGGCCAGGCGCTGGATGACGGGACGGGAGTCAATGACCATGATGGCGGTTTGTTTTGTGGCGACCCTGTGCGTCGATTGCGTGCCACAGGGCTTTCCCCCTTTTTCCCAGGCGGTTCTGACCGAGGTAGGAGCGGATGAAACACACCCTGTCCGTCCGCCTGGCTTCCGGAAGATAACGCACCAGCTGCGGTAGATCGCGATACACACGGTTGACGCGCCAGGGTGACAACCGCGTCTTTTCCAGATCAATAAGGGCACAGTGTGGCGGCTCGGAAGCACAGTCGATAAACACATGCTTCGGGTACAGGCAGCGGTGCTCAAGGCCACAGGTATGAAAACGCGCCAGCACGTCGGCCAGGCTGCGAATGACAGCCAGACGTAGTTGTCGCGTCGGTGGGGTATGGCGCCACTCTGCCATGAGATTTTCCAGGGACCGGTAATGATCAAGCCAGGCCGTGACCAGGATCGCCTGACGGTTTCTCCCCTGCTGGCGCTCGGCAAAGTAGACAACCATCGGCACCCCGATGTTGTTCTTTTCGCAATGTCGTAACCAGTTGAATTCTTTTTTGAAGGTCAGAATGCCCCGAAGAGGGTGCTGCCAGCTGCGCGAGAAATAGTTCTGCTGTCGTTTGACAACGATACGAAGCTGTTTGCCATGGGAATCGATATCGGCAATGCCGACCTTGCTCCATCC
>CALFFB010000129.1 GCA_937958075.1 uncultured Geobacteraceae bacterium | reverse complement strand
CCCCCATCAGGGCATGCCGTTGATGCGGGGCACCTGCACCACCGTCAGAAACAGCCCGAGCTGACGGATGGCGTTGACAAAGGCCTCGTATTCAATGGGCTTGGTGATGTAGTTGCTGCAGCCGATGATATGACAGCGCTCGACCTCGCGCGGATCATCGGTGGTGGTGATCATCACCACCGGAATCTTGCGCAGTTCCGTGTCGGCCTTGAGCCGTTCCAACACCTCGGTGCCGTCGAGCTTGGGCATGCGGATATCCAGCAGCAGCACATAGGCGGCACCCGGCTTGCGATGAGGCCCGTCTCCCAGACAGAAGAGAAAATCCACCACCTCCTGCCCGTCCTTGAAATGGATGATGTCGTTGGCGATACCCGCCCGGGACAGATTTTTCCGGATCAGGTGGGCGTGCCCCTCATCATCCTCGGCAATCAGAATGATCACTTCCTGCTTCATTGCATCAACCTCCGTCTGCGCACAGTGTGCATTAAATAGTAACAGTTGACATATCCGGTCACGATGAGCGCGGCAGCCGGACACTGAACGTGCTGCCGACACCCGCCTCTGAACTGACGCTGATCTCCCCGCCCAGCCGGCTGAGAACCTGGCGGACAATGGTCAGGCCGAGCCCCTCGCCGCTGGAATCCGCGGGGTGCAAACGGTGAAAGAGCTCAAAAATATTGTTCTGATGATTGTCGGCAATACCGATGCCGTTATCCTCGACCCGATACACGCACTCATTGTTTTCCACTACGGCGGACACCCTGATGCGCCCCGGCCGCTCGCTGTCAAGGTATTTGATAGCATTATCGAGGAGATTGGAAAAGATCTGATTCACCTGCATCACATCCCCCCGGCAGTCAGGCAGCTCCTCGACGGTCAGCTCGATCCCCTGCTGCTCGATGCGATACGCAAAGGTCGTAACCATCTCCCCCAGCAGACGGTTCATGTCGATGGTCCGGATCTCCAGAGAGGCCCGCCCCAGACGCGACAGCTTGAGCAGCCCCTTGAGCAGGACATCCATCTTGTGGGCGCTGGTGCGGATGCGGGCCAGGGACTGCTGCATGTCGGGAAACTCCGTGCGCAGCAGCTGGGCCAGTGGCGTTGCCTCCTCCTGGTCCCGATCAAGCACCTCACCGATATCCTTCAGGGAATACTCAAGTTCGCGGCTGAAGCCGTCGATATTCACCAGCGGCGAACGCAGATCATGGGATGCCACATAAACGATCTGCTCCAGTTCCTGATTCTGGGCCGCCAGGTAGCGCTTGCTCTGCTGCAGTGCCAGCTCCGCCAGTTTCTGCTCGGTGATGTCCTGAATCATGCCGGTGGACCGCAGCACCCGGCCGGCGGCGTCCCGCTCGTGCACGCATTTCTGCCGCACATAACGCACCTGGTTCGTTTTATCACGGACAATGCGATGCTCCACCTCGTATTCACGCTGTTCGTCCCGCAGGGACTCGGTATAAGCGGCATCGACCAGCGCCCTGTCGTCCGGGTGGACAAAGGACAGAAAGGCCTCGTAGGTTGCGGCGAAGGCGTCCGGCTCACAGCCGAAAATGCGGTAAACCTCGTCCGACCAGGCCAGATGGTTGACCGCCACATCGAGCTGCCAGCTGCCCACATGGGCGATCTCCTGCGAGCGCGCCAGCAGCTCTTCACTTTCCAGCAGTCTTTTGTTGACCTGTCTGACAGAATGATTTTTCCAGATGACAATGACAAAGGAGACCACAATCAGCAGAGCCAGCATCAAAGGCACCACCCTCTGCACCGTCCAGAACGGCTGGGGCGCCCCGTACCACTTCTTCATCAGCTCCACGTAAAGCGGCGAATCAACCTGCGCCGTCAGCAACCGATTGAATTCGGCGACATGGGGATCCCCCTTGCGGAACAGATAACCCCGCTTCAGGGTCAGCAGCGGCTCACCAACAACCTGCAGATGATCTTCCAGCCCCATTTCTCTTAATTTTTGTTTAAGAACTGGCTCGGGAAAAACAAAGGCATCGACATGGCCGGCAAGCAGAGCATTAAGCCCCTGATCAACGTTATCTTTGAGGGCCAAATTATAGCCCCCACGACGCCTGAACTCGACATGGGCGGCGCCCTCATCAATGACCGCGGTAACAAACCTCTGGCCCGCCAGATCTTTTATCCTGATGATTCTATTGTCATTTTTTTTGACAAAGGCCCGAACCGGAATACTTTCTATGGTGACACTGAAATCAAACTCCGCCAAGCGGTGTGCGTTGATGCCAAAACCCGGCACAAAATCCGCCTCGCCCCTGCGCACCAGCTCAGCAGCCGTACCCCAGTTTTCGGTAATAACATACTCAACCGAAAACCCGCCCTCGCGCGCAAGAATATCGAGGAGTTCAACGGCAAACCCAAGCGGCTTATCCGAATTGTCGGTCTGATAAAGAGGCGGGAAATCCCTGATAACAGCGGCTTTAAAGGTTTTACCGGCCAGACCTTCGGCGGACGGCGCGGCAACATCGGCCATCGCCGGCACGACCAGGGCGCAGAGGGCAAGGGTCGCAACCAGCAGCCGGGGGACAAAACGTCTCAAAATAGCAGGTGACACTAATGGGAATAGCAAAAGATATCCTTTATTCAGGCTGATTGGCGCTGTTGGGCCGGCGGCGCCAGGGCCAACGGCAGGGTAAAGTAGAAGCAGCTGCCCTGGCCGGCGCCCGCCGATTCCACCCAGATACGCCCCTGGTAGAGCTCGACGATCTTTTTCACCAGGGCCAGTCCCAGACCGCTGCCGCCGCTTGCCGGATCGAGCTGGGAAAAGAGGTTGAAAATCCGCTGCTGGTCCGCCGGCCCGATGCCCATGCCGTTGTCGCGGACGAAAAATACCGTGGCCTTATCCTGTTCCTCCACCCCGATCTCGATGCGCGGCGCCGGCTGATCCCCCATGTACTTGATGGCGTTCTCCACCAGGTTCTGCCAGAGCTGCCCCAGCTGCAGCGCGTCACCGGTGAGGGTCATCGCCAGCGGCGCCACCTCCACCTTCACCCCACGCTCGTGGATGGTTCCGGCGAGGACGCCCAGACAGCCTTCGACAAAAGGCGAAAAGTCCAGGGGCTTGACCTCGACGCTCTCCTTGCCAATGCGCGAATACTGCACCAGAGCATCAAGGAGCTGGCTCATTTTATCGGCGGCGCCGGCGATAAAAGCCAAATCCTTCTCCACCCGCACCCTGTTGTCTTCGGCAATATCCTGACGCAACATGTCGAGAAAGGTTTTTACCGTTATGATCGGGCTTTTCAGGTCATGGGTAACAATGTAAACAAACTGTTCAATCTCGGAGCTCTTTCTCCGCAGCGCCTCCTCCACGTCCTTTCTCGCCGTGATGTCGGACAGCGACAGCAGGATACAGGGCGATCCGGCCAGAACCAGGGGAACGGCACTCAGTGAAAAATAGAAACGCTTTTTCCGGCCATCGACCACAAGGGTTTTTTCGACATCAACGTCGACCGCACGCTGACGGGTTTTCTTCACATACTCCAGAGACTTAATAACAGCGCAGGTGGAGCAGGCCTGGGACTGGCCACAGCCGTCAAGGGAACTGACAGCATGGATACAGCACACGGCGTCTCCCGGTCTACGTTGCAGCACGTCCCCCGTGTTTTTCATGACCATCTGCATCGCCTGGTCATTCACCCGCGTGACCCTGCCGTTTTTGTCGATCAGCAGCATGCTGATCTGGGCGGCGTTGAATATCGTCTGCAGATTCTGGCGCTCCTGCTCCAGATGCTCGCGTTCGGCCTTAAGTTGCTCCTGCATGCGATACTGAACAGTGCGATCAATCACGTTGCAGATCAGCAGAGAGGATGTCTGCAGCCGCCGCCCCTGAATTTCAATATGCAGAAGCTCAGTGCCACGCGTCGCTATGGAGAGTTGGAGAATTTTATTGACCGGATTTTTAAAGAACGCTGGTAGCCGCTGCCGCAACACGGCGGCGCTGTCCGGGGTCAGATAATGGACCAGATGCGTCCCCCGAAGCTCACTCGGTGGCCGCGCCAGCATGGCCGCGAAGGATTCATTGAGCTCACAGATGCGCCCCTTCCCATCCAGACTGAGATAACCGACCGGAGACTGATGATAAAGGTTGCTGTACCGCTCCAGCGCCTGTTGCAGCTCGATCTGGGTTTCACGCAGCTGCTGATTCTGCATTTCCAGCTCGACCTGATACACCCGCAGCTCATGTTCCGTTCTGCTTTGTGTCTCCTCCCCTTCGGGAAAACGCTCAGCCAGGCGCTTTTCCGCCTCTTGCCGAAGTCTGCTGTCATTCTTCTCAGGATGATCAATCATGAGGCACCCCCTTTGTCACAGGATGTGGCCAGCAGCGACAGATCAAAAAAGGTCAGCACAATGCCGGCATAGGCATTGGATGCAATTTTGTAGGGAATAATCCGCAACAGGTATTCCTTGCCTTTTTTGTCATGAACACGATGAGCACACTCCCGATCCGGAGAGCGGCAGGTAAGAATCAATTCCTCCAGCTCGACATCGACCAGATTGTGGGCAATATCCGCCAGGGGTCGACCAATATCCTGTTCGAGAATGCGAAAGATATTCATGGCCTCCGGAGTCATGCGGCGAACTTCCAGATTTTCGTCGAGATAGATGGTCGGCATCTTGATGATGGAAATCAGGTTGTCCAGATCATTGTTGGCCTCTGTCAACTCGCTGATTTTGGACTGATATTCCGCATTGACGGTGTAGAGCTCCTCGTTGACCGATTGCAGTTCTTCATTGGTACTCTGCAGTTCTTCGTTACTGGACAGCAGCTCCTCGTTCGTGGCCTGCAGCTCTTCGTTGGAAGTTTCCAGCTCTTCGACGGTCGCCTGCAAACTTTCCTGGGAAAACTGCAGTTCCTGTTCCAGATCCATGATCCGGTCGGCAGCGGCCTTGCCGACGTTGTACTGATCGGTGGAGGCGCGCTTGTGCCCTTGCGTATCGTCTTCGATAAAAACGGCAACCAGTGGTTCCATCCCGGCTTTATGGGGGATCGGACAGATCTTGACCCTGACCGGCTGCTGCGGATCGGTACTGAGATGAATATTCGTATAGTTGATAGCGGTCTTTTCGCGCAGAACCTTTTGAATACCGGTGGTCACCGGAATGGACAGTTCACGGACCAGCAGACGACTGACATCGGCCTGAATTTTCCCGGTGGGGATACGCAGGAAACGCTGTGAATCACCAACGATATGGATCAGCTCATTGGCCGAGTTGACGAGCATGGCAAAGGAAATGTAATTTTCAGCGATCACCTCCAGAAACCGCTCCAGCAGCCGGTCATAGAGATAATCGCGCATGCCCGTTGTATTAACGGCCTGCCCGGCGTAGGATCCGGCACGCCGGCTGAGCTCGAACAATTCGGTGTTCCGCTGATGATTGGTTCCCAGACGCTTGAGTCCCCGCGAGCGCAGAATCTTCCATTTCTTGTCGAGGAGTTCAAAAAAATTGTCCGCCTCACCCACGGTTTCACTGGAACCAAGAAACAGAAGTCCCTTCGGCACCAGGGAAAAATTAAACAGATCCATGGCCTTTTGCTGACCCGGCGTCTGAAAGTAAATGAGCAGATTACGACAACTGATCAGATCGATTTTGGTAAAAGGGGGATCCTTGATGAGATTATGCTGGGCGAACACAATCTTTTCGCGCAAATGCCGTTTCACCTGGTAACCACGATCCGTGGCAACAAAGTATTTCTCCAGCAACTCTCGGGATAAATCCGTCGCCACCGATTCAGGATAAAAACCGACGCTGGCCAGTTGAATGGCCTCCTTGTCGATATCCGTGGCGAAGACCTTGATATCCTTTTTAATACGCAACGCTTCCAGACCCTCGTTCACCATTATTGCAAGGCTGTAGGCCTCTTCACCCGTCGAACACCCGGCGCACCACAGGCGGATTTCCGTTTCCTGATGCTCCTGCAGAAGTTCTGGCAGGTAGCGCCCGGCCAGAGACTGGAAGGCCTCAGGATCACGCATGAAATTGGTGACGCCAATGAGCATTTCCCGGTACAGCTGATCAATTTCCGTCGGGTAGGACTGACAAAAACGCAGGTATTCTTCAATGCTGTCAACGTGATTGATGGTGATCCGCCGTTCAATGCGGCGCACAATGGTCGCGGGTTTGTACTGGCTGAAATCGACGCCGTGACGCTCCCGCAACAACACAAAAAGGCGCCCCAGGGTATTTTCATTGTGCAGCAGCGCCCCCTGATTGCGTATCTCGGTTTTTATGGGATGATTGGCGTAGCTCAACAGCTGATCGGGAATCTGATCAGGCGTCAGGACAAAATCAGCGAGGTTGGCCTCAATAGCACTGCGCGGCATGCCGTCAAAGCCGGCGGAATCGGGGTCCTGCACGATGGTCAGACCGGCGGCCTCCTTGATGGCACGCAGGCCGCGCGTGCCGTCACTGCCGGTTCCGGAAAGAATCACGCCAACGGCTTTGCGCCCCTGATCCTGGGCCAGCGAGGTAAAAAACAGATCAATGGGATAGTTGATACCGCGCTTGGCCGGATCCTTCTCCGACAACAACAGCTTGCCGTGATAAATCCGCATATCCATTTTCGGTGGAATCAGATAAATGGCGTTGGCTTCCACCTGCAGGCCGTCTTCCGCCTGATGCACGGCCAGGGGTGTTTTTTTCGTCAGAATCTCCACCATCAGGCTTTTATAATCAGGGGAGAGATGCTGCACGATGACGTAGGCCATCCCGGCATCCGGGGTGAGATGGCGGACCACCGATTCAATCGCCTCCAGCCCTCCAGCTGACGCTCCGAGACCAACGATATAAAAAGGTTCCGTTGCTGTTGGTGCCGAATCCCTGGTCATGGACCCTCCCGCTCTGGCAGTGAAGATTTACCCCCACCAATGAAATATCACAACTTCGGTCAGATTTAAAGACCGCACGCTCGCGGCAGGGTAAAATAGAAGCAGCTGCCCTGGCCGGCGCCCGCCGATTCCACCCAGATACGCCCCTGGT
>CALFFB010000128.1 GCA_937958075.1 uncultured Geobacteraceae bacterium | reverse complement strand
AAATACAACGTCCACACCCAGGTCGATCGGGCCAATGTGCTCAAGGGCAGTTACGCCAACTACACCAATCCGGGTGACGGACATGTCATTCTCCCGGCGGGGACAAAAATCAAGGTTTGGCGGCCTTGTCACCTAAGCCTTGGTGTTATCGACCTTAAACCTTGAATATTTTGAGCCTCTTGCAAAAGTAAATGCGGACTTTTGCAAGAGGCTCAGAAGAATATGAAATTGTGGCGATGCTCTTTTCTTGCTTCGCAGATAAATAGTGATTAAATTTAATTTGCAATCTTAATAAGTTTTGAGCGTAAAAGTTGAGGAACATCATCATATACTAGCACGTGCAAGTTTTTCTCAGTAATATTCAAAGAAGATTTGTTTTCGTATAGTGTAGTTGATACAGTATCTGGCAATCTCCACATTGCTCCTGTGGCAGGGTCAACGATAAGAATCCCTATGAGACCACCAAATAAAACGTTTCCAATATACCAACCATCCATTTGAGCAGAAATAGTTGAAGTTGTTGACGAGTAACCATCTTTTGTAAAAGTTATTTTGTACTTTTCTGGCTGAAAGAAACCTGCGCCACTTTTTAATGTCACCGTAGATGGCGTTTTGCCACTATGAACCTTTTCACCTTTTTTGTTTGTAACAATGTAATCTGCTTGTTCAGGTGATGAGGTGATAGAAATCGGATAAGAAGATTTGCTGACGATACTTGCGCACCCTCCAATGAAAAATACAGTGACAACTAACAGTGCGAGAAAAATTGGTTTAGAGAGTTTAGACATTTAGAAGGCTCCTTTGCTTGGTTGTGGGGTTACATTAATGGAATTAAATAGCGACACTAGGATCGCGACTAACAGATCAGCTGCTATATATTCTCTTTTAACTAAAAAAAACAAAGCTATCGTTGCGGCTTTATGCCGCAACGATGGCTTTGTTTTTTTATAATGATTCCCCCTCATTATTTCCCCGTTCAGTAAGTTTTAATATTAGCTATCAATAACTCAGAATTTAGTCAAGACATTTTTTTAAAAAAGATTTTATTTGGAAGTCAGGACCCGGCAGAGGCTTGTAAACAAAAACTGCAAAACTTGACGTAACGCTGAAATGCGCATATTCAGTGCAGATAGAATTGCGCATGCGGAGGTGGTCATGAATCCACATTCTTTTTAAAGCGTTGATGCACCGAAAAAACCGGTCAATCTCAGTGTCAACTCATCACTTGTCAGCCTGGCTCGGGAGGCCGGAATTAACTTGTCGAGAACCTTCTAGGAGGCTCTGTGTGACAAATTACAAAAAACTCTCCAGGAACAATGGTTTGAACAAAATCATGACGCTATTTTCGCCCATAACCGGCGAATAGAGGAAAACGGCGTGTTCGGCGCGGCGAAAAGAAGATTCTGATGGCTCAGTTCGATGTTTACGTGAACCGTAAGCCGTAATCAAAACAGCTGATCCGCATTGTCGTTTCTTCACCTTCGAATCACCTCCTCGCTCATTTCTCCTTCCCATCATCTTCTCTGCAGCTCAGATCAGCACAGTAAAAAGACAAACTGGAATTATCTGGTAGAATTTCCCTCATTGGGTCAGGGCAGCAG
>CALFFB010000127.1 GCA_937958075.1 uncultured Geobacteraceae bacterium | reverse complement strand
AACGCCCCCTTTGGGGGCGCCTTTAAAGCCCCGTCCTCTGGGCGGGGTTTTTTACTGTCCAAGAAGGAACCCTGGAACACATTTTGGCTGAACAGTATTAGTATGGCTATAAACATTTCTATTTGCTCTGCAGCAACTTGCTCCAGGTGTTGCGCTCCAAAAAGGAACCGGTAACGTTTTCTTCCATGGTCATAAACATGGACCAGGGCAGGGACATGCTCATGACGTTCTGGCCGAAATGGTTGCGCAGATACAGGCGCGCCGAGAGGTCCATCAAGCCGGCGACCGCTTTCGGGGTGTCTTTTTCCGCTTCGTCGTAGGAATAGATGCCGATGGCCTGGCAGCCGGCGGCAAAAGGGAAGATGACATTGTCGTTGCCATCAAAGGAGTAATTGGCGAGGACGCCGATAGCGGAGAACTGGTCGGGATCACAGAAAAACACCACAGATACCGGTTCTTCGCAATCGGGGTCAACCTGATCCAGGGGTTTGTAGACAATATAGTCCGTGGGGATATCGCGGATCGGCAGTTGATCGATAAAATCACTGACCGCCTGGGGATCTTTCAGGTAGCGTTCCCCCTGCAGGAATTCGTCAATGAAATGCTCATCCACAAAGGCTTTAAGCCCCTTGGCAACGGCTTCCCCCTGGGGATCGCCGGCATTGCCGCTCGACAGGAACCGGCAGAATCCGTCCGTGCCTCCGGGGAAATTAGGGTACTGATCGCCGAAACCAACGCCGGTTCCGCCACCGACACAGCCGAAACTGTCCCGGCCGCAGGCGGTGACCTTGCCCTTGGCCGCTGCCGCCGTCAGCCATAAGGTACAACTCCAGGACTTGTCCTTGAAGGTCTGCGCTCCTTCGGGTTTTTCCTCACTCCAGAGAATAGCGACGGGTTGATGGGGCAATTGGATGGCATTGGCGATGCGGCTATGCATGGGGAACCCTCCTGGCAACGGAAAAAACTCAGGCATGGTGCTGTGCGCTGACGTGACTGGTGCCGGCAGCACAAGTATCAATACTTAACAGAAATGAAAAAAAGCGCAAGACAAACAGGGGTATCTGACAGCAGATACCCCTGTTTTCTCCATGCGGACTGAACGTCGAGATCAGACGCCGCCGTAGGAATGGAGCCCTGAAAGGTACAGGTTCACGCCCAGGTAGCAGAACAGGGTCGCGGCAAAGCCGATGATGGACAGCCAGGCGGCACGCCGACCGACCCAGCCGCGGGTAAAACGGGCGTGGAGAAAGGCGGCGTAGATAAACCAGACAATCAGGCTCCAGGTTTCTTTCGGGTCCCAGCTCCAGTAGGTGCCCCAGGCATAGTAGGCCCAGGCAGCGCCGGTGATGATGCCGAGGGTGAGCATGGGAAAGCCGATCATGATCGCCTTGTAATTCAGATCATCAAGCACTTTGGTCGGAGGAAACATGCCGAGGATACCGCCCATGGGTTCCGGCCCCTTGTGCTTTTCTTCCTTGCCGACCTTGATCAGGAACATGATGGAGACACCACAGGCCACGGCGAATCCGGCATAGCCGATAAAGCAGGTAATGACGTGGTAGGTCAGCCAGTTGCTCTGCAGCGCCGGAACCAGGGGATCGATGGACTTGTTAAGGCTCATCTGCGCCCAGAGCATGCTGAACAGGGCGATGGGCATGACAAAAGCGCCGACGGCGCGCTGTTTGTACTTCCAGTCGATGAGCAGATAGACCAGCAGGATCGACCAGGCAAAAAAGATGACGGACTCATACATGTTGGTCAGGGGGGCACGTCCATGTTCGCTGCCAAGCAGGGCATAGGACTCATACCAGCGCAGGCCGATACCGACGGTCTGAATGATAAAACCGGCCAGGGCCGCAAGGGTTGCGACCAGTGCAACCTTGTTGTTTTTGGTGGCGATATAAGCGATGAACAGAACCATCGCGGCGAAATAGGCAACTGTCGTCAGATTGAAAAGTTGACCGCTATCCATGGATTATCCCTCCTTCTTAGGGGGTTCATTATTAACCGCAGTTTCGATCTGCTGGCGAAGTTCATCAAAGGCCAGGGCAAAGCCGCCCTGATTGCGGTGGGCGTTGCCGGCAATCCGGACTCTGGTTTTGGCACCATCTTCCTCGATGCAGGCCCAGACCCGTTTGTGGGAAAAGAAAAAGGCGGCAAAGGGGCCGATAATCATCATGATGCAACCGGCCCAGACGATGTTGACGCCGGGGTCCTTGGCCACCTGCAGCCCGGTGAAGTAAGGCTGATTAAAACCGGCCATGGCAAATTTGAAGGTGCCGCCGCGGCGTTCATCAAATTCGGGAAAGTTCTGCCAGACGACAACCGGATTTTCCCGAACACCGGCCGGTGAAACCAGATTGAGGCGCATGGCCGGACCGAAGTTACGGTCATTTTCGGTAAAATCGGTAACGATCAGCTGATAGCCATCCATCAGGGGAATGCGCTGACCCAGTTGGGCCCTGAGTTCGACGGATTCACCGGTCTGGTTGCTGGTGGCCCTGACGTCAACATAGGGGTTGCCGGCCGGACCGTAGCTGGACTGATAGAAAATGATGCCCTCGTACATCAACGGATCGTTAACGGAGATGCGTTTTTGATAGACCTCTTCACCGTCCTTCAATACGACCAGATCACTGGCATAAAGCTTGGGGCGCTGACTGCCGGGGTAGAATTCCACATCGAAATTGTCGCACCGGACCTCAAAGCCCAGATCGATGCGCTGACTGCCGTCACGGGTGCTGACCTGGGTGACGGAAGTCCCTTCAGCGATATTGACAAAGGCCTTGTAGCCGAACACATTGCCGACGATGGCACCGACCATGATCACCAGAATGGAGATATGGGTCAGGTAGGCGCCCAGGCGTGAAAAAATACCCTTTTGCGCAAACAGGTAGATCTTGCCGTCCTGTTCGGAGCGCACGGTCTTGGCGAAGTCCTTGTCAAGGGCTTTTGCCACGCGGTCGGCGACAGTTGTCGGCGTGTCGCTGGTGCTGAATTCCCCCTTGTTGGCGGAGTTTTTCAGCAGACCCGGTGTTGCCATCAGGGTCGGTTCCTTGAAAAACTTCCAGGTTCTGGGAAAGTGCTTGATGGAGCAGCAGATCAGGTTGACGCTGAACAGGGCCAGCAGTCCGATAAACCAGCTTGAACTGTACATATCCGTAAACTGCAGGGTCACGAACAGTTCATAGTTGGACTGGCCATAGCGATTGATGTAGTCAGAGGCCGCTGAATTTTGTGGAATCACGGTGCCGATGATGGAGGTGATCGCCAGCAGCAGCAACAGGAGTATGGTCAGCTTCAAGGAACAGAAAAAATCCCAGATTTTATCTGTAAAGTCTTGTTCTTTCTGTTGATTTTCAGTCACGGGAAAGATCTCCTAAGGTTTTGTCAGGGCATAATGATAACGAATGCTGTCATCATTGATGGTGCATGCAGTGGAACGATTGGTAATACGGTCAGGATGGTTTCAATGCAGCAGGACGGTTGTTTTGAGCATGCTCAACGCCAGGCGGGGTCTGGTGGAAATGACAGTAAAGGTGTTTTGCCCGGTCGGTTGGTGCGGATTGCTGAGAACAGAGATGGCTGCGCCCACACGCGGTTGTGGTGACGTTTGTCGTGATTCGCTCAGCAGGGGCTGCAGGCCTTTGATCTGGTTGGCGAAGCCGGGTTTGCCCAGGTGTCGCAGGGGAGCCGTATTGCGATGACAGGCGGCACTGTCACAGCAGAAGGCGGCGGCAGTGACAGGATACGCGCCATGACACCCGGTGATCTGCGGATTGGCTGTCTGCCTTAATCCTCCCAGGGACTTTTCGCAGGCGAAGACCCCTTGTGCTCCGGCCAGCAACAACAGCAGCAGCGCCAGCGGCAGTAACTGCAGGAGTGGTCTCAGGTGGCCAGGTCTGGGCTGTCGGGATACGCGGTTCACGTCAGGATAACATCCAGGTCAAATATCAGGTCCGGGACAAATTCCCTGAACCCCAAGAGGACAGGATGGGTGCGGCGGTATGGTGCAACACCCGCTAAAGCGGCGATACTATACCTTCTGCCCTGAGGTAAAGGCAAGGTAAATGCGTCGTGGTAGAAAGCAGAAAACGGGACTTTTTCACTATCTTCAAGGTCTCTGGTCGGGGCCGGATACTGTTTACAGATTGACCTCTTTCAGCTTTTTCAGGATCTCTTTCTGAGTGGAGTTCAGACTTTTGGGGACCGCGACCTCAATGACCGCATAAAGGTCGCCGGCAGGGCGTTTGCCTGAGGCGGCGACCCCGTATCCCTTGAGCCGGATTTTCTGGCCCGGCTGCATTCCCGCCGGAACCTTGACCCGCTTCGGTGCCTCCAGGGTCGGTACTTCGATAGTGGTGCCAAGGCAGATGCCGCTGAAGGGGATTTCCGCACGGACCAGCAGGTCGTTACCGTCGCGGGTGAAAATCGGATCCGGTTCGATGTCGATGTGCAGATAGAGATCGCCGGCGGCACCGCCTGCCGGGTGGGCTCCCCCCTTGCCGCTGATACGCAGCTTGGCCCCCTTCTCAATGCCGGGCGGAATACGAACCTTGATCTGTTCGATCCTGCCGTCGTTCCGGTAATCGATACGGCGCTCACCACCCTGGACCGCCAGGCGGAAGGGAATGCTGATCTGCATGGAATAATCCTGTCCCCTGCTGGGCGGGCGCGGAGGTCTCTGGGTGCGGGCCCGGCCGCCGAAGAGCTGGCTGAACAGGTCCTCCCCGCCGAAATTTCCGAAAATATCCCCGACATTGACATTGCGGAAGATATCCTCCTGGGAAAAGCGCTGGTGGAACCCGTCGGCACCAAATTGATCGTACTGGCGTTTTTTTTCCGGATCAGAAAGTACGGCGTAGGCTTCGGTCACCTCCTTGAAACGGTCTTCTGCCGCCTTGTCGCCGGGGTTTTTATCCGGGTGGTATTTCTGGGCCAGCTTCCGGTAGGCTTTTTTTATGGTGGTGGCGTCAGCGTTGCGCTCGACCCCGAGAACGGCATAATAATCCCTGGCCATAGTCTTTTCTCCTTGTGACAAGATGGCAGCATCACACTATAAGTTTCCCTGTCAGCAGCGTCAAGGGGAAGGGCTGGCCGCGAAATGCGGGCACGATCCTGCTTGACCTGTCTGTTGCCCCGCAGCTAGGATGCGACACCGCAAGCGTGGCTGCAGAGGATAAATCACCCTTCAAAACCAAAGGATGTCCCATGACTCGTATTGCAATAGTCGGCGCCGGTATTTCCGGGCTGGCGACCGCATCTGCTATTGAGGAAGGTGCCCGCCAGGCCGGCATCGAGGTGTCCACCTGCATTATCGAAAAGCAGGAGCGCACCGGTGGCAAGATCTGGTCGATCAAGGACGAGGGCTATCTATGCGAATGGGGTCCCAACGGCTTTCTTGACAACAAGCCCATGACCCTTGATCTGTGTCGGCGTCTGCAGATTCAGGACAGGCTGTTGCGCTCCAACGATAACGCCCGCAAGCGGTTCATTTTTACCGGGGACATGTTGCACCGCCTGCCGGAAAACGGGCCGTCCTTTCTCGCCTCGAAGATGATTTCCTGGCCGGGGAAAATCCGTCTGGCCGGGGAGATGCTGGTACCGAAGCGTCCGGACCATGGCGACGAGACCCTGGCGGAATTCGGCCGTCGGCGCCTCGGTCAGGAAGCTTTGGACAAGCTGATTGCGCCCATGGTGTCCGGCATCTTCGCCGGCGATCCGGAGACCATGAGCCTGAAAAGCTGTTTCCCGCGGATTCACCAGCTGGAGCAGGAGTACGGGGGCTTGTTGCGGGCCATGATCCGCCTGGCCAGAAAGAAACGGGCAGAGGTCAAGGCCGGCAAGGCGGTGGCCAGCGCCGCCGGGCCGGGTGGCGTGCTGACCTCCTTTATCGGGGGGATTCAGGATTTGACCGACAGTCTGCAGGCAGGCACGGACGCGGAGTTGCTGACAGGGCAGAGCGTCCAGCGTATCGATCGCAGGGACGGCGGTTTTCTGCTGCAGCTGACGGATGGCCGGCAGCTGGAGGCCGAACTGGTGGTTACGGCGGTGCCGGCCTATGCCGTTGCCGGCATGCTCGCTGAGCTCAATCCCGAAGGGACACAGATTCTGCAACAGATTCCCTACGCTCCCATGAATGTCATCTGCTTCGGTTATCGGCGCGACCAGATTCCCGGTGATCTGGATGGCTTCGGTTATCTGACCCCCCGGGCGGAAGGCTGCAACTGCCTGGGAACCCTTTGGGATTCGAGTATCTTTCCGAATCGGGCTCCGGCCGGCAAGGTCCTGTTGCGCTCGATGATGGGGGGGGCGACCAACACCGCGGCGATCGATCTGTCAGACGATGAGGTGATTGCCCGCACAGCGGCGGATTTGAAACGAACCATGAAGATAACGACACATCCCGAGTTTGCCCGTGTTTTTCGTCATCCCCAGGCGATTCCCCAATACACTCGGGGGCACGGCGAGCGACTGGCGCGGCTGACCGAGGCCCTGACGCAGACACCCGGCCTGTTCGTCACCGGTAACGCTTTTTCCGGTGTCGGCTTGAATGATTGTGTCAATGCGGCCAACCAGGTTGCCGAGAAGGTTATCGCGCAGCTGAAAAAGCGATGAGCCAGGGAATGGATCGGGATGAAACGGCGGGGGATTACTGAACTTCTGAGTTCAGATCGAGGTCGAAATCAGCGGGAGGCGGTTCCTCCCAGACGGAAAGGGGGGTGTGGGACATGTAGCGCAGGCCCCCCTGCTCGGGATCTTCAATGATGGATACAGCTCCGGAGCGCTCCATGTCAATCTCGGCGTTGGTGTCTCCCAGGTGGATGACGACCCCCTCTTTCAGGGATGACAGAACGTTGATTTTCGGCTGGGCCGTCGGGTGGGTGCCGGCCTGAAAATTCAGCAGTTCAACACTGAGCTGCTCCCGATCTTCCTCAAGCTTGACCTGGCGCTGGGTCAGGATTCCGATGCGCAGTTCCACGGCTTCCCGCAGGGCGGCACGCCCCTTGGGCAGGGGGCGGCTGTTCAGGCCGAGGAGGGTTTCTCCGATACGCTTGAGCTGTTCCGCCGAACTTTTCAACTGTTTGCGCAGATAGGTCAGGCGATCCGACTCGGGAAAGTAGATCCCGGCGGTGACATGGGTCTTGATGCCCGAGCGGGCGCCCAGGGCCTTGGCTTCAATGCCTTCCAGGGCGACAGCTTCGCCGCCGGCGATCTGTCCGGTGGGCACCAGGATCTTCCCCGTTGATTTGAGAACGCTGTTGCGCGCCTCGTAGGAAACGATGATGTCGTCCCAGCATTCCACCTTGACCTGGTTCAGGTAGCGTGCCTCGAGGGTTCCCTTGCAGGTGATTTTCCCCACCCCCTTGCCGGTCATGGTGCCGATGGACACGGGGCCGTCACAGTTGATCTTGCAGGCGCCGACGGTGCCGGACACCTTGATGCCTTTGGTGGCGGTGATGTGGAAATCGTCAAGAACATCGCCCTTGATATCGACAAAGCCGTTAAAGGTGATATTGCCGATCTTGTAGTCGACATCGCCACTGACGACAAATTCTTCGGCAATGGATACCGTGTTGCTGGTCACCACCACCCGCCCCGGCTGGGTGGCGTAAACCTTGATGCCGTCGTCGTCGATACGTACACCGTTGCCGGCACTGATGGCGGTGGGATTGCCCGGTTTGGCCTCGATCTCCTTGCCGGTGACGGTCAGGCCGGGTTGACCCTCCTGGGGGGGGTGGATGGTGCCGATGTGATCATCGACATCGACATTGGAAAAGTTCTGGATGGCCTTGAAATCCACCCGACCCCTGTCGTCTTCGACCAGTTCCGACCCTTCCTTGCCGGTCTTGACGATCAGTTCAAACCAGCCGTCGTTGCCCTTTTGTGGCTCCCTGCCCCTGGCCAGGATCATCTGCTGGGGATTTTTCTCCTCCGCCGCCTCATCGCAGAAAATAGCGATCTGCTCCATGTCAACCGCATCGGTGATGTCCAGATTCTGCAGGATGGCGATGAGTTCGGATGGCGAAATACTTTTGTCCGCATTGTGAACCTTGATACTGGCGAGGCATTCCAGCAGGTTATCCGGTGCTTCAAGGAGGAGGGTATAGTCGTCGGTAACGTATTCACCCAGCTTGATGATGGTGACATCGACGAGATCTTGAGGTTTGTCGGCAGACATAAAAATCCTTGTGCGTGCTGAATCTCAACAGGCCGCAGCAGGGAAAAAAGTTGGACATTCCCTTAATATACCACGCTTATCGGCTAACGACATAATTTAATTGAGTAAAAAATTCAATGAGAAAATATTTATGTTGTGCCGGCCTGGCACGAATCAGGAAAAAGACTTCCTGTTGCAGACGGCTGAAGCAACGGGTACAATTCTCATGTTACCAGATCGTTACATCGGGTGGGAGAGTTCCGGATGCAGCCAACACCACAGGTCCTAGAGGCGATTATCACCGACATGAACGAGGGGGTGATCTTCCTCGACCATCAGCATATCATCCGCATCTGTAATCCGGCGGCAGAGCGAATCCGTAAGGTTTCGGCAGACAGCATCATCGGCCGCTCGATCTTCGATATCCATCCCCGGCGCGCTCATCCAAAAATCAGCGAGCTGCTGGCCAATCTGCAGACGGCGCAATTTCCTTCCAGTCATCGGATCATCAAGGCCCAGGGGCGTGATTTCGATAATTCCTACTCGGCAATCCGCGATGACAGCGGGGCATTCATCGGCACCCTGCTGGTCAGTCGCGATATCACCGAACAGCTCCGTCTGGCCGACGAAGTCCGCCGGCTCCAGGATGTGCTCGCGGACCAGCAGAAAGACGCCCCCCTGATTTTCGACAGTCCGGTGATGCGCCGCACCCTGGAAAGCCTCGAAGCCATCGCGCCACTGGACTCAACGGTTCTGATTACCGGTGAAAGCGGCACCGGCAAGGAGTGCTTCGTCGACCTGATCCATGATTTAAGTCCGCGGCGCGAACAGCCCCTGGTCAAGATCAACTGCGGGGCGATCCCGGAAAACCTGGTGGAGGCGGAGCTGTTCGGGCACGTCAAGGGGGCTTTTACCGGCGCCCATGTTGAACAGAAGGGGAAGTTCATGGCTGCCTCCGGCGGCACCCTGTTTCTCGATGAAGTCGGGGAATTGCCCCTGGCGGTACAGGTCAAGCTGTTGCGGGTGTTGCAGGACAAGCAGGTGCAGCCGGTGGGTGGTCATCAGGCGCACAAGGTCGACGTGCGTATTGTCGCCGCCACCAACGCCGATCTGGGCAAGGCGGTCAGTGAAGGGCGTTTTCGCGAGGACCTTTATTATCGCCTGAATGTAATTGCCCTGGAAGTGCCGCCCTTGCGCCAGCGTCCTGAAGATGTCATTCCCCTGGCCGAGATGTTTCTTAAATTTTTCGCCCGCAAGATGAAAAAGCCCCTGCCGCAACTGTCCGCCGCCGCCCGTGAGCTGGTGCAAAGGCATCCCCTGCCGGGTAATGTCCGCCAGCTCAAACATGCCATGGAGCGCGCCGTCGCCCTGGGGCGTGGTGACAAAATCCTGCCCGGGGATCTGCCGGCTGATTTTGTCGGTGCCGGGGTCACGACCACCCACCAGCCCGATTTCGGCCAGGGGTCCCTGAAGGAGATCGTCGCCCGCTGCGAACGGGAGGCCATCCTGCAGGCACTGCGGACCCATAACGGGCGCAAAATGACTGCCGCCAAAGCCCTCGGTATTACCCGCAAAACCCTGTGGGAAAAGATGCAGCGTTACCGTATTGCCACGGATGTTACCGAATCGGAACACTTTTCCTGAAATGTAACAGTGTTGTAACTCTTTTTTTCGAAGCTTTAGTCCACACCCCTCCTCTGATTTCAGCATATCCGTAAAAAGTCAGTTAAATCAATGTAATGAATCTTTGGTAAAACATTGGTATAGATCCTGTAACAGAGCAGGACAAGGCGCGTCGCCCTGGTCGTGCCGGTTCGGTTGTTACGGATTTTGTCCTTGACCCTGTGGGGATGCGGACGATCTAAACCTGAATACCAAGGAGTGCCTATGTTGCGATGTCACGTTTTGAGGCTGGTTTCCTGTCTCATCCTTCTGGCGGGCTTTTGTTCCTCTCTGTGGGCAGCAGATCCCCGGGCCGGCGAAGCTCTGTATGTTGGGGCCACGGCTTTCAGTGCCGGCGGCGCACCTTGCCTCGCCTGCCACGGTCATGCTGCGACCGGGCTGGCCGGTTCATCGGCCTATTACGGTCCGGATCTGACCTCTCTTTATGACAACTATGGAGAAATGGGTGTGCGTTCCGTGCTGGAAGTTCTGTCATTCCCCAGCATGGAGGCCTACTACCGGGAACGTCCACTGACCGCCGAGGAGATTTCTGATCTGACGGCGTTTTTCGGGCAGAGCGTCGAAGCCGGCAGTGTGCCGGCCGATCGTCTGCCCCTGTGGACCTTGGTGGCGCTTCTGATCGCGGTCGGGGCGGCGGTGCTGGTCGCCAGACGCCGGATGCAACCCGGCGTCCGTCAATCCCTGATCCGTCAACAACGTCAGACTCTTAAATAAAGGTGGGACATCATGAGTTGGATAAAAGATATCGTCGATCCGAAATCACGCAGTTGGGAAGAGTTCTATCGCAACCGCAATCAGTGCGACAAGGTGGTGCGCAGCACCCACGGGGTCAACTGTACCGGCAGTTGTTCGTGGAATGTCCATGTCAAGGACGGTATTGTCGGCTGGGAACTGCAGGCCACCGATTATCCCGAGCTCGAAGAGGGCATCCCGCCGTATGAGCCGCGGGGTTGCCAGCGCGGCATCTCCTT
>CALFFB010000126.1 GCA_937958075.1 uncultured Geobacteraceae bacterium | reverse complement strand
CCGGCGTATCAAACTGTTCGCTGACCTCGAAGGACAGCTTGGTGTAATCCAGGGCCTCCTGACTGTCCGCCGGCTCGAACATGGGCACCTTGGCAAATTTGGCGTAGTTGCGATTATCCTGCTCGTTCTGGGATGAATGCAGTTCCGGATCATCCGCCGTCACCAGCACCAAACCGCCGCGCACGCCGGTGTAGGTCAGGGTAAACAGGGGGTCGGCAGCGACGTTGACGCCGACATGCTTCATGGTCACCAGGGCCCTGGCGCCACCGAAACAGGCGCCGATACCCACTTCCAGAGCGACTTTTTCATTGGGTGCCCAGGAGGAATCAACCTCTTTGTACTGGACCATGTTTTCGAGAATTTCAGTACTGGGAGTGCCGGGATAGGCACAGGCAACCAGCGCGCCCGCTTCATAGGTGCCGCGCGCGATAGCCTCGTTTCCGGACAAGAGAACTTTGTTCATGACAGCCCTTGGATAGCACATGTTAGAGTTGGTGGAAATTCAAAGGATTGCTAAAAAAAGGGAGATAATAGGCAAAGCGGCGCCGGCTGTCAATTACTGCATGCGGCAAGAGACAGCCCTTCAAGCAGTCCGGCATCAGAAACGGTTATCTGGTCTACCCCGAGACGCTCTGCCAGGGCCAGAATGATTTCCATGCCGGCCGGCAGCAGATCTCCCCTGCCCGGTTCCATGCCGGGAAGGTTCTCACGCTCGTCAGGCGACAGTTGCAAAAAGCGGGCATACAGCTGCTGAATCCAGTCGGCGGGAAGACGATGATTATTGATGACCGCTGCGTCATAGCGGCTCAATTCAAGATGCATGGCGGCCAGGGTCGTCACCGTCCCGGCGGTACCGATCAGAACAAGGGGACTGCCCGGGAGCCTCTGCCAGGGGCAGGCGCGGACAAAGGCCGTCGCCATGGCGTCGATGGGCTTTTGTCGCTGCTCCGGGGTGGGACAATCCTCCACCAGGCGCACCACGCCAACGGGGTAACTCTGTTGAAAGACCACCCTGCCCTGCTCACTGGCCACGATTTCCGTACTACCACCACCGATATCCAGGAGCACGGCCCGCTGCGGTGCCGGCCGCACCACGGAGAGAATACCCGCCGTCATCAGGCGTGCTTCCTCATCACCGTCAATCACTTCAATCTGCAGGCCGCACCCCTGCCTGACCTCGTCGATAAACTGCTGACGATTGGGCGCCCGGCGCACGGCCGCGGTGCCGACGGCGCGCAGACAGGGAATCTTTTCCTGGCGCAGGCGTCCGGCAAAACGGCAAAGAGCCTCAAGGGTGCGCTGCCTGGCGGCGGCAGACAGCCCGGTGACCGGATCGAACCCCCCGGCCAGCCGGGTGATACAACGCTCATACGTGTAAAACTCCGGCGACCCGTCGGGGCAACCGGCTATCAACATGCGCACTGTGTTGCTGCCGACATCAATGACTGCGTGTTTCATTCTTGCAGCTTTCAGCCAGAACCCGTGCCATTTTGAAGGTGTGGTCACCGATTTTTTCGTAACTCTGCAGCATGTCGATAAAGATCAATCCCGGCTGGACAGCGCACTCTCCCGTGTTCAGGCGATGGATATGATTCAGGCGCAGGGTTTCTTCCAGATCGTCGATAACGTTCTCGTATTCCAGGGCCCGGTCAAAGATATCGCACTCATCCTGGTCCAGGGCGGTTACCACAAAGTCCAGGAACTCTCCGGCGGCATCGGCGATACTGGCGACTTCGTTCACCCCGGTATGGGAAAAGCGGATATGACCGTTGAGCTTGCGGGCGTTCAGACGGCACAGGTTCATGCAGTAATCGCCAACCCGCTCCACGTCGTTGACAATGTGCATCAGGGTGGTGATGGCTGTAGACGTGTCAGCAGAGATGGAGCGCTGGGAAAGCTTGGTCAGAAAGTTAAGGATCTCCTTCTGCAGCAGGTCGACAACAGCCTCCCTGCGCTCCACTTCGTGAGTTTTACGCATATCCCCTTTTTCCATGAAGGCGTTGGTTTCTTTGAGCATCTCCAGAGCGATATGCGCCATGCGCTTGGTTTCACGCCGGGCCTGACCAATGGCCACGGGCGGCGTATTGAGCACCCGGTCATCAATGAACTTCACCTGCTCGCCCTCGTCGATCCTGGTCTTTTCGCTGCCGCGAACAACATAACTCGACACCTTCGCAAGGACGCCGATAAAGGGGAGAAACAGCAGGGCGTTGATCACGTTAAAGACGGTATGGGCGTTGGCGATATGCCGGGCGATATAGGGTTTTTCCCCAATGGCGGCAGAATATATCTCCATCTGTTCCTGGGTCTGTACGACAAAGTCCGCCTCTCCGGGGGTGATCGCCAGGATAAATTTTGTAAACAGGGGAAACAGAAGCAGAATGTAGGCAACACCAGTCAGGTTGAACAAGAAATGGGAAAAAGCGGCCCGCTTGGCCGCCACCCCGGCGCCAATGGCTGAAATGTTGGCGGTGACGGTGGTCCCGATATTTTCTCCGAGGATCAGCGCCACCCCGGCGTCCAGGGTAATCAACCCGGAGCTGGCAAGGGCCAGGGTAATGGCCAGGGTCGCGGCGCTGCCCTGGGTCAGAACCGTCAGCGCGGCACCAACGAAAACACCGAACAGTTTGTAATCGCCAACCAGTAAAAACAGTTGCCGGAAATCCTCACTGTAGCGCAGTGGATCGAAGGCCTCACGCAGGATGATGAGACCGAAAAACAACAATCCCAGACCCAGAATCACCTCACCGCTGTAATTATGCTTGCGGTTTTTGCTGAACAGCCGCAATACCGCCCCGATACCGATAATGGGCAAGGCATACCTGGTGATGTTGAAGGCGATAATCTGAGCGGTTATGGTGGTACCGATATTGACGCCGAGAATGACGCCGATGGACTGCATCAGCGACAGCAGGCCGGCGTTGACAAAACCGACGACCATCACCGTCGTCGCGCTGGACGAATGGATCAGTGCGGTCAGACCGACACCCACCAGGGCGGCAATGACGCGATTTGACGTCAGGGAGGTCAGGATATGCCGCATGCGGTCACCGGCGATCTTCTGCAGTCCTTCCGACATGAGCTTCATGCCGAACAGAAACATGCCGAGACCACCGACCAGACCGAAGATGGTTTGTTGGGTCAGAAAAAAGGACATTGCACCACCTTTATGGCAAAGCCTGCTTACGCCCGTTCAAAGGGTTCATACAGACGTTTGTATTCATCCTGAGCATAGCGATCGGTCATGCTGGCAATATAATCGCAGATGACGCGCTCCCTGCCGTAACGTTCGTAACGCCGTTGATATTTATCCGGCAGCAAGGTCGGGCTGGTCATGTAATTTTCAAAGAGCAGGGTTAAAAAGCGCTCGGCCTTGACCCGCATGCGTTCCACCTTGTAATGGCGATACAGGCGCTTGAAGAGGAAGGCCTTCAGTTCCTGGTTGCAGCGTTTCATGGCCGGACTGAAAGAAACCAGTTTGGACGGATGCCGGCGCACCTCGTCGAGGGAGCAGATGTTTTCGCGGCGCAGACCCTCCCTGGTCGTCGTCACCAGATCCTGTATCAGTTCCCCGATGAGATGACTGATGGTCTGCAGAACATGACGTTTCTGATCCATGCCGGGATAACGACGGCCGATCTCGACGAAGGTGCGCTGCCATAACTCCACATCCGCCAGTTCCGCCAGGGTGATGTAGCCGGCCTTGAGGCCGTCGTCAATATCGTGATTGTTGTAGGCGATTTCATCGGCCAGATCGATAATCTGCGCCTCCAGGGTGGGCTGCCGGTCCGGATCGTAATCCTGCAGGACAGCATCGGGAGCGCTGTCGTAGGAGGTGGAATGCTTGATGATGCCTTCGCGGGTTTCCCAGCTCAGATTCAGACCATCGATACCTGGATACCGCTGTTCCAGTACTTCGACAATGCGCAGGGACTGGTGATTGTGCTCGAAACCGCCATGATCCCGCATCAGCCGGTTGAGAACATGCTCACCGGTATGGCCAAAGGGCGTGTGTCCGAGATCATGGGACAGGGCCAGGGCTTCCACCAGATCCTCGTTCAGGCTCAGCTTTCTGGCAATACCGCGGGCAATCTGTGCGACTTCCAGAGAGTGGGTCAAACGGGTGCGGTAGTAGTCTCCCTCATGATTGACGAAAACCTGCGTCTTGTACTCCAGACGGCGAAATGCAGCACAATGGATAATCCGGTCGCGGTCCCGCTCGAAGGCCAGCCGGTCATCCTTGAAGGGTTCACTGTATTTCCGGCCGCGGCTGGCATCACTTTTGGCTGCGTAATCCGCCAGATAGTCCTCGCGCATGATCTCCTCCTGCTGCTGCGGATACTGTTTTTTACCTTGCGGCCATCATAGCAGACTGCTAAAAAACCTTCTCGAAACTTTTTGCCCAGATCAACTTATCAGACGGACAAGCTGTGCGCATTATCAGTGGCAGTGCCAGAGGCAGAAAACTTACCCCCTTTGACGGCAGGCAGATCCGACCGACGCCTGACCGGGTGCGCGAGGCCCTCTTCAGCCTGCTCATCAGCCGGATGCAGGGGCTGCACGACCTCAGCGTGCTCGAACTCTTTGCCGGCACCGGTGCCCAGTCGCTGGAAGCGATCAGCCGTGGCGCGCGCCGGGCCCTGTTGGTGGATCAGTCTGCCTATGCCGTCAACATCATACAGCGAAATATCGCTGCCTGCGGTTTTGCGGAACAGACCCGTGTTATCCACAGAGAGGTTCAGGCTGCCCTGCCCGGAATCAGCACAGAAGCTCCCTTTGACCTGATTTTTCTCGACCCGCCCTACCATTCGGGCCTGATCCCCGCGGTTCTGGAAAAGATCGCCGCATTGAATCTATTGGCAAACAATGGGATAATCTGCGTGGAAACAGCCAGCAACGAAACCGTTGCAGAACAACCCCCTTTTTCCCCCTTGACTCAGCGCCGTTACGGTTCGACCACTATTCACCTTTTTGGTTACGCCAGGGATAATCAAGAACCATGAATCGACATATCGCCATCTATCCAGGGTCTTTCGATCCCCTCACCAACGGCCATCTGGATATCATTCGCCGGGGGCTGGAAATATTTGATACGGTGATCGTCGCCGTTGCCTGTAACAGTGAAAAAAACGCCCTGTTTTCCGTAGCCGAGCGCATCGACATGATCACCCAGCTGACCGCTGACAACAGGCGTATCCAGGTTGAAACCTTCAGTGGTCTGCTGGTGGATTATGTGGTGCGCAAGGAAGCCCGGGTGATTCTGCGGGGGCTGCGGGCCGTCACCGACTTTGAGTTCGAGTTCCAGCTGGCGCAGATGAATCATACCGTCTGTGAGCAGGTCGAAACCCTGTTCATGATGACCTCACCGGAATGCGCCTATCTCAGCTCGTCCATTGTCAAGGAAGTCGGACGACTTAAAGGGGACATCAGCAAATTCGTCCCGCCGCTGATCGCAGACAGACTGCAGGCCAAGTTCAGCGGTTGACAGGCCCCTACATGACCCCCATGAACACGTGAGTCTGTGGAATAACACGGACATGGGGATGAATGGCCGCCATCAGCGCCTGGACATGCAACAGGCGCCTGTTGCTGATCCCCACCCTCGCTCCCCTGGTAACAGGCTGCAGAATGACCGGGATATGCTGACCAACGCCGGCAACCAGTTCCGCTGCCCTGACAACCTCCTCATCACTGACGGACTCGCCGACCACCAGCTTCACGGAACAGTCAACCCGGGAGGCCATCTTCAAAAAAGCGGCATGTGCGTCCCAATCCGTGGGTTCACCGGTCTGGGATGCCAGTTTGATATCCATGGCCACCCGGTCGAACTGATCGATCACCCGGCTCAGGGCCTGGGGCAGGGTGCCGTTGGTCTCCAGGCTCACGGGCAGAATGTTGCGCAGATGCGGCAGCCACTGGCGCAGCAGCTCGATATGCAACAGCGGCTCCCCGCCGGTCAGGGTGATGGAATGATGGGCACCGGGAAACTGCTGCTGCCAGTTATTGAGGAGGCTGGTTACCTGTTCAATGGCAACGGGATTCGGATACTCGACGATGTCGCCGGAACCGGGATCGACCTCGACCCGGCAGATGGAGTTCTGCAGAAAATTGGTATCACAATAATGACAGGACAGGTTGCAGCCGCAAAAACGCAGAAAAACCTGGCGAAAACCCACCAGATCCCCCTCCCCCTGCAGGGACGAAAAAATCTCGACCAGTTCAGCTGAGGGTATAGCTGGCATAGGCATTGTCCGATTCCCACACAGTCACTTTCTCCACCTCGACCTCATAATCGGCAAGGTCATCGACAAGACGCTCGAAAACAAAACGGGCAATCTGCTCGGAAGACGGGCTGATATCCTTGAAAGCATCAAGATCATTAAGGTATTTATGGTCAAGGTAGCCCATGATCTGACGCGTATACTTCTTCAGGATTTTAAAGTCGATACCCAGACCGGCCCGGTCAAGGGTCTCGGTCTTGACCGTCACCTCAACCTTCCAGTTGTGGCCATGCAGGTTTTCACAATCACCCTGATAGTGGAGCAGGTTGTGGGCGGCGGCAAAACTTGTCACGATGGACAGGTGGTACATAGACATTACTCCCTGGATAAGGACGATATATCATCGTCTTCGCTATGTGCTTCCGGGTCAACCCTGTTTCCGGCGACCGTGTAGTCTTCATTATCCCAGCACATCAGATCGATCAGGCGGCAGCGCTCACTGCAGAAGGGGCGCGAAGGGTTGTCCTGCCAGAAGGTCTGTCTGCCGCACTGGGGGCAGCGGATCTTCATCATAACTCAATCCAACCGGGGCAGATGCGCCAGGGATTCACGGATCTGGTCCTCAGGATACGCGTAATCATTGAGCTTGCCGGAAAAATAATCGTCATAAGCCGCCATATCGACATGACCATGACCCGAAAGGTTGAAGAGAATCGTCTTCTGTTTGCCTTCCTCCCTGGCCTGCAGCGCCTCGTCTATGGCACCCCGGATGGCATGGCTCGATTCCGGCGCCGGGATAATGCCCTCGCAGCGGGAAAACTGAACCGCCGCTTCAAAACAGGCCAGCTGGTGTACCGCCCTGGCCTCGACCACGCCGGCGTGAACCAGTTGCGACACCAGGGGCGACGCGCCATGGTAGCGCAATCCGCCGGCATGAATGCCCGGCGGCATGAAATCGTGCCCGAGAGTATACATCTTCGTTACCGGTGCCATTTTGGCCGTATCGCCGTAATCAAAGGCGTACACACCCCTGGTCAGGGTCGGACAGCTGGCCGGTTCCAGGGCCAGCACCCGGACCTGCTTACCGGCGGCCTTGTCCGCAACAAAGGGGAAGGCGATACCGGCAAAATTGGAACCACCGCCGTGACAGCCGATGACCACATCGGGATAATCACCCGCCAGTTCCATCTGTGCCTTGACCTCAAGCCCGATAATGGTCTGGTGCAGACAGACGTGATTGAGGACGCTCCCCAGGGCGTAACGGGTATCTTCGCGGGTCGCGGCGTCTTCTACCGCCTCACTGATGGCGATCCCCAGGGAGCCGTTGCTGTCGGGATCAGCGGCAAGAATCGAACGACCGGCACCGGTCCTGTCCGAGGGGGACGGAATCACATCGGCTCCCCACAGCTGCATCATACTCTTGCGATAGGGCTTCTGATTGTAAGACACCTTGACCATGTAGACGGTACACTCAAGGCCGAACATCTGACAGGCCAGAGCGATGGACGAACCCCACTGCCCGGCGCCGGTCTCGGTGGCAATCCGTTTCGTGCCGGCTATCTTGTTGTAGAACGCCTGGGGTATGGCGCTGTTGGGTTTATGGGACCCCGCCGGCGAGCCGCCTTCGTACTTGTAATAAATTTTCGCCGGCGTCCCGAGGGCCTTTTCCAGACGGTGGGCACGATACATCGGAGCGGGACGCCAGAGCTGATAGATATCAAGCACCTCCTGCGGAATATCGATCCAGCGCCGGGTTGACACCTCCTGTTCGATGAGGGGCAAGGGAAACAGGGGAAGCAGATCATCGGGAGACACCGGCTGCATGGTGCCGGGGTGGATAACCGGAGCCAGCGGTTCCGGAAGATCAGGGATGATATTGTACCACTGACGCGGAAGACGATCCTCCGGCAGGATAATCTTGGTCTGCATGGTGAGATTCTCCTTCTTATTCTCTTCGGTCATCTTCCGACCGGATATGTCAATGCGCAGTTGCCGCCGCTGCGATGAGACCGTGTCCAACGCAGAGCTGAACCGCTGCGCGTCATTTTATCTGTGATTGGATAGCACGTAACGCCTGTCGAAAACAAGAACGCAACACAGGTTCCCGGCAAACCCTGTCAGTGTCGGCAATTCGGCAGTTCCAGGAACATGGACCGGTTGGCATCCAGTTCGGCAATGATGAAATCGATGGTCGCCCGAACCCGCGCCAATTGCCGTGAATCAGGATTCAGTTGCAGCCAGAACACCCTTTCCGTCGACACCTCCGGCAGTACCGGTACCAGCGCCTCCTGCAGATGAGCCATGAAATACGGCATGACACCGATACCGTTGTCACCCAGGATCGCATGCATCTGGCCGACCATGGCGGAACTTCTGAAGTGAGGCTGACACCCGGGATAGAACTCACCGGCAAAGTTCAGATTTTCATCATAAAGAAGGTCATCGATATAGCTGATGATCCGGTGGTCCTTCAGATCTTTTCTGGAACGCACCGGTGGCGAGGTCTCCAGGTAACGGCGGGTGGCGAACAAACCGAAACGATAATTGATCAGCTTTCTGGCCACAACCTGACCTTCCAGCGGCTTGCGCAAGGTGATGGACATGTCGATTTCCCGCTTGGCGAGACTGTAATACATGGGTACGGCAATCAGTTCAATATCCAGGGCTTGATGCACCCCCTGAAACCGCCCCAGCCGCGGTGCCAGAAAACAGTTGCCGAAACCATCAGGCGCGCCGATACGGATCGTCCCGGAAAGCTGATTGTTACGCCCCGATACCTCCTCTTCAAGATGCACAACCGTGGTTTCAAGCTGTTCCGCGTAGGGCAGCAGCTTCTCACCGGCCGGGGTCAGGCGGCACCCTTTTTCGGTACGCAGAAACAGCTGGGTGCCAAGCGTACTTTCGAGCGTCGTCAACCGCCTGGAGACGGTACTGTGGGTTACCTTCAGTTCAGCCCCCGCCGCAACGAAAGACTGGGCACGACAGAGAACCAGAAAAAAACGTAAATCATCCCAATTGAGTTTCATGCTGCTGCCATCTTTTCAGGGTCAGGTTCTTTTTTTGATGATTATATTTGCACATCAAGTTTCTATTTATGTCTATTTACTGATGGTATATCGGCAGCTAGAATGGAATCAACAAAAAGAAATTATCATTTTGACGAAAGGAGTCGGGCCATGAAAAAAAACAGTGGACAAACACAGGCAACGGAACAGATCAGCATTGAGGCTCTGGTCAAGCATGGTCGGCAACTCCATTCTGCCGCCATCGGCGATATGTTCATCCGGCTGTTCTCGGCAATAACCAACCGCCGAAGCAAGACCCGGGAGCAGGATCACGGGCTGCATAACGCCCTCGGCAGTCATTCTCGCTGAAAAAATCCCTACTGTCTACCGTCATCCACCTGAAAGCCAGCAGCGCGCCCGGTGCCTGACGGCGGGCAGAAGGGTCAGCTGAACGCACCCTTCAGGCCATCCTGACTAACCTGCTATTTCTCCCTTTACTTTCACCGCCATTCAACTATCCTGCCCGCTTTGTGTGCAAACAAGTCCCGAAGAATCTTTTCAGGAGAACACCTATGCTGCTGCAGGGCACTCTCGTCAATGTCATTGCCATTATCATCGGCTCACTCATCGGACGCTGGATCGGCAGGCACCTTTCTGCCCGGGTGAGAGAAACCATCATGGCCGGCCTCGGCCTGGCGGTTCTGCTCATCGGACTGCAGCTGGCGCTGCAGAGCCAGCAGGTGATGATCGTCATCGGCAGCTTGATTACAGGAGGATTGCTCGGCGAGCTGTTGCGCATCGAGCATAATCTCGAAAGCTTCGGCAACCGGCTGCAGCAGCGCTTTTCCGGCATGGGCAAGGTTGCTGAAGGTTTTGTGACCGCGAGCCTCCTCTACTGCGTGGGGGCTATGGCGATCATGGGGGCTCTGCAGGACGGCATGGGAGAGGCGCCGACGATCCTCTACGCGAAATCTTTCCTCGACGGAATCGCCTCCGTGGCCCTTGCCTCAACCCTGGGCATCGGCGTGCTTTTCTCCGTGGTTCCCCTCCTCCTCTATCAAGGAGCCATCACCCTGGCTGCGGATCTCAGTCGATCCATACTGACGCCGGCGACCATTACGGAAATGAACGCCGTCGGCGGGCTCCTCATTGTTGCCATCGCCCTTGATCTGCTGGGAATAAAACGCTTGCCCGTCGGCAATCTGCTCCCTGCTGTCTTCATCTGCATTCTTCTGGTGCGCCTGTTCGGAACAATATGACTTCAACTCCGGGCCTGCATTTTTCGTTGAGCTTTCACCCGGTACATGGCAGCGTCGGCCCGGTTGATAATATCCTGTGGGCTGTCATTGGTATTGACCTCGGTTATACCAATGCTGCACTCAATAAAAAATTCCTGCCCCTTGAAGGATATGGGCTGTGATATCTTGTGCTCGACCCGTTCAGCCATCCGTTGCGGATCAAAGCCCTTGTTTCCTCCGGCCGGCAGCAGCAACGCAAACTCATCTCCACCCATACGGGCAGCGATATCCCCTTCACGCAACAGATGCTGCAGCCTTTCCGCAACAATCTGCAAAACCGCGTCCCCGGCTTCATGACCAAAATCATCGTTGATGGGCTTGAAGTTATCGAGATCAACGTACAACAAAGCCCCGGCATAGGTGCTCCGATCCATTGCAGAAACAATGTCGGTCAGAATATCCATAAAATGCCGTCGGTTAATCAACCGGGTCAGACTGTCCGTATTGGCCAGATCCGTCAACTCCTTCTGCGACTGGCTGCGGATATGAATTTCCTGTCTGAGATTTTTGGTCTGCCGCGACATTTTTGCCGCCATCTGATTGAATGCCCGCCTGAGTTCAATGAATTCACCCCAGTAATGCCCCTTGATCCGTGTATCCAGATCGCCGCGGCGCAATTGGCGCGTCGCCTCAACCAGATGGTCAAGGGGCCGTGTCAGTCCCTTCGCCAATTGAACCGCCAGCAGCAACACCAGCCCTGCGAAAACCAGCACTAAAACCAGAGTGGACGTAATTTGTGTCAGCAGACGTGCCCGGACAAAGTCATAGGACGTATCAACCCAGACAAATCCAAGGGATTCATCCAGTGGGCGCAGAGCCAGCAGATGGTTGTCAAACCTGACGGCCCTGTCCGCATGGGAGAGGACCAGAGACGCGAGATCAAAACCTGCTTCAGCCATTTCCTGAAGGGTAAAACTCAAGGTGTTACCATGTTCAGTACAGCGGCTTTCAATGATGTCAAACGCCTGCCCGTCTTTCGGAAGAACAAGGTGCGTACGCCCTCCGGCATCACGGCAGGAAAAATCCTGCATCACGTCAAATAGGTGATCAAGGTTGGAGAGAATATAAAGAACACCGATGATTTTCTGCTCCAGCACCAGGGGACCCACCAACCAGACATGGGAAGTCTCATCAGACAACCAGGCCAGGGAAAGGGTTGTCTCTTCGGTTGACAGGAAAGAGGGCACTTCATCAGCGGCAACTATTGAGTTTTCCGTAATACCCTGGACCAGGCTGCCATCAAGATCACGAATCCAGAGGGCCTTGAAATTTTCGCTCGAAGCAAGTGCGTCGGTAAGAATCCTTGTCAACAGAGCAAGGTCGGCGGAATCGCCGTTTTGAAGATAGCGCGACAGGCTGAGACGCATCTGGGTACGGCTGGCGACCAGCTCGAACCGCTGCTGCATGCGCCTGATTTCCTGATTCATCCGCCGCTGTTGCACATCGGCAATATGTTCAAGCGCGATACGCGCCCGCTCCTGCATGTATTTTTCCGTTTGCCTGTAGTCCAGACTGAACTGAATCAGCATCGGTACCAGAACCACCAGAAACAGAACAGCCATCAAGCGAGGGCGCATACCTAAACGACGCAAATTTTTATTGAGGCGGTGCCGTAATAAAACCATCAGGGAATGATGTTGAAACTTGCTTCTGGCGCCGCCCATAAACAACCCCGGTGGAAAGCAAATCATACAGCAATGTCAGTCAAGGCAACTATACCAGTAAAACCACATAATTGCCGGGAAAACACAAAACCATAAAAAAAGAGGCTAACCCGCAAAGGTTAACCTCTTATTTTTTTATTGGAGCGGGAAACGGGATTCGAACCCGCGACTCTCAGCTTGGGAAGTCCTCAAAGCTGGAATACCGTGGCGTTATTGGTTGAAAGTCTGAAGGTCATCGCGTATCTGCTGCACATGACAAAATCCGGGGATTCTGCGATTATTGACCCATTCATTCTACACAGGCCATGGCACAATGCTATGTACCCCTGAACGACAACATCCTGCAAGAGACAATCGATGATTACGACATTGACGACACCATGTACGGGAGCACCTAAGCATGATCAGTAAATTATGAACGCAATTATCAACCCTGACAGGCGTTGAATTATCCCATCTAAAGGTATATAGTTTATGACATGGAACGTCCAGTTATCCAACCGGGCAAACAAGCAATCAGCCAAACTGCCGAAATCGGCCAGGGCCGCCCTGCTGTTGTTGCTGGATGAAATAACCCTGCTTGGCCCGGTTCGTGGCAACTGGCCGAATTATGGGAAACTTGCCAACGGCAACCACCATTGCCACCTGAAGAAAGGCAAGCCCACATACGTTGCCGTTTGGACAGCAGACAAACAGACCATCACCGTGGAGGTTATTTATGTCGGCACGCATGAAAAAGCACCCTACTGACGAAACAACCATTTCCCTGTGCTTTCAAGTTCACCCTGAAAACGTTGCCAAGATTCGCGCCTATGTTGCCAAGCTCGAACCTGCAACCGCACAACAGCCTGGCGTGAGCACAGAGGAATTTTATGCCACTAACTTTCCCGGCGAAACACGGTCATCCGTTCATCTGAAAGGTCTGCGCTACCGTGAGGGATTAACGCAGGTGCAACTGGCTGAAAAAACCGGCATCCGGCAGAATCATCTTTCCGAGATGGAAAACGGCAAGCGCACCATCGGCAAGGAAACCGCCAAAAAGCTGGCAACGGTTCTGAACACGGATTACCGCCTGTTTTTATAACCACTCATTCCCCCGGCCAGGAAGCTGTCGGGTTCAAACCATCCATGCAATAAAAAAGCACTCAGGAATCAACCTAAGTGCTTGTTTTTTATTGGAGCGGGAAACGGGATTCGAACCCGCGACTCTCAGCTTGGGAAGCT
>CALFFB010000125.1 GCA_937958075.1 uncultured Geobacteraceae bacterium | reverse complement strand
ACTGTTTTTTCAAATACAGGGACCTTCGGGCCTTGCGTCAGAAAGTCCGATTTCAACACTTCGACGACAGCATTAATGTCCGTCTGGGTGATATCCTGCCTGCCGTAGGGGATAAATTGGCTCACAGCAGTTCTTCCCTGCGCCGGTGGGTGCCCGGGTCGAGGTGGTCATCAATCAACTGTCGCAGCTCTTCTATACTGAGCATCTGCGGATTGTTGCCACTGTTGTAGGAGAATCCGTCAGCACAGCGCCGGGCGCCATTGTTATAGCGATATTTTTCGATCTTATGGACCTTCTGAGTTGAGGGGAGAATCACAAAATAATCATCAAACTCCAAGGTATTGAGGGCATCGGTTTCGGTGATCATTTCTTCGTGGATTTTTTCACCGGGGCGGATGCCGACAATCTCGGTGCGGCATTCCGGAGCGATAGCAGCAGCAACATCAGTAATTCGGTAACTGGGGATCTTGGGGACAAAAATCTCCCCGCCAACCATGATATCCAGCGCCCGCAGCACCAGCTGAACCCCCTCGGCCAGAGTAATATTGAACCGGGTCATGCGCTCATCGGTAATGGGCAAAACACCTTCGTGGCGTTTTTTTAAAAAAAAGGGGATCACACTGCCGCGACTGCCCATGACGTTACCGTAGCGCACAACAGAAAAGTTGATATCGCGGTGCCCCTTGAAGTTGTTGGCAGCGACAAAAAGCTTGTCGGAACAGAGCTTGGTGGCACCATAAAGGTTGATGGGGGCTGCGGCCTTGTCGGTGGAGAGGGCCACAACCTTTTTGACCTTGGTATCAAGGCAGGCCTCGATGACATTCTGGGCACCGAGGATGTTGGTCTTGATGCACTCGAAGGGATTGTATTCAGCAGCCGGCACTTGCTTGAGGGCGGCGGCATGAATGACCGTATCGATCCCTTCCATGGCCCGTCGCAGACGTCCCATATCACGCACATCACCAAGAAAGTAGCGAATCTGCGGGTAGCGCTCCTTGGGGAAGTCCTGATCCATCTCGAACTGCTTCATTTCATCGCGTGAAAACACAACGATTCGTTTCACCTGGGGGTAGCGCTGTAGAATGGTTCCGACGAATTTTCTACCGAAGGAGCCGGTACCGCCGGTAATCAGAATGGATGAGCCGTTGAGCATGGCAGGTGTCCTTTCACAGGCATATATCGAATGAACAATTAATGGCTATTTAATGTCCCAATGTCTACTGCCAAAACTATGACGCATAGTTCTGCATATCGGTTTTAAGCATAAGTTATGCCATATTTCGTATTCTGCTATTTCTGACATGTTTCAACCTGGCTTGCCCTTCGTGCCATAATCCCGGCGCTGATGGGCCTGGATTTTCAGCTGCTACCTTTTCTTCCCCGCATATCACCGCAAGCCACTCTAAACCCCGTCACGAGGGCTTGCCCTCGTCGGGCGCCTTTCGCTTTGCGAAAAAAAATGACCGGTACCGTTGCAGAGGATGTTTGTAACAGGTGTCGCCCTGACCAGCGAGGGAACATGGATCCGCGCCAGCGGACGCATTTTTGCTTCCTTATATGTTGATAGCAGTTGTTCCCTA
>CALFFB010000124.1 GCA_937958075.1 uncultured Geobacteraceae bacterium | reverse complement strand
ACTGTTTTTTCAAATACAGGGACCTTCGGGCCTTGCGTCAGAAAGTCCGATTTCAGCACTTCGACGACAGCATTGATGTCCGTCTGGCTGATATCCTGTTTGCCGTAGGGGATAAATTGACTCACAGTAGATCTTCTTTGCGCCGGTGGGTGTCTGGGTCGAGGTGGTCATTAATCAACTGTCGCAGCTCTTCGATGCTGAGCATCTGCGGATTGTTGCCACTGTTGTAGGAGAATCCATCAGCACAGCGCCGGGCACCATTGTTATGACAGTATTTCTCGATCTCATGCATCTTCTGGGTTGAGGGGAGGATGACAAAGTAATCATCAAATTCCAGGGTATTGAGGGCATCGGTTTCGGTGATCATTTCTTCATGAATTTTTTCGCCGGGGCGGATGCCGATCATCTCCATTCGGCATTCAGGAGCAATGGCAGCAGCGATATCGGTGATGCGATAGCTGGGGATTTTCGGCACAAAAATCTCCCCGCCAATCATGGTATCAAGAACGCGCAGCACCAACTGTACCCCTTCTGCCAGGGTGATATTGAAACGGGTCATGCGCTCATCGGTAATCGGCAAAACACCTTCGTGGCGTTTTTTTAAAAAAAAGGGGATCACACTGCCGCGACTGCCCATGACGTTACCGTAGCGCACAACAGAAAAGTTGATATCGCGGTGCCCCTTGAAGTTGTTGGCAGCGACAAAAAGCTTGTCGGAACAGAGCTTGGTGGCACCATAAAGGTTGATGGGGGCTGCGGCCTTGTCGGTGGAGAGGGCCACAACCTTTTTGACCTTGGTGTCAAGGCAGGCCTCGATGACATTCTGGGCGCCGAGGATGTTGGTCTTGATGCACTCGAAGGGATTGTATTCAGCAGCCGGAACTTGCTTGAGGGCGGCGGCATGAATGACCGTATCGATCCCTTCCATGGCACGACGCAACCGCCCGACATCACGAACATCGCCTAGGAAGTAACGGATCTGGGGATAGCGCTCTTTGGGGAAATCCTGCTCCATCTCGTATTGCTTCATCTCATCACGAGAAAACACGACGATTCTTTTCACCTGGGGGTAACGCTCAAGAACTGTTGCTACAAACTTGCGTCCAAATGAACCGGTACCACCGGTGACCAGAATTGATGAGCCGTTGAGCATGGCAGGTGTCCTTTCACAGGCATATATCGAATGAACAATTAATGGCTATTTAATGTCCCAATGTCTACTGCCAAAACTATGACGCATAGTTCTGCATATCGGTTTTAAGCATAAGTTATGCCATATTTCGTATTCTGCTATTTCTGACATGTTTCAACCTGGCTTGCCCTTCGTGCCATAATCCCGGCGCTGATGGGCCTGGATTTTCAGCTGCTACCTTTTCTTCCCCGCATATCACCGCAAGCCACTCTAAACCCCGTCACGAGGGCTTGCCCTCGTCGGGCGCCTTTCGCTTTGCGAAAAAAAATGACCGGTACCGTTGCAGAGGATGTTTGTAACAGATATCGCCCTGTCCAGCGAGGGAACATGGATCCGCGCCAGCGGACGCATTTTTGCTTCCTTATATATTGATAGCAGTTGTTCCCTA
>CALFFB010000123.1 GCA_937958075.1 uncultured Geobacteraceae bacterium | reverse complement strand
GGAGCCACCGCCAGTCCGACGACGGTGGCCAGCAACATCAGTGGAACAATCAGCACGCCCCCCCTCCTCTGCCGTTTTCAGCCCGGTCCCGCGGATTTAATGCCGGTTGTAAGCGCCTGGCACCGATGGACCGAACCTGGACACCCGTCAGGCCTGAACGGCGTCCTTTTTTATCGGCTGAACTTTTTCGCCTTCATACCTGCGGATCAATTCTTCGGCCAGGGCGACATCCTCCTTGCTGCCGATAAAAACCGGTGCCCGTTCATGAATATGTTGTGGCATCAGGTCAAGAATCCGCTGTTTTCCGTTGGAAGCCGCCCCCCCCGCCTGTTCCAGCAGAAAAGCCATGGGGCTCAGTTCAAACAGCAGTCGCAACTTCCCTTTCGGGTTGTCCTTGAGGTGAGGATAAAAGAAAAGCCCCCCCTTTTTCAGCAGCACCTGATTGATATCGGGGACAAAACCACCACTGTAACGCAATTTTGAGCCGCGCTGCTCAAGGGTCGACAGCAAGGTCTCGACGCCGGGGGTATAAAGGTTGCGCAACCCGCCTGGAGAGTGCAGATTCCCCTTGGTTTTCATGGTGATATTTTCCTGCAGCAGGGTATATTCCATCAGACTGTTGAGTCCGAATTCATGAACCCCCTTGCCCACGCTGTAAACCAGGGTCGTGCGCGGCCCGTAGAGGATATACATGGCGGCAATCTGCTCTCCACCAGGCCGCAGAATGTCGCAGCCGGGGAAAATGGCGACAATGGTGCCGACAGCCAGATTAACGTCAACCAGCGAAGACCCGTCAAGGGGATCGAAAGCAACGGAATATTTCCCCTCCCAGTCCGGTGACACCGGGATGATGGAGTCCATCTCTTCCGACATCATGTTGGCGACAACCCGGGAATGATCGAGACGTTTGCGCAGAATTCTGTCCGCCAGAACATCAAGGGCCAGCTGTTTTTCCCCATACAGATTGGAGGTTCCCGCCACCCCCAGATCGCCGGTACGGATGGAATGGATGATGTACTTGGACGCTTCGGCGATCTCACAGATCAGATGAGTCAGGTTTTCGTCTACTTCGTTCTCACGCAGATGGCGACGAAGATCTATTTGAAACTTTGTTTTTCCCGGCTCATTCATGCAGGCTCTCCTTGCTGGGGATGGCGTAAAAGGGGGATATCAGGCCCTCAGATTTGTAAGTTTAGCCCAGATCAGGCTGATCAGCAACCTTTGAATCCTCGTCACGACAGGCGGCAAGCCCCGACACAAGATCAGGAAACTGCAACGTCAGCTGCAGTTTTTCCAGCAGATGGCTATTGTCCATACGGCGGGATTCTTTGAGAAAGGACAGGGTCAGAGGATTAATAACCTGCTGCGCCTCATCCCAACTCAGCTGTTCAGGCTCGGGCAGCCCGTAGAGCCTGGCGACTTCGATAAAATATGCACTCATACTGCTGGGCTGGCCGTCACAGACATTGAAAATGTCCCCCGCCTCGCCCCGTTCCATAGCGGCCAGACAAACCCGCACCAGATCCAGACTGTGAATCCGGTTGGTTGGTGGCGCCTCATCAGGCCGCACAACCTGGTGCCCTTGATGCAACTGGCGCAGGGGCAGACGACCGGGACCGTAAATTCCCGTTACCCGCAGGATAATCAGCTCAAAGCCCAGCCTGTCCGCCTGTTCACGCAACTGATTTTCGGCGCTGACGCGACGTTTGGCGCGGCTTGTTTGCGGATTGACCGGTGTCTCCTCGGTGACCAGGGCACCGCCACAATCACCGTAAACGCCACTGGTACTGATATAGACAACCCGCCGCGGGCAATGATCCGGCTGCAACTGCCGACAAAAATTCATCATCCGGGCATCGATGGTACCGCCACCCTGAGGCGGCATAAAATAGAAAAGCCGTTGTTCGTGGACAGGGATAAGGGGCAGCGCGTCGCGCTGATCAAAGTCGGCGACAATGGGGATGATCCCACGCTTTTCAAGTTCAGCAGCCCGTTGGTCATGGCGCGCCGTCGCCTGTACCCGATAGCCCTGCCTCTGCAGTTCAGCGGCAACGCGCTCGCCGATATCACCACATCCGATGATCGTGCAATCTGCCATGATCCTTCTTCCTTTTTTCGCTGCGGGCGGCAACAACAACCACGCCCGCTGGACTCTGTCTGGTCAAGACAGGCTTTTACTCACAATTTCAAACAGATCCCGTGACAATTCCCCCCGGCTCAACTGTTCCACCTGCTGACGCAATACCTGCCGCCGGCCCGGTTCCAGCCGCCGCCAGCGGGTCAGGGGGGTTGCCAGGCGGGCGGCGATCTGGGGATTGCGTTGATCGAGCAGGCGAATCTGCTCCGAGAGCAGCACATATCCGGCGCCGTCAGGACGGTGGAAAACCGCCAGGTTCTGGGAGAAGGCTCCAAGCAGGGCGCGAGCCCGGTTGGGATTGCCCAGATGAAAATCGGGATGGCGCAGCAAGGCCTCCACTTCGATAAAGGTTTCAGCGCGGCGTGCCAGGGCCAGAACGCTGAACCATTTGTCGAGGAGCAATGGATAGCTGTGCCACTGTCGATGAAAATCGTCGATGATCTCGTCACGCTCCGGAATATGACTCTCAACCACCGCGGCAAAAGCGGCCAGCCGGTCGGTCATGTTGGTGGCGGTCCGATATTGACGCAGACACAGGGCAGCCACCTCGGCATCCGGCTCCAGCATCAGCAGCGCCAGACAAGCATGCGCCAGCCGCCGCCTGCCGACCTCAGCCATTGCCAGGGAATAGTCCCCGGTCGCTGAACATTGCTGATAACGGTGGTGCAGCAGCTGCCGGTGCTCCCCAGCCAGTTGACGCAAGGCCTGCTCCCTGATGGTGCGGATACGCTCCGGATCGAAGCTGTCCAGCTGGTCCGCCAGATACTGCTCCGTCGGCAACTGCAGCAACCGCGCCAGCAGGTTCGGATCGGCCTGCCTGTCGGCCAGGGCGGCGCCCCAGGCCTGCCGGAATACCCGACTCAGACCGCCGTCTGCTTTTTCCGGATGCTGATAGAGGTCGAGCAATTCCATGGTTGCCAGCTGCTGTCCGGCCTCCCAGCGATTGAATGGGTCGCTGTCAGCGGCCATACGCAGAGCCAGGTCTTCGGCGGCGAAGCTTCCCTGCAACCTGACCGGCGCGGAAAATCCCCGCAACAACGAGAGAACCGGCCGGCAGGGCACGTCGACAAACTCGACCCGCTGGTACTCTGCGGCAAATTCCAGAACCCGGCTGGTTGCACCGGACTTTGCCTCTTCCGCCAGTCGCAGCGGCAGATCCATGCCCCGATCATCGAGGAGACCGACCACCAGTGGCAGGTGGCAGGGTTCTTTATGCTCCTGACCTGGAGTTGCCGGACAGGTCTGCTCCAACTCCAGGACAAACACCTGCTCCTCGGGATCATAGTTTGTCTTGACCCGGATTTCCGGGGTGCCAGCCTGGACGTACCAGCGCTGAAACTGGGTCAGATCAACAGCGGCCGCTTCAGCCACTGCCGCCAGAAAATCCTCGCAGGTAGCCGCCTGACCGTCATGCCGCTCAAGGTAAAGGCGCACTCCCGCGACAAAGGTCGGACGGCCCACCAGGGTTTCAAGCATGCGCAGGACTTCCGCCCCCTTGTTGTAGACGGTCGCGGTATAAAAATTGTTGATTTCAACATAGGCATCCGGGCGGATGGGATGCGCCATGGGACCGGCATCCTCGGGAAACTGAAACTGCCGCAACAGCTGCACGTCGTCAATCCGCTTGACTGCCGCCGAATGCATGTCGGCGGAAAACTGCTGATCGCGCAGCACCGTCAGGCCCTCTTTCAGGCTGAGCTGAAACCAGTCACGACAGGTCACCCGATTGCCCGTCCAGTTGTGAAAATATTCATGGGCGATGACCGCCTCAATATTGAGGTAGTCACTGTCCGTCGCCGTCTCGGGACGCGCCAGCACGTATTTGGAATTGAAGATATTGAGCCCCTTGTTTTCCATGGCCCCCATGTTGAAATCGTCCACGGCGACGATCATGTAGCGATCAAGGTCGTATTCGAGGCCGTAGACCTGCTCGTCCCAGGCCATGGCTTTTTTCAATGAGGACATGGCGTGATCACAGGCGTCGCGGTTACGCTGCTCCACATAGATCTGCAGCAGCACATTCCGCCCCGAAGCGGTACGGAAATGGTCTTCCAGGCAGGCCAGATCACCGGCAACCAGAGCAAACAGATAGCTCGGCTTCGGAAAAGGGTCGTCCCATACGGCGTAATGCCGACCATCTGCCAGCGTCCCCTCCTCGAGCAGATTACCGTTGCTCAGCAGCACCGGACAGGTGTTCCGATCAGCCTCGATGCGCACCCGGAATCGCGCCAGCACATCCGGCCGATCAGGATAATAGGTGATCTTGCGGAAGCCCTCCGGCTCGCACTGGGTACAGTAGATGCCATTGGACTGATACAGGCCCTCAAGGGCGGTGTTACCCACAGGGTCGATCCGGGTTGTCATCTCCAGTAAAAAGGTGGTCGCGGAGGGGTGCAGGGTCAGAGATTGCTCATCGCGCTGGTAGGCTGTTGCCGGCAGAATAATGCCGTCCAGGCTCACGGACTCAAGCTCAAGCTGTTCACCGGGCAGGATCAGGGGTTCGCACACCCCGGCCCGATCGGGATTCAGGGCAACCTGCAGGGTCGAAACCACCCGTGTCGCCGAGGGCTCAAGAAAAAACTGCAGGTCCACCTGCTCAACACACCAGGCCGGAGTCTGGTAGTCCTTCAGATAGATGGTTTGTGGTGATGCTGACATGATGTGTCCTTTTCACGCTTAAGTCTGAGCAGGAGTCCGTGGCTTTCATAAGAAAGGCGTCTGTCGCCATGGAGGGCGACAGTCGAGCGGCCAGGGATGGCGAAAAGCGTCCTTTGGATTGAAAGTTGCGGGATCCTGCTGTGCCGTGCTCAAACTGCAATCCTTATTAATCCGCATAATCCCGATACAGCAGGCTCGGCTGGATGCCCCGGTTATTCTGGTACTTACCACTGACATAAGGGTCATGAGCACCCTGCAGCGTGTGGTAATAGATCTGACAGACTTCAACCCCGGCGTAAATGCGGATGGGCTGGACACAGAACATCTCCAGGGTCCAGTAACCGCAAAAACCGACGTCACCGAAACCGGCGGTGACATGGACAAACAAACCCAGCCGACCGACGGAGGATCGGCCTTCGAGCATGGGCACCAGATTTCGCGTCTCTGTATACTCGACAGTGCGCCCCAGATAGAGGCGATTCGGCTCCAGAACCATGCCCTCTTCGGGAATCCGCAGCATCTGCCAAGAATTTTCCTTCTTCATATCCAGCTGCGGCTCACGGTAAATCAGCAACTCATGATGCAGGGCCAGATTATAACTGTTGGGGTTGAGCCGCTTAGGATCATAGGGCTGAATAACAATATCGCCGCCCTGCCGCGCCGCGATTTCCCTGCCGGACAATATCATGACAATCCCCTGCTTGCTGAAGATCAGGCCCCGGCTGCCGCCAGGGACGGTGACAAACCCTGTGCACCGATCCAATGAATGTGGTATCTATGCTGCTGCGAAAACTCCGACGCAGTATAACGGGGCCGGGCTCCGATAACAACGGCAAGCTGCCCCTTGAAACACGAATAAAGGATAGAACCCGATGCAGGACATGTTGCGCCGCATACTGACCTCAAAAGTTTATGAAGCCGCCATCGAAACCCCGCTGGAGCCGGCCAGTGAGCTGTCGCGGCAGTTGCACAACCGCATCCTGCTCAAACGCGAGGATCTGCAACCGGTCTTCTCCTTCAAAATCCGTGGCGCCTACAACAAGATTGCCCACATCTGTGAAGAGCAGCAGATCAGCGGCGTCATCTGCGCATCGGCCGGCAATCATGCCCAGGGGGTCGCTTTTTCCGCACGAAAACTCGGCATCAAAGCCCTGATCGTCATGCCGGCGACCACCCCGCAAATCAAGATCGACGCGGTCAAAGCCATGGGCGCCGAGGTTGTCCTCCATGGCGACAACTACTCTGAAGCCGCCGAACACTGCGAAATCCGGCAGCAGCAGACAGGCTACAGCTACATTCACCCCTTCGATGACCCCCTGGTCATTGCCGGCCAGGGCACCGTCGCTGATGAGCTCCTGCGTCAGAGCGCCGGCAAGATCGACGCGATTTTCGTGCCGGTGGGTGGTGGCGGCCTCATCGCCGGCATCGCCACCTACTTCAAGGCCCTGGCGCCCCATGTCCGGATTATCGGGGTCGAGCCCCTGGACAGTGATGCCATGTACCAGTCCCTGCAGGCACGCAAGCGGGTAACCCTGCAATCGGTGGGCATTTTCGCCGACGGTGTGGCCGTGCGTACGGTGGGGGAAAAAACCTATGCCCTGTGCCGCAAGCATGTGGATGAGATCGTACGCGTTTCCACCGATGAAATCTGCAGCGGCATCAAGAGCGTCTATCAGGCGACCCGTTCCATTGTCGAGCCGGCCGGGGCCCTGGCCATGGCCGGACTGAAACAATACGCCCGGCAGCACAATCTGACCGGCCGGACCCTGGTCGCCATCAACTCCGGCGCCAACATGAATTTTGAGCGTTTGCGTTATGTCTCGGAACGCACCCAGCTGGGAGAAGACCGCGAATCCCTGCTGGCCGTCACCATTCCGGAAAAACCCGGTGCGCTGCGCCATTTCTGCAACACCCTGCTGGACGGCATCGGTGTTACCGAATTCAGTTATCGCCTCTCCGACCGTGATCAGGCCCACCTTTTTCTCAGTGTTTCCATCGGCGGCGATGGCGCCCGCCGGCAGTTTATCTCCACCCTTGAAGAGCACGGGTACACAACCATCGACCTGACCCGCAATGAACTGGCGAAAACCCACCTGCGTTACATGGTGGGGGGCCGCTCAACCACCGCCACCCGCGAGCGCCTCTTCCGTTTCTGGTTCCCGGAGCGCACCGGCGCGCTGGCACGTTTTCTCGCCGACATGGGCAGTGACTGGAATATCTCCCTGTTTCATTACCGCAATCAGGGGGGGGAGTTCGGGCGGGTGCTCATCGGTTTGGAACTGCCGGAGCATGAAGAGGGCAAGCTGGCACAATTTCTTGACCGGCTGGGCTACCGCTATCTGGAGCAGAGCGATGATCCGGCCTACCGGCTGTTTCTGTAATGGCCTCCGGAATACGGCTGTTAATTCAGGCGCGCGCTGAACCGCGTGTCGTCGCAAGCCGCCATCTTCAGGTAGGCGTCAGTTAACATAGCCCCTGCCGATGGCGGAAAAGGGCAGATCCAGCCTGAGTTCCGGCACTTCTTTGGCGATCCAGGCGGTAAAGGTGTTGCTGTTGGGTCCGGGAAAGACGCGATATTCCATCGGCCAGGGGTAGGATTTTGCCGCCTCCTCGACGGCCTCAATCAGCCGATCCACCTCGTCGCCTCCCCGATAATCGGCCAGCAGACGCGGTTTTTCACCATACCAGTAGCGATCAGGCACATCCCGCTCCATACGCACCACCGGCAACCCCCGATTGGCACGCCAGCCGATCACCTCATAGACCGTATAATAAGAAGCACGTGAAGGCTTGGCGGAAATCCAGGTGTGGACACCAAACCAGCCACGCCAGCCCCAGGCCCTGGCGGCGTAGACCTGCAGGACCGCATCGCCGGTAGCCACCGGATCGGGAGCAATCCCCGCCGACTCACGGCTGGCCGTGCGCCAGTCATCGCCGGCGCATCCGGGAAGCAGCAGAAAAACGACCAGACAACAAATCAGCCAACGCAGGCGGCCAAAGCTTTTCAGCACTGTTTCCATTCCGGCTTGCGTTTTTCCAGAAATGCCCGGATCCCCTCCTCGGCGTCACTGCAGGTGGTCAGGGCGGCGAACAGGTCATCCATATTCTCCAAACCCTGGTGATAGGGAACATCCTGCAGGCGGCGCAACCCTTCCTTGCCGGCGCGCAGGGCCAGCGGACTTTTGGCCACCAGTTCAGCGGCAAAAGCGGCCGTTTCCTCTGCCAGCCGTTCCGCCGGCACCACCCGATTGACCAGACCCAGCGCCTTCGCCTCGCTGGCACTGAAGGTTTTACCCGTCAGAATCAGCTCCATGGCTTTCTTGCGTCCGACCAGGCGCATCAGCGGCACCGCCGGTCCCAGACAGATGAGTCCGACATTGATGGCCGTGGTACCGAACATGGCGTCCTCGGCGGCAATGGTCAGGTCACAGGCATAGGACAAGCCGGCGCCATTGGCCGCGGCGTACCCCTTAACCGAGGCGATGGTCGGCGTGTTGATGCGGTTCAAGGTGTGATAGAAGGCATCGATGCGATGGAGAAACCGCCGTGCCTCCAGGGGAGATTTGCCGGTGAACTGATCCAGGGCAATACCGACACTGAAATGCTTGCCGTGGGCGTCAATCACGATCACCCGCACTTCCGGATCAACGTCAAACCGCCACAGGGCCTGATCCAGCTGGTCGGAAAACTCCGGAGTAAAGGTATTGTAAGCCTTGGGTCGATTCAGGGTGATGTAGCCGACATGTTCTTTCGTGTGTGTCAGAATCGGTTGTTCGGCCATCAACGCATCTCCTTTTTATGAGTTTTTTTGTGATACTACAACAGGTTCCAGCGCTGCAGAAGCTTCACAGCACCAACATAAGACACCAGGATCAAGGCAACCCACGCGAGTAACAGCAGCATATTTCCATCCTTTTTTGTTAGTAGCTTTTTTTGTCGGCGGCAACTTCATCTTCCGTCAGCTTGACCCCGTCCAT
>CALFFB010000122.1 GCA_937958075.1 uncultured Geobacteraceae bacterium | reverse complement strand
TCAGGTTCCACAAAAGGTTTGATAGACGCGTTGTGACGGTTCCGGCGGTTTTTGATAATCCCTGTCAGCGTCCGTCAGATCAGCATAGGGCTCTGCCAGAACCCGTAGCAGGTTTTTCAGTGGTGGCAGACTGCCCTCTTTCTGTGCTGTGCTTAATGTTTCTTCGACCCGATGGTTGCGGGGAATGACCGCTGGATTGTGGCAGTTCATGTATGCTGCTACCTCGGTAAAGGATTTTCCCTGCTGCTTCAGTCGATCCTGCCAGCCTTTATGCCAATTCTGGAAAGCTTCATCGCGAAACAGCTTGTCGTCGGGGAGTGATTCCTGGGCCAGGGCACGGAAACTGTTAGTGTAATCGGCACCGTGGCGATACAGCAGCTGCAGCAGGTCTGCGATCAATTGTCCGTCGCCCTTTTCTGCTGATACCAGTCCCAGCTTGGCCCGCATCAGCCGGTTGTAGTACGTCTCAAAGCACCCCTGAAAGTTGTCCACGGATTCCTGCGCCAAAGCAATGGCCTGTTGCGGATCGTCCGCCAGCAGGGGGAGCAGGGCCTCGGCAAAGCGCGCCAGATTCCAGCCGGTGATGACCGGCTGATTGGCATAGGCGTAGCGTCCCTGATGATCGATGGAGCTGAAGACGGTGGCCGGATCGTAGCTGTCCATGAAAGCGCAGGGTCCGTAATCGATGGTTTCGCCGCTGAGGGCGACATTGTCCGTATTAAGAACGCCGTGGATAAAGCCGACCTGCTGCCAGCGGGCGACCAGTTCCGCCTGCCGCTCCATGACTGCGTTGAGCAGCGCAAGATATGAATTGTTCTCATCAGCAACCTGCGGGTAGTGACGAACTATGGCGTAATCGGCCAATTGTTTAAGGAGTGCCGTGTCTCCGCTGGCTGCTGCATATTCAAAGGTGCCGACACGCAGATGACTGGCAGCAACCCGCAGCAGAATCGCCCCCGGCAGCGGGGTTTCGCGATAGACGGTTTCGCCGGTGGTGATAACAGCCAAACTACGGGTGGTGGGAATCCCCAGGGCGTGCATGGCTTCACTTATGATGTACTCACGCAGCATCGGGCCCAGTGCTGCCCGACCGTCACCACGCCGGGAGAAGGGGGTGCGGCCGGAGCCTTTGAGCTGGATATCAAAGCGTTCGTCGGTGGGCGTGATCTGCTCTCCCAGCAGAATGGCCCGCCCGTCACCCAGCATGGTGAAACCGCCGAACTGGTGTCCGGCGTAGGCCTGGGCCAGAGGTTCCGCGCCCGGCGGCAGTCGATTGCCGGCCAGCATCGCGATGCCTTCCAGGGTTGCCAATTGGTCAGGATCAAGACCCAGCTCCTGCGCCAGAGGGTGATTCAGGAGCAAAAGTTCAGGGGATGCGACGGCGACCGGCGCCAGCCGTCGGTACAGTTGCTCCGGCAGTCGGGCGTAGCTGTTGTCGAAGTTCCAGCCATATCCCAGTGAATTGATCAGACCGCTTAAGTTCATGCGAGTCACCTTTAACGCATATGTGATGTGTGGGATGGTTTGTCCCGTGACAAGGGCGTCTGGCGCCTGGATGGCGACAGTCGAGCGGCCACGGATGGCGAAAAGCGTTTCTTGGAACGGGACAGGCCATCTCGCACATAAACTGCACAGGGTATCTTTTGATTCTTTCGGCCTAAAGGGTCATTGTAACGGTTTCGGGAGGGATTGCGATAGAGGCCTACAGGCCGAAGTTTTTCAGAACCTCGGTTGGTGCCTGATCAAAGTGGGAGAACTCCATGGTGAAGCTCCCCTGACCCTTGGTGGCGCTGCGCAGTTCCGTCATAAAGCCGAACATCTCGCGCAGAGCCACGGTGGCGCGAATGAGATCCTGGCCCGGCCGTGAGCTGATGCCTTCGATCTGGCCGTGCTTCTGGTTGATGCTGCCGATGACCCGGCCGGTGTATTCCGACGGTGCGGTCAGCTCCAGAGCCATGATGGGCTCGAGGAGGGTGGGGGAGGCCTGCCGCAGCAGCTGCTGCAGAGCACGGCTGATGGCGGCGGTGGTGCCCAGTTCGGTGGTCCGGCTGTGGTCAAAGGGAGCGTTGAGGAGTCTGATGGACATATCGGTCAGGGGGTAGCCGCTGGCCGGACCGCTGCTGCAACTGTGACGCAGATGGGCGTGGATACGCTCGGCACTCTCCGTCGACCAGTCGTCAAGAACACCGTCGGTCAACTCGATCACAAGGCCGCTTTTGCGTGGCAGGGGCGTTGCTTCGAGGGTAACATCGCCAAAGTGGTGCTTACCGTCGATCTCACGGTCAAAGCATTCCTGGTGCCGGACCTGATTGCGGATGGTTTCGCGGTAAACAACCTGCGGCCTGCCGGTCTGGGTGGCGACGCCGAAGATGGTGCGCAGCCGTTCAACCGTCACCTCCAGATGGAGCTCCCCCATGCCGGTCAGCAGGATCTGGCCGGTTTCCGCGTCTTCCCGAACCTTGAAGGTCGGGTCTTCCCATTGCAGCTTTTCCAGGGCCGGAGGAAGCTTGTCACGGTCGTCGATGGTTTTGGCCTCGATGGCCAGGGACACAACCGGTTCCGGCAGATTGAGGCCGGCCAATTGCAGCGGCAGGGCGCTGGTGCTCAGGGTGTCACCGGTGAGAACCTGCTTCAGACCGGTGGCGGTGACAATATCGCCGGCGACGGCAGCGTCGATGCGTTCGCGTTTGTGGGCGTGCATGCGGAACAGGCGGGCGACCTTTTCTTCGTGCCGGGTGCGGCTGTTGAGCAGGGTGTCGCCGGGGGCGATACGGCCGGAGTAGATGCGCAGATAAGTCAGCTTGCGACCGTCGTCAGCCAGAACCTTGAACGCCAGGGCACACAGGGGGGCATCGGGATCGGTTGCAACCGTGGTGGCGGCGCCCGTTTCCAGATGCACGGCGTGGATCGCCGGTGTGTCGAGGGGGGAGGGGAGCAGGGCGCAAATCATGTCCAGCAGGGGCTGAATGCCTTTGTTGCGCAGGGCCGAGCCGAGAAGGACAGGAAAAATCCGACAATCGATGACCCCTTTGCGCAGGGCCTTGATGATACGTTCCGGCGCGACGGGTTTGTTGTCGAGGACGTCAGCAAGAATGGCGTCATCGAAATCGGCGGCGGCTTCAAGCAATCCTTCGCGGTGGCTGCGGACGCTGCCTTGAAGCTCGGCAGGGATCGTGTCAATGCGCAGGGTGCGACCCAGATCATCGGCGGCGAAATAGAGGGCCTGCTCGTGGATCAGGTCGATAACCCCGGTGAACTGCTCTTCACTGCCGATGGGCAGCTGCAGCAACAGGGGGCGCGCGGCAAGTTTGGTCGTCATCGCGGCGAGGACCTGCTCGTGGTCGGCGCCGATGCGATCCATCTTGTTGATCAGGCAGATGCGCGGAACCCGGTAGCGGTCCGCCTGACGCCAAACCGACTCGCTCTGGGGCTGGACTCCTTCAACGGCGCTGAAAATAGCGACGGCACCGTCCAGGGCGCGCAGGGAGCGTTCCACCTCGATGGTGAAATCGATATGGCCGGGGGTGTCGATGATGTTGAAAATGTGGTCTTTCCAGCGACAGCGGGTGGCTGTTGCGGTGATGGTGATCCCCCGCTGCTGTTCCTGCTCCATCCAGTCCATAACCGCCATGCCGTCGTGGACCTCGCCCATTTTGTGGATCTCGCCGGTGTAGTAGAGAATACGTTCGGAAACCGTGGTCTTGCCGGCATCGATGTGGGAGATGATACCGAAGTTGCGAATCTGCTGGATTGAGCTCTGCGTCATGATGCGGCCTGTCGGGAAGTTGGTGGTGCCGTCGCGATCATGGGATCGGCCAGGCAGATCTCGCAGGAATAGCGCTGACCGTCGTACGCCAGATTGATGCCTTTGGGTAAAAGAGGATCATGGCGGGGGTGGTCGACATCGTGACTTAGGTGGGTCAGCAGGGTTTGTCCGGCGCCAATGGCCTGAGCCACGGCAACGGCCTGGTCGATGTTGAAGTGGGTCGGGTGCGCGCGAAAGCGCAAGCCGTCGAGAATCAACAATTCGAGATTGTCCAGCAGTGCCAGGGAGCTGTCAGGAATGGCACTGCAGTCGGTCAGATAGGCCATGGCGCCGCAGCGATACCCGCAGGTCATCTGGTCGCCGTGAATCAGCGGGACGGGAACGATGTCAAGGCCGAGAATTCTGGCCGGACCGGTCAGGGGATGCAGGGTCAGGCGAGGGATATAGCCGGAGGTGTCCGATCGGTCGAAAATGTAACGAAAGGTCCGGCGCAGGGAGTTGAGGGTGTCCGGCGGTGCATAAAGGGGGATGGCCTCCTGCCCTCTGACGTTGAATCCACGCAGATCGTCGATGCCGTGGACATGATCGGCGTGACTGTGGGTGTAGAGCACGGCGTCGATGTGGCGGATATCCTCGCGCAGGGCCTGTTGACGCAGATCGGTGGAGGTGTCGATGAGCAGATTGCGGCCGGCGCAGCTGAGCAGCACACTGGAGCGGGTGCGTTGATTGCGCGGATGCTGTGACCGGCACACGGTGCAACGACAACCCACCACCGGAATGCCGGTACTGGTGCCCGAGCCGAGGATGGTAATCGTCAGGGTTGCGGTGTTTGTAGTGTGCATGACAGGTGCCGTTATGCTAAAAAGTCATCAGCGAATTCCGGACAATCTAGCATTTTGCCGGGATGGTGACAACACGGGTTGCGGGCGCCGGGTGGCGGTGGAGGTCAGGTGCGTAAACAGGAAAAACCACAGATCAACAAACTCTGCTGCAGTTGTGTCCGTCCGTGCAAGCAGACAGCGGACATGCAGCTGCTCAGTTGTCCCCGGTATATACGGCGATCGTTCAGGCCCGAGGATCTGAAGTTTGAGCAGCTGGAACTGTTCAAAAAATAGCATCTTTCGTATTTCGGGAGGGGCTTTAATGACAGCTTTGACTTTCGTACATTTTTATACAGAGGGCCTGTTTCGATGACCCCAGGAAATTTTCAGCAACTGGCGAATTTCATCTGGTCCGTGGCCGACCTGCTGCGCGGGCCGTACCGGCCGCCGCAGTACGAACGGGTCATGTTGCCGTTGACGGTGCTGCGCCGTTTCGATGCTGTACTGGTCCCCACCAAGGAGGCGGTGCTCAAACGCTACGAGACACTGAAGGATAAAGACCCGCAGCTGGTGGACCGGGTGCTGAACGAACTGGCCAAGGACGA
>CALFFB010000121.1 GCA_937958075.1 uncultured Geobacteraceae bacterium | reverse complement strand
GCAGAACAGTAAGTCCATCAATTCCAGGGCCATAGCTCCGCGCTTAAGCGGGGCGTTTTTTGCTGACTTTTTATCGCCTAATTGTTGAGTGCCAGTACATCGATAACGGATTTTAGTGCCATGACATCGCTGACACTCAACAGGTTTTATCTGAGCTTGTAATCAAATTCCTCGATCTGGGTTTTGTCCAGATAGAGCTTTAACTTCTGTTCTTTGACATCGATAGTAGCCACCACGTATTCGAGCTTCAGTTCTGGCGGAACGGAAAACAGTTCACCGAGAATGTTGAGTTTGAGATCGCTGCGAATAAGGCGCACCAAGTGGTAACGGCCTGTTTCCGGTTTCTCCAGCCGCTGTTTGGGTTTGTCTTCTGGATTCGGGAACCTCAGAGCGATCTTACTCGCAGACAGTGCCTTGATAGGTGTCTTTCCGCCAAGCTTGCTGTAACGGTAGGAGCTGTTGTGACGCTGTTCAAAGGTCATGGTTCCGGCAGCCAGTTCATCGGTCGAGGTCATGATTACCTTGCGGAGAAACTTTTGTTGGTAATGGTCATTGAACTGCTCAATGTTCCCATTGCGCCAAGGTTCGGCCATGGGCACAAACCAGGGTTCAACATCATGCTGCAGACAAAGACGGACAAACTGGCTCATTGCTCGCGGATACCTCGGACTGCCAAGAAATGACATGGCATTATCAACCTGAAGGTTGTCCGGTATTCCAAGACGTGACCAGATAGCCAAGGTTCCGTCCAGAACGTCTTCTCCTGATTTTGACAGTGAAGAGTGCAACCCACAGCGTGCTGTTGCCGTATCTATCGCGTTGAGCCCGTAGAAACGGATCGGACCGGTCAGATAACAGGGACCAACCAGATCCATCTGATGGGTTTGGTTAGGCAGCAGCGCCGGAAGTTTGGGATAAGGCGTTCCTTTCGGCTCATATTTGCCGGTTCTGCGATGTGTCAGATCGTTGCGTTCGAGAATCCGATTGATCGTGCGCAGTGAAGGCAGCGGTGTTGCGCCAAGGTCTTCCAATTCCCACAGAATGGCCTGCGCACCACAGAACAGATCTTGGTTGTAGAGATTCAAGCGTACCAATTTGACGATTTCCTCGATCTCAACCGGTGTGCGATGTGGTGTTGATAGAGGTTTGCGGGAATGATCTTCAAACCACGAAGGATCGTCTCCGCTGTGTCTCTTAACCCACTTGTAAAGCCAGAATTTTGATTTGCCGAGGGAAGCACAAATCGCTTCAGGGCTTTCGCCAGCCTTGAACCGCTGAACAGCCAAAATCCGGCATTTCTTTACTTCATCGTCCATGAACACCTCCAGATGGAATTAGGTGCTCATAGATTTACGTGACTACTATTCGATTGTCAGAGAGCATTTGTTATCGATGTACTGGCACATTTTTCAGTAATCGATGTTGTGGCACTTAACACCTAATAAAAAGTCAGGCGGCTGGCAGTCCGCGAACTGCCGGTGTCGGTTCTACTTTTGACGTAGCGATCATCATCCAGCGGGGACGAGGACGGCGGGTCTCGTCCCCGCCAGCCCCGCAAATGGCACGATCTGTGCTGCTGCTCTCCATTTATCAAAACCCTGTGCCGTAATTTTGACGAAATCACCTCTATTGTGGCACAAAGAGTCAGCGACTAGCCCCAACACCACAGGAGAATGCATCATGGCCAAGGAAACGACCGACACCCAGGCAGCGTCTGCAGCCGTCATCCCGGAGCAGCGGCAACAGGCCGAGGCGGCCATGGTGCAAGCCTTATCTCATCATCGGCAAGGGGAGCTGGCGGCGGCTGAAGAACATTATCGAAACGTCCTGGAGCTGATGCCCGACCATCCCGACGCCAACCATAATCTGGGCGTAGTCGTGGCGCAGCTGCACGCCCCTGCCGACGGTCTGCCCTTTCTGCATAAGGCGCTGACGACAAATCCCGCGAACCGCCAGTACTGGCTGACCTACGCCGCAGGGCTGATCCGTGCCGCCCACTTCAAGGCCGCGCGCAACATCATCGACCTTGGCAGCAAGCAGGGCAACCTGAGCGCCGCGCAGGTAGATGAACTTCTCGGAAAGTTGCGGCACACCGAAAAAAACCTGCCCAGACCCACCGTCAACGAGGAAAAAACCTTCAAAAAGCTGTGCCGCAATCCCAATCTCGAACCTCTGGAGCAGTTTTCGCGTGATCTGATAGAACGCTATCCCCTGCATGGTCTCGGCTACAAAGGGCTGGGCGCGGTGCTCAAAAAGCAGGGTGCCGACGAAGCCCTGGCCACCATGCGCAAGGCCGCCGCCCTGTTGCCCGATGATGCCGAGGTGCTCGCCGAACTGGGCATGCTGCTGCATAACCGTGGTCAGTGGAAGGAGACGGAAAAGTGTTTCACCCAGGCTCTTGACATCAATCCGGAGCTGACAGCAGTGCTCTATCACCTCGGGCGTCTCTGTCATAATCAGATGCGTTATGACGAAGCGGAAAACTATCTCCGCCGTGCCCTCAAACTGGAACCCCGCGCCAGCGTCTACTGCGCCCTTGGCAACGCCCTGCGTGATGCCGGCAAAATCGGCGAATCGGAAGAGATGTTCCGTCAGGCCCTCAGGCTCGACGCCGAATATGCCGACGCCTATTACGGCCTGGGGGGCAGCCTCAACCACCAGGGGCGCATGAGCGAAGCCCTCGACCTGCTGCTCCGCGCCGTCAAGCTGGTCCCCGACAACCCCGGTGTGCTCAGCATGCTGCTGTTTACCCTCAACTATCACCCCGACAGCAGCAACGATCTGCTGCGCAAGGCCCGACACTATGGGGAGCTGGTGGCCGCCGCCGCGACCCCCTTCACCACCTGGCAGGCCGACCCCGAACCGGAGAAACTGCGGGTCGGCATGATCTCCGGCGACTTTATCAGCCACCCCGTCGGCTATTTTCTGGAAAACCTGCTGACCCACCTCGACCGTGATCGCATCGAGCTTATCGCCTATTCCGCCAATCCCATTGTTGACAAGGTCACCGCCCGCCTCAAGCTCCTGTTTGACGACTGGCGCCCCGTGTACGCTCGCGGTGATGAAGAGGTCGCCAAACGCATTCACGCCGACGGGCTGCACCTGCTCATCGACCTGTCCGGCCATACCGCCCACAACCGCCTGGCCATGCTCGCCTGGAAGCCGGCGCCGGTGCAGGCCACCTGGCTCGGTTATTTCGCCACCACCGGTGTCGACGCCATCGACTACTTTATTGCCGACAGGGTCGGCGTGCCCCCCGAACGGCAGCAGGATTTTACCGAAAACCTCTGGTACCTGTCCGAAACCCGCCTCTGCTTCACGCCACCTGCGGAGGACATCGCCGTTGCGCCCCTGCCGGCGCTGAAAAACGGCCATATCACCTTCGGCTGTTTCCAGACCATTACCAAAATCGGCGATGAGGTTTTAAGCCTGTGGAGTCGCGTCCTCAAGCAGCTGCCCACCGCCCGCCTGCGCCTGCAGAACAAACAGTTCCGTGACGCAACCGTCATCGCGCAGTTTCGCCGCCGTCTGGCCGAGCAGGGGATCGATCCGCAGCGCGCCACCTTTTTCGGTTCCACCGGCCGCGCCGAGTACCTGGCCGCCCACGCCGAAGTCGACATGATTCTCGATTGCTTCCCCTTCCCCGGCGGCACCACCACCTGCGAGGCCCTGTGGACCGGGGTGCCGACCCTGACCCTGGCCGGTGCCTCCCTCATCGCCCGTCAGGGCGCCAGTCTCCTCACCGCCGCCGGGCTGCCCGACTGGATTGCTGAAACCTGCGATGACTATGTGCAAAAAGCCGTCGCCTTTGCCGGCGATATCGACGCCCTGGCGGCCCTGCGTGCCGGCCTGCGTGAGCAGGTGCTTGCCTCCCCCCTGTTCGACGGCGCCCGCTTTGCGCGCCATTTTGAGGAGGCCCTCTGGGGGATGTGGAACAGCAGGGAACAACTCAGCAGTAAAGCAGATGTGCCAATTGAAAAGCTGCTGACCGCAGAGCAGAACGGAACCCGCACGTTCCTCCATGTTGGCTGCGGACCCCAGCGCAAAACAGCCACCACCCGAGGGTTTAACACGGATGAATGGCGCGAACTGCGGCTTGATATCGACGAAGGAGTCAAGCCCGACATCATCGGCACCATGACCGATATGTCACGGGTACCTGATGGTGCTGTCGATGCTATTTTTTCCAGCCACAATATTGAACACCTGTATCCTCACGAGGTTCCCCTGGCGCTGGGAGAATTTTACCGGGTGTTACGTGCAGAAGGTTTTGCCGTAATCACCTGCCCCGACCTTCAGTCGGTCTGTGCGCTGGTCGCTGAAGGCAAACTCACGGATACCGCTTATATTTCTCCCTCAGGGCCGATTGCGCCTATTGATATTCTCTACGGGCACCGTACGGCAATGGAAAAGGGCAATCTCTATATGGCCCATCGTTGCGGATTCACAGAAAAGGACCTCACAGCAGCCCTGTGTGCTGCCGGGTTTAAAAGCATCGCGACCAAGGCACGCCCCGCCAACTTTGATTTGTGGGCCATTGCCAGCAAAAGCAACCGCAGCCAGGAGCAGATGCAGGGGCTTGTTGATCTGCATTTTGCCCGTTCTGGAAGATAGTTCTGGTGGGGTCGCGGCCCCACACGTCGCTGTACTCTATTTGCCATTTCGTCTTGATGGCTGCCGAAACCGGCGGTTCGCGCACCGCCAGGCGCCTTCCTTTTGTCTGACGCAACAAAAGGAAGCAAAAATGCGTCCGCTGGCGCGGGGCCATGTTCCCACGCTGGCAAGGACATGTCTTCCAGCAGCAGCACGTTGCTACGGGGCCTGTCGTTGTGTTTTTGCAGATCAAATGCGCCCGACGAGCTTTCAGCTCGTGACGGGGTGGGATACGGTACCATCAACGCAATAACGGATAAATCCAGGCCCATCAGCGCCAGGTTTATGGCGCGAAGGG
>CALFFB010000120.1 GCA_937958075.1 uncultured Geobacteraceae bacterium | reverse complement strand
TTTTTCAGTAGAGTCGCCTGAGGGTTGTCAGCAGCAGGTTGAGAACATACACCGACAGCCCCGCGCCAAAAGCCAGAGGATGAATTGCGGTATGGACCAGCAGCACATAAATCGCTGCCAGGGTCAGCACCAGGCGCACCAAGGTGTTGCGAGCCGACGTCCATTTTCCCCGTGCCGAAGCTTCCTGCTCCAGCAGCAGCCGGGTCAGGGAGCGCCCCAAAAAGTGATAATTGAGGCAGACCACCAGGCCTCCGGCTGCAACCCCCGCTGTCACCGGCCACGAACGCCACCCCAGGCTCAGCAGCACCAGGACAGCCAATATGATCCAGTTTCTGCGTGCCAGTTCGGCAGGCAGCCGGTCATCACTGCCGGTCATTATCTTCTTCAGCCCTCTGTTCGTCACGCTTCTGACGACGCAACTCCCAGGAGGTCAGGACATAGACATTGCGAAAGCCGGCGGCGATCCCGAAAAACAGCATGACAACGGTCAGAATCGGGCGCGTATCCAGCCACTTGTCCAGGGAGTAACCGATCCACAGGCCGAGGAGGGTCGACAGCACCATGGAGATTCCAGCCGAAGACAGAAAGCCGAGACTCCGGTACAGAGCGCGTTTATCTTCACCCATGCAAATCAACTTCGGCTGTTCAAAGGGGCTGTCTGTCTACCACCAGCAAAACGGCCACTGAAGTAGCACAGCCCCCGGCACAAGTCAACCGGTTTTTCCCGGTTGCCAAGCCACCCACGGGCCTCGATCACAGCTGTGACAGGGCTTTCTGTGCCGCCTCAATCGTTTTATCCAGATCGTCGCGGGTATGGGCGCAACTCATGAAACCCGCCTCGAACTGGGACGGAGCCAGATTGATGCCCTGCTCCAGCATCTGCCGGAAAAAGCGGCTGAACGTCTCCGTATCGCTCTTGGCGGCGTCGGCAAAGGAGGTCACCGGGCCTTCACAGAAGTAGGTACAGAACATGCCGCCGACGCGCTGCCAGCAGATTGGCACCTTGCTGCCCGCCGTGACCTGCTGCAGCCCCTGCTCCAGGTACTGGCTCTTTTCTTCGATCTGCTGATAAAAACCCTCTTCCTGCAGCAGCTTCAGGGTCGCGATGCCGGCGCTCATGGCCAGAGGATTCCCCGACAGGGTTCCCGCCTGATAGACACCGCCTACCGGCGACAGCTGATCCATGATATCACGACGCCCGCCGAAGGCCCCCACCGGCAGACCACCGCCGATAATCTTGCCGAGGCAGACCAGATCACCATAGATGCCGTAACGCTCCTGAGCGCCTCCATAGGCCACGCGGAAGCCGGTCATGACTTCGTCCATGATCAGCAGGACACCTTCGGCCGTACACAGTTTGCGCAGCCCCTCAAGAAAACCCGGAACCGGCGGCACACACCCCATGTTGCCGGCAACCGGCTCGAGAATGATACAGGCGATCTCCCCCTTGTTGGCGGCGACAATCTGCTCCACCTCCTGAAGGTCATTGAAGTTGGCGGTCAAGGTGTATTTGGCAAAGTCCGCAGGTACGCCGGGGGAGGTCGGAACCCCGAAGGTGGCGGCACCACTGCCCGCCTTGACCAGCAGCGAATCGGCGTGGCCATGATAGCAGCCGTCAAACTTCAGAATCTTGTCGCGGCCGGTAACCCCCCGCGCCAGCCGGATGGCGCTCATGGTCGCCTCGGTACCGGACGAGACCATGCGTACCTTTTCAATCCCCTTATAGGCGGCACAGACCATCTCGGCCAGCTCCGTCTCCAGAGCCGTTGGTGCGCCGAAAGACGCCCCATTGGTTGCCGCCCGCTGAATGGCATCAACCACCTTGGGATGACAGTGTCCCAGGATCATGGGCCCCCAGGAACCGACATAGTCAATATATTCATTGCGGTCGACATCGTAAATCTTGCTGCCGGCAGCACGGCCGATGAACACCGGCTGACTACCAACCGACTTGAATGCCCGCACCGGACTGTTCACCCCACCGGGAATAACCTGCTGCGCCTGCTTGAACAACTCTTGCGATTTTGAATGTCTCATAACCTCTCTAAACTCCTTTGCAAAACTTTGGTTCCCGAACCCCGCGACCCGCAGCTGCGATGACAACAGAACCAGGCAACTTAAATCCTGTTCCTGCCTGCCACTTGGCCACCGGCGAGGGACAGTATAGGGATAAGCCGGCCGAAGACCAAGGATTTTCCCTTCCTGATACTGCACTGTAAAACAATTTTTAAGCAGAACAGCGTTTTTTTATTAGCTTACCTTCACGTAAAAATTAAACAAAAAGCTCTACACAAAATGTTGACAGAAACCGCTACTATTCCTTTATCTACAACAACATAGAAATTTTTGACCCCTCTTTTCCGGGCGTGCCTTCACAAGCTGGAACAGAATTTTAGTCTTGCACAACAACAAAAGCGACGTTAGCATTTCTTAAATGGCGTAGCGGCGCAAGGGGCCCACCTCTTATCCAGCCACGAAAAACACCTTCCCCCGCCCGGAAAGGACGCCTGCTGTTATTTTATTTATCCCCCTCTTAATTCATCGGGGGATTTTGATTGCAGTTCACCGATCAAGGAGGCATGTCCATGAGCATCTTATCCACCCTTTCGTCATCTGCGTCATCCGGCAAAAAACTGTTCCTGCTTATCAGCCTGGGCTGTCTGGCATTGCTGACGGCAGTGCCTGCCTTCGCCTTTCAGTTTCAGCTGGGCGAGGTCGACGGCAACCTCGATTCGACCCTGTCCTACGGCGCCGCCTGGCGGATGAAGGATCGCGACTCTGACCTCATCGGTGTCGCCAATCGCCAGTACAACTCCGGCAGCGGCAATGCCTATTCCCTGAACTACGATGACGGCAACCTCAATTACGACAAAGGGGACCTGATCAACCACACCGCCAAAATCACCAGTGAACTGGGAATGCGCTACCGCAGCTTCAGTCTGTTTGTCCGCGGCAGCGCTTTCTATGACTTTGAAAACAACGACGGCAGCCGCGAACGCACAGATTTGAGCAGCGACGCCAAGGACATGGTCGGCAAGGATGCCACCCTGCTTGACGCCTACATCACCTGGGACTTTGATATTGCCAGAACGCCTGTCCAGCTGCGGGTCGGCAACCAGGTTTTAAGCTGGGGAGAGAGCACCTTCATCCAGAACGGCATCAACATCATCAACCCCTTTGACGTGAGCAAGCTGCGGGTCGCCGGAGCGGAACTGCGAGAAGGCCTGGTTCCCGTCGGCATGGTCTCCGGTTCCATCAGCCCGACGGAAAACATCAGCTTTGAAGGCTTCTACCAGTACGACTGGGAAAAGGTGAAAATCGACCCCACGGGCAGCTACTGGAGCACCAACGACTTTGCCGGCACCGGCGGGGATCGGGTCATGTTAGGTTTCGGCCGCTGGTCGGATCTGGGAGAAAGCTGGACGGGCGCCCTGGGGCCGGACGCTGATGATCGCTTCAATATGGTTCCCCGCGGCAAAACCATCTATGCCGACAACAGTGGACAATACGGTGTCGCCATGCGCCTGTTCGCCCCGGGTCTGAACGATACCGAATTCGGTTTCTTTTTTGTGAATTATCACAGCCGCCTGCCGGTTATCAGTGCCAGAACCGGATCGGCTCAGGGTGCCATCAAGGCCGGTATCGCCGGAACCGCGGCAGGAACCTTTGCAGCCATGGTTGATCCGACCGATCCGACAACTGTTCCAGCAGCCATAGCCGGTGCCGTTGCTGCCGGTGAAAATTTTCAGGTACCGGTCCCAGGTGTCGGCAACCTTCCGGCAAGCGCCGTCCTTGGTGCTGAAGCCACAAGCATTGCCACCGGCGCCATTAATGCGGCCACTGCCGGTGGAGCTGACCTGGCCAGCGCCTATGCTGTCAATCAGTATGCGCAAACGGCTCAATACCTTGTCGAATACCCTGAAGACATTAAACTCTTTGGTGTGAGTTTCAACACTTTGCTGCAGAACTCCGGTATCGCCCTGCAGGGGGAAATCTCCCACAAGCGCGATGTTCCTTTGCAGATGGACGATATTGAATTACTCTTTGCCGCCCTGGGTCCCATCAATACCGGCCTGGCCAACTTTAATCAGGTTTTCAACACGGAAAATCTGGACAACCCTTACGAACACTACATTCAGGGCTACAAACGCAAAGACGTAACCCAGGTCCAGGCAACTGCAACCAAACTCTTCGGCCCGACCCTGGGGGCGAACCAGTTTGCCCTTGTAGGTGAAGTCGGCGTAACCCATGTTCATGGTATGCCGAGCAAGAGCAAGCTGCGTTTTGACGGACCCGGAACCCCCATCAGCGGCAATGAGCAACTCGCCGGTTCACATTACGGTGAAATTGAACCTGCTTCGGCTTTTGCCGATGCCACCTCCTGGGGCTACCGCATGGTCGGCCGCCTGGATTTCAACAACGCCATCGGTGCTGTCACCCTGTCGCCGCGCCTTGCCTGGGCTCATGATGTCAACGGCACCACCCCCGGCCCCGGCGGCAACTTTATCGAAGGGCGCAAGGCCGTCACCCTGGGCCTTGGCGCCAACTACCAGAACAAGTGGGCAGCAGACATCAGCTATACCGATTTCTTTGGTGCCGGACGCTATAACCTGATCAACGATCGTGATTTTCTGGCCGCTGAAATCAAGTACTATTTTTAAGAGATCACCGTTAAACCGGGGACGCGTCCCCGGCCAAAGAAAGAACTTCCACGAAACAAGGAGCGAACACTATGCTTAAATACGCATTGACCTATATCTGCACAGCCCTGCTCGTCACCGGCACGGCCGGACTTTCCCTTGCCGCCATTTCCGCTGAAGAAGCCGCCCGCCTGGGGCAGGACCTGACCCCCCTGGGCGCTGAGCGCGCCGGCAACGCCGCCGGCACCATTCCCGCCTGGGAGGGAGGCATCACCTCCTTGCCCGCCGGCTACAGCAAGGGGCAGCAGCACATCGATCCGTTTGCCGCCGATGAAATCCAGTTCACCATCACCGCCGAAAACCTGGACCAATACCGCGATAAACTGACTGTCGGCCATCAGGCCCTGCTGGAAAACTACGACAGCTTCAGGATGAACGTCTACCCGACCCGGCGCAGTGCCTCGGTTCCCCAGCGGATCTACGACGCCACCCGCCAGGTCGCCCAGACGGCGGAACTGATCAACAAGGGCGACGGCGTCAAGGGTACCGCTGTCGGCATCCCCTTCCCCATTCCCACCAGTGGTATCGAAGTGCTGTGGAACCACATGCTGCGTTATCGTGGCGATTTCGCCATCCGCAATATTACCCAGGCCGCTCTGACCCGGGGGGGCGACTACACCCTGGTGCAATTTGAAGATCAGTTCAGCCTGCTCTATTCGCAGGAAGGGATGACCGAGGAAAAGATGAAAAACCGGATCCTCATGTTCCGGCAGGAGGTCACTGCCCCGGCGCGCCTGGCCGGTGAAGTGCTGCTGGTGCATGAGACCCTCGATCAGGTGGCTGAGCCCCGCGCCGCCTGGGTTTACAATCCCGGCCAACGCCGCGTCCGCCGCGCCCCCAATGTTGCCTATGACAATCCCGGCACCGCCTCCGACAGCCTGCGCACCACGGATCAGTTTGACATGTTCAACGGCGCGCCCGACCGCTACGACTGGCAGCTAATCGGCAAAAAAGAGATCTACGTTCCCTACAACAGCTACAAGCTGCACAGTAATCAGCTCAAATACAGTGACATCCTGACGCCCCTGCACCTGAACCCGGAACACCTGCGCTACGAACTGCACCGGGTCTGGGTCATCGAGGCCAACCTGCGCGACGGCGCCCGCCATCTGTATAAAAAACGGACCTTCTACATTGATGAGGATTCCTGGCAGATTGTCGCCGCCGACCTCTACGACAACCGTGACCAGCTGTGGCGGGTCTCCGAGGGGCATGGCATCAATTACTACGATGTTCCGACCTACTGGACCACTGTTGAAGCCCACTACGATCTGCAGTCCGGACGCTATCTGGCCATCGGCATGGACAACGAATCGAAGCCGTACAACTTCGATGTGGTTCTCTCCGAGCAGGATTTCTCCGCCGCCGCCCTGCGCCGTGCCGGTCGGCGTTAGTTGATCTTTGAGCTGCTCGCGCGGCCGGAATGCCTGTGTTCCGGCCGCGCCCCCTTTTCCCTTTATTCGACCCGGCCTGATCATGCCTAGTGTTTCATCTTTCCTTCCGGCGGCCCTGGTGCTCCTGCTGTTCGTCCTGCCGCTGCCGCCGGCATCAGCCGCTACCTCCGAACCGGCCCCCCTGGCAACCAGCTCCCTGCTCCTCGACATGGATCACGCCGGCGCGGCCATTATCGCCGTGGGTGAGCGTGGCCACGTCCTGCGCAGCGACAATCATGGGGAAAGCTGGCGGCAGATCCTTGTCCCGACCCGGGCAACCCTCACGGCTGTGCTTTTCATCGATGCTGAGCATGGCTGGGCCGTCGGTCACGATCAGACCATTCTGCAAACCACCGACGGTGGTAACAGCTGGCGCCTGGTGTATCAGGATCTGGACGAAAGTCCGCCACTGCTCGATCTGTACTTTTTCAATCGCGACAAGGGGTATGCCATTGGTGCCTACGGCACTTTTCTTGAGACCCGGAATGGTGGCGAAACCTGGGAACAGCGCTACATCAGTGAAGACGATTTTCACCTTAATCAGATCCGGCGGGTTGGCAATGCGCTGTTTATTGCCGGCGAGGCGGGCATGGTCTATCGCTCAACCGACGATGGCGCAACCTTCACCGAGCTGATCCCGGGCTACGCCGGTTCCTTTTTCGGCCTGCTGCCCCTTGACCGGGACAGCCTGCTGCTGTTCGGACTGCGCGGTCACCTGTTCCGCAGCGACGACAGCGGTGAAACCTGGCGGGACATCTCCGTTGACAGTATCGCCGGTCTTTTGTCCGGGCTGCGCCTTGCCGACGGCACCCTGATCGTTGCCGGACTGGCCGGTACCCTGCTGGTGAGCCGTGACGACGGCCAGACCTTCGTCCTCGTTGAAGAGGCTGATCGCAGGGGCTTTTCCCGGTTACTGCAGACCCGCACCGGCAGGGTCCTTGCCGTCGGGGACTTCGGCGTCGACCTTCTTCCCTCCGATCTTTTCAACTAGCCTTACAGGCCGTTCATGATGCGCGACAAAATAACCACCGTCCTCGAACAACTGATTTTCAGCAAGCGCCCGCTGGTGCTTGGACTCTTTGCCCTGATCACCCTGCTGATGGCCGGATCGGTAACGCAGTTACGCATTGACGCCGGCTTCACCAAGCTGTTGCCGTTGCAGCACGAGTACATGCAGACCTATATCGAACACGGCCAGGAGTTCGGCGGCGGCAACCGCATCATGATCGCCCTGATGGCACGGCAGGGCGATATCTTCACCCCGGACTTCTTCGCGGCTCTGGAACAGGCCACCGACGATGTGTTTTTCATCCCCGGCGTTGATCGGGCGCAGGTCAGCTCCATCTTTACACCCAATGTCCGCTATACCGAAGTTGTTGAAGATGGGATCGCCGGCGGCAATGTGATCCCGGCGGATTTCGCTCCGACCACGGAAGGGCTGGAGCGGGTTCGTGACAACATTCTCAAGGCGGGAATTGTCGGGCGGCTGGTGGCCAATGACTTTTCCGGCGCCATGATCAGTGCCGAACTGCTGGAAATCGATCCGGATACAGGAGAGCGGCTTGATGTCATTCAAGTCGCCCGGCTGCTGGAAGAGCGTATCCGCGACAAATACCAGGGGGAGTTGATCGACGTCCACATCATCGGCTTTGCCAAGGTGATCGGCGACATCGCCGCCGGCGCCCAGCGCGTCATTCTCTTCTTTTTCATCGCCTTTACGATCACGGCGCTGCTGGTTTTCTTTTACACCCGCTCCGGCCTCTTGACCCTGGTCCCTCTGGTCTGTTCAGTGACGGCGGTGATCTGGCAGTTGGGGCTGCTGCCCCTTCTCGGCTATGGCATCGATCCCATGGGGCTGTTGGTGCCCTTCCTGATTTTCGCCATCGGTACCAGCCACGCCGTACAGATGATCACCGCCAACATCGCCGAGGTGCGCTCGGGGAAACCCCGCATCGAAGCCGCCAAGGCCAGCTTCCGTCAACTCCTGGTCCCTGGTTTTATCGCCCTGGCCAGTGACACCATCGGCTTTATCACCATCCACCTCATCGACATCCAGGTGATCCAGGAAATGGCCGTCACCGCCAGCCTCGGTGTCGCTGCCATTATCCTCACCAACCTCGTGCTCCTGCCGATCCTGCTCTCCTACGTGCGTACGGGTAATCGCTACCACCGCCGGGTGGAACAGCAGGTCATCATGCTCAAACCGGTCTGGCGCTTTTTTGAAAAAGCGGCAGAACCCAGGCAGGCAAGGGTGATCATTGCGGTGGCGATTGTTCTCTTCGCCTTCGGCCTGTGGAAAGGGTCGGACGTGAAAATCGGCGACATGCATCGCGGCGTTCCCGAGTTGCGCAGTGACTCACAGTACAACATCGACAGTGATGTCATCACCCGCCACTTTTCCATCGGCGTCGACCTGCTCACGGTGATCGTTGAAACAAAAGGGGACGGCTGCATCGATCACGACATCATGACCGACATCGACCGTTTCGCCTGGCACATGCAGAACGTACCAGGAGTGCAGTCGGTCGTCGGCCTGCCGGGGGTCGCCAAAATCATCTATTCCGGCTGGAATGAGGGCAACCTCAAATGGCGGGTGCTGCCGCGCAATCAGTCAAGCATGGTGCAGGCGGTGGGCTATGTGCCGACCAGCAGCGGCCTGCTCAACGCCGACTGCAGCGTCATGCCGATTATGATATTCACTGAAGACCACAAGGCAGGCACCATCGACACCATTACCGCTGCGGTGAAAGACTACCGTGGGCAAAACCCCCATGAGCACATTCGCTATCGCCTGGCCACCGGCAATGTCGGCGTCATGGCCGCCACCAACGAAGAGGTGTCAGCGGCGCAATTCCCCATTCTGCTCTATGTATTCGGTGCCGTGACCCTGCTGTGCTGGCTGCAATTCCGGTCCGTAAGAGCCATCCTCTGTATTGTTCTTCCCCTGGGGCTGGTATCGCTGCTGGCCTACGCCCTGATGAGCCTGCTGGAAATCGGCCTGAAGGTCTCAACCCTGCCGGTGGTGGCCCTGGGTGTCGGGGTCGGGGTGGACTACGGTATCTACATCTTCAGTCGCCTGCGCAGCCACCTTGATCGGGGCATGTCCCTGCAGCAGGCCTATCTGCACACCCTGGCGGTGACAGGAAACGGTGTTGTATTTACCGGCGTCACCCTGGCCATCGGTGTCGCCACCTGGATCTTCTCACCTCTGAAGTTTCAAGCCGATATGGGTATCCTTCTGACCTTCATGTTTCTGGTCAACATGCTCGGTGCCATTCTGCTGCTGCCGGCCCTGGCCTGCATGCTCATGCCGAAATCGTCCCACAATTCAACACCGGAGTAATTTTATAGAAAAACGTTTTATCTTTATTTGACGTGAACGTTAAGGGCAGATATAGTTTGCGTACCCCTGTTTTCCGCAACGCCTGTCGGGAGGCACGTCCTGTGACACATCATAACCGGTCCGACAACCAGACCCATCTGCCCTGGCGCTCTTTGCCGCAGATGCTGCAGAAAACGGCTGATCGCTACGCCGACAAACCGGCTTTGAGCTACAAGCGCAGCGGCAGCTATGTGCCTCTGAACTACCAGCAGTTTTATCTGCGCATGCTGATGACGGCGCGGGGCCTGCGCAAAGCGGGCATGCGGCCCGGTGACAAGGTCGCTATTTTTTCGGAGAATCGCACCGGCTGGGCCATTGCCGATCTGGGCATTCAGGCGGCCGGCGGTGCCAGCGTGCCCATCTACGCCACCAATACCGGCGCCCAGGCCGCTTTTATCATCAATCACTGTGACGCGCGCATCGTTTTTGTGTCCGGGCGCAGTGCGTACGAAAAGCTCCTCGGCGTCCGCGATCAGTTGCCCCGCCTCGACATGATTGTCTCCTTTGACCGTTTTCTGGGCCATCGCCAACTTCCCGTCTATACCCTCAATCAGCTCTCAGAGGTCTCCCACCCTCTGACTGACACCGAAAAACAGCAGATCGAATCCGAGATCGAGGAGATTGCTCCGGACAGCCTGGCCACTATCATTTACACCTCCGGCACCACCGGGGACCCCAAGGGGGTCATGCTCAGCCAGCACAACCTGATCAGTAATGCCATCAACGGCCTGAAGCACCTTGACGCCGTCAACAGCGACGATACCTTTCTCAGTTTTCTCCCCTTAAGTCACGTCCTTGAGCGGACCGCCGGCTATCACTGTCCGCTCATCACCGGATGCCATATCGCTTTTGCCGAAAACGTCAACACCGTCATCGACAATATCCTGGAGATCCGGCCGACGGTCATGGTCAGCGTGCCGCGCCTGTTTGAAAAAATCCATTCGCGTATCTACGAAGGGGTTCATCAGAGTACACCCCTCAAGCGCCGGCTGTTCCACCGTGCCATTGAGGTCGGTCGTCAATACGTGGAAAAGCATTATGGCGAAAAACGCTGCAGCCGGCTCCTCACGTTCAGATACCGCCTGTACGACAGGCTGGTGTTTCGCAAAATCCGGGCGCGTTTCGGCGGGCGTCTGCGTTTCTTCATCAGTGGCGGCGCCCCGCTGGACAAGGCCATCAACGAATTCATGTGGATTATCGGCATGCCGGTCTTCGAAGGCTACGGCCTGACGGAAACCAGTCCGGTGGTCACTGTCAACAGTCTGCGGGAAAACCGCTTCGGTTCTGTCGGACGGCCCATTCCCCAGACACAGATCAAACTCGCCGACGACAACGAACTGCTGATCAAGGGCCCCCTGGTGATGCCGGGATACTATCGGGATACGGACCAGACCAGCGCCTCCTTTACCGACGACGGCTGGTTCAGGTCCGGCGACATCGCCCGCATCGATGATGACGGCTATCTGTTCATTGTCGATCGCAAAAAGGAAATCATCATCACCGCCGGCGGCAAGAACATTCCGCCACAGCCTCTGGAAAACGCCCTCAAGCTCGACAAATATATTTCCCAGGCCTTTATCTACGGCGACCGCAAACCTTATCTGGTCGCCCTGATTACCCCCAACCTGGAGCGCCTTATCGAATTGGCCCGGCGCGAGAAACTCCCCTATCTGGCCACCGACGAACTCGTGACCAACCGCCGGGTCAAAGAGCTCTATCGTGAGCGCATCGAACAGTTCAATCGCAGTCAGCCCTCGTATCAGACGATCAAGAAATTTGCCCTGCTGCCGCGGGATTTTTCCATTGAGGGGGGCGAGCTGACCCCCACCCTGAAACAGAAGCGCAAGGAAATCTATGAGATCCACAAGGACCAGATCGAACAGCTCTATCTGGAAAACGACTCAGAAAAAGGGGCCTGATTCCTCTGGCTTGGGAATCACGATCCCCTCTATGACATATGAAGACGGAGGTGTCTCATGAAACGGATCAAACAAGTCGCAGTGCTCGGTTCCGGTGTCATGGGCGCGACCATCGCCGCCCACCTGGCCAACGCCGGACTCGATGTACTGATGCTCGACATCGTACCCAGACAGCTGAGTGACGAGGAGCAGCGCCAGGGGCTGTCTCTCGATCAGCCGCAGGTCCGCAACCGCATCGCCCGCACCGGCCGCGACGCCCTGCGGACGATGAAACCGGCGCCTTTGTACCTGCCCGCTTACATCGACCGTATCCGGATCGGCAATCTGGAAGACGACCTGCCCCGGCTCAAGGATTGTGACTGGATCATCGAGGTCGTCATCGAAAATCTCAGCATCAAACTACAGCTGCTGGAGAAACTGGCGCCGCATCTGGGACCGGAGACGGTGCTCTCATCCAACACCAGCGGCCTGTCCATCGACGACATGGCCAAAGCTCTGCCACAGGAGTGCCGCCGCCGCTTTTTCATCACCCATTTTTTCAACCCGCCCCGTTACATGCGCCTGCTGGAGATCGTCCCCGGCACCGAAACCGACCCGCAGTTGCTCAACGAGATGGCCGATTTTATCCGCAAGCGCCTCGGCAAGGGGGTCGTCTTCGGCAAGGACACCCCCAATTTCATCGCCAACCGTATCGGCGTGTTTTCCATCTTCAACGGTATCAGGCACATGCTTGAGATGGACATGACCGTCGAGGAGGTCGACACCATCGCCGGACCGGCGACGGCACGTCCCAAGTCGGCGGCCTTCCGCACCGTCGATCTGGTCGGCATCGATACCCTGGCCCACATCTGCAGAAACTCCTATGAGCTGCTCACCGCTGATGAACAGCGCGACACCTTCCAGGTACCGGACTTTATGGAGCAGATGATCAAGGAAGGGCTCCTCGGCAACAAAAGTCGGGCCGGCTTCTACAAAAAACAGCAGGACGGTGAGCACAAACAGATTCTCTACTACGACTATCAACAGCAGCAGTTCAGGCCGCTGCAAAAACCGAAATTCGCCTCCGTGGCCGCCGTGAAGATGGTTGATGATCCGGCGCAGAAAATCAAAATGATGGTGACCGGGCAGGACAAAGCGGCCGAATACGCCTGGAAAACCCTGCGCGACACCCTGATCTATACGGTCAACCGGATTCCCGAAATCGCCGATGACGTGGTCAACATCGACAACGCCATGAAGTGGGGGTTCAACTGGGAGATCGGTCCCTTCGCCATGCTCGACGCCATCGGGGTCGAAACCTTTGTCAAGCGCGCCCGCAACGATGGCGTCGAAGTTCCTGCGGTCCTCGATGCGGTCCCGGCCTTTTACCGCTACAGCGACACCGGCCGGAAGGAATATTTCGACCTCGACAGTCGCGCCTACCGTCCCTGCCCTCTGCCTGAGGGGCAGATCCAGCTGCAGGTGCTGAAAAAGGCGGGAAATGTGGTCGAGAAGAACGCAGGCAGCTCGTTGATTGATCTGGGCGATGGCGTCTTCTGTTTTGAATTTCACTCAAAAATGAACACCATCAGTGGTGACATTCTGAGCATGACCCAGAAAGCCATCGACCGCACCCGGCAGGACGGGGTCGGTCTGATCATCGGCAACCAGGGGGTGAACTTCTCCGTCGGTGCCAACCTGATGCTGCTGGCGACGGCCATGGCCGAAGGCGCCTATGAGGATATCGACATGATGGTGCGCGCTTTCCAGAAGGCGACCATGGCCATCAAGTACGCCGACATTCCGATCGTGGTCGCACCCTTCGGCATGTGCCTCGGCGGCGGCTGCGAATACGCCCTGCACGCCGATGCCATAACCGCCTACGCCGAAACCTACATGGGGCTGGTGGAAATCGGCGTCGGCCTGCTCCCCGCCGGCGGCGGCACCAAGGAGATGTGCCTGCGCGCGGTGGAACAGGCAGGCCACGGCGACATCGATCCGTCACCCTATATCTTCAAATACTTCAAACAGATCGGCATGGCGACCGTGTCCATGGGCGCGGCCGAAATGTACGACCTTGGCTACCTGCGGCGGGGCGACAGCATCAGTATGGATCTTGATCGTCTCATCGCCGACGCCAAGCAGAAGGTTCTGGCTTTGGCAACCAACTACCGCCCACAGCAGCCGATGCAGCAGCTGCCGGCACCGGGGCGCAGCATCGCCGCCAGCATCAAGTCCAGCCTGTGGAACATGCGCCAGGGGAACTTCATCACCCCCTACGAGGAACAGATGGGCGGCATCATTGCCGATGTCATCTGCGGCGGTGACCTGGCGGCGGGCACCCTGATCTCCGAGGACTACCTGCTGCAGCTGGAACGCCAGGCCTTCCTGAAGCTGTGCGGCAACAAGAAAACCTCGGAGCGGATTCTGCACATGCTGAAGAAAGGGAAACCGCTTCGAAATTAAACGTCCATCCCTTTGCTCGAGCCAATCATCCTGCGAGGCGGCACCTGTGGCCGCCATCCAGATGGAGGAAAATCACCATGAAAACAGCATATATCCTCGCGGCCTACCGCACCCCCGGCTGCCGCGCCAATAAAGGCGGCTTTAAAGACATGCGCCCCGACGATCTGGCCGCCGCCGCCATCTCTGGTCTGATGGAGCGTACCGGCATCGATCCGACCCGTATCGACGATGTCCTTGTCGGCTGTGCCTTTCCCGAAGGGGAACAGGGGATGAACCTGGCCCGCATCGCCGCCCTCAAGGCCGGTCTGCCCTACCAGGTTCCGGCGCAGACCGTCAACCGTTTCTGCTCGTCCGGACTGCAGACCATTGCCACCGCCGCGCAGCAGATTATCGCCGGTGCGGCCGACTGCATTATCGCCGGCGGCGCCGAGTCCATGACCCTGATCCCCATGGGGGGCAACAAATACAGTGCCAACCCCGGCCTCTTTGCCGACTGGCCCGAGTGCTACGCTTCCATGGGCATCACCGCCGAGCTGGTGGCCGACAAATATGCCATCGGCCGTGAAGAACAGGACGTCTTCGCCCTAGCCAGTCATCACAAAGCCGCCGCCGCCATCCGGGAGAACAAGTTCAGCGACGAAATCATCCCGGTGGAAACGGAAACTGTCCGCCTCAACGGCAGTAAACCGGAAAAATCACAGCAATGGATTGCCGTCGACGACGGGGTCCGCGCCGATACTACGGCCGAGGCCCTGGGGCGCCTGAAGCCGGCTTTCAAGCAGGATGGCACGATCACTGCCGGCAACAGCTCGCAGATGACCGATGGCGCCGCCGCGGCCCTGGTGGTTTCCGAAGAGTTCCTGAAACAACAGGGAACCGATCCCCTCGCCCGTTTTGTCGCCTTCGCCGTACGCGGCGTACCGCCGGAGATCATGGGCATCGGACCGGTGGAGGCGATTCCGGCGGCCCTGAGCCAGGCCGGTCTGAAACCGGGCGAGATCGATCTGATCGAACTCAACGAAGCTTTTGCCGCCCAGTCCCTGGCGGTCATCAACGAACTGAAGCTGAATCAGGAGCTGATCAACGTCAACGGCGGCGCCATCGCCCTGGGGCACCCCCTGGGCTGCACCGGTGCCAAACTCACCGCCACCCTGCTGCACGAGATGCAACGGCGCGGCAACCGCTACGGCATGGTCTCCATGTGTATCGGCGGCGGCATGGGGGC
>CALFFB010000119.1 GCA_937958075.1 uncultured Geobacteraceae bacterium | reverse complement strand
ACTGGGCAGCTATCGGCGCGATGCCGTTGAAAAGGCCCTGTGCGACCTTCTGGAACCTCTGGGCGGCATGTCCGCCTTTGTCAAGGCGGGCCAAAAGGTGCTGCTCAAGCCGAACATGCTGGCCGGCAAGGACCCGGCCAAGGCGGTGACCACCCATCCGGAAATTGTCCGGGGCGTTATTTTGCTGGCCCAAAAGGCTGGTGGCATCGTCAGTGTCGGCGATTCTCCCGGCATCGGCAACCCCCTTGCCGTTGCCCGCAAGTGCGGCATCCTGCAGGTGATTGAGGAAACCGGAGCAACCTTTGCCCCGTTCGCGGACACGACCACCCTGCACTGCCAGGGCACCACCCTGCAGCAACTCGAAATCGCCACCGACATCCTTGAGGCGGACGTCATCATCAACCTGCCGAAACTCAAGAGCCATCAGATGATGGGCCTGACCTGCGCCGTGAAAAACATGTTCGGTGCCGTTGTCGGCCTGCGCAAGCCGGGCATGCACCTGCAGGCCGGCACAGACAAGGGCTTTTTTGCCCGGATACTGCTGGACCTGTGCGCGACCCTGGCACCGACCCTGACCCTTGTCGACGCCGTCATCGGTATGGAGGGGGAAGGTCCGGGCAGCGGCGATCCGGTCAACATCGGTGTTCTTGTCGCCGGCCGGGAACCCGTCGCCGTCGATACGGTGGCGCTGGAACTGGTCGGTCTGAAAAGCAGCCAGGTCTATACCCAGCAGCAGGCCATCGCCACCGGCCGCCCCTTCACCGACCTGGAGGAGCTGGAGCTGGTCGGCACGCCCCTTGATCAGCTGTGCATCAGCAATTTTCGCCCGGCGGTGATGACCGATATCGATTTCGGTCTTCCCGGTTTTCTCGGCCGCCACCTCAAACAGCTGTTAACCGCCAGGCCACGGGTCGATCATGGGCGCTGCCGTCTGTGCAACGCCTGCGTGACCCACTGTCCCGCCCAGGTCATGCACATTGACAAAAAAGGTCTGCATATCGACCATAACCGCTGCATTCGTTGTTTCTGCTGTCAGGAGCTCTGCCCCTTCGGAGCCCTGACGACGGAACAGGGGCTGCTGTTGCGCATCGGCAGCCGGCTGCGTCCTTTACACCGCAGGCAAACTTCTGCTTAATCGCGGCCACTGAGTCACGTCCATACAACAAAAGCCCGCGCACTGGCGGGCTTTTGTCTGTTGCATCTGATGAAAAAGAACCGGTCTCAGCGAACCTGAACCACCTCTTTGACTTCCGGGATCTGCGCCATCAGATTCTTTTCGATACCCATCTTCAGGGTCATTGTCGACATGGGGCAGGAGCCGCAGGCACCGGTGAGCTTGACGCTGACGACGCCCTCATCAGAAACATCCACCAGCTCAACATCACCACCATCGGCCTGCAGGGCGGGACGAATCTGATCCAGTACTTCCGTTACACGTTGTTTCATTTTGCAATGTCCTCCATCCGGGTTATTGTTTTGTCGTTCTTTGGCTCAGTATAAACCTTAGCTACCAGCTGACGCAAGAAAGCATCAGACAAGCCCTGGCAGCAATGTCGAGATATCCTTGATCCGCCGCGCGCACAGCAGCTCACACGGCTCGACCCCCTTGCTCTGGATCAATACCTTGAAGTTCTCACCCATCCCCTCTTCGGGCAGGATCAGTCGTTTCAGGCTCATACGCAGGGCCTGCGCCCGGCGCGGGTCAGTTTCACCTTCCTGCAGCTGCAGAAGCAATTCAAAAAAACCAAGTCCCATGAGGAACTGATACTGGCGGCCGTAGTAGACAGGTTCAAGCCCCAGGCGTCTGCCTTCATGCTGCAAGGTGGTGAAATCCACGTGCGCGGTCATGTCCTGACAACCGGGGCGGCAGTAAAAATCTTCGTTGGTCTGATGCCGGAAGTAACAGAGCAGGGTTCCGGCGTGGCGGGCCGGGGCGTACAGTTCTTCGGCCGGATAACCGTAGTCGATGGTCATGACAAACCCGCGCTCCAGCACCGCGGCCACATCATCCAGCCAGCGACAGGCCGCCAGATTGACTTCAGCGCGGTTGCCCTCAAGCAGGGTGATGCCAAGACGCTGGAAATACTCGGCCAGAGCGGGTGTTGACGGCTTACGCAGCTCTTCGCTAAAGCCCGCGTCGCCATTGACAACATAGACTTCACGCAGCTGACCGCCAACCTGCTGGACCAGATGCACGGGAAAGGCGTCCAGCAATTCATTGGAAAGAAAACAGCCGCGCATCCCCCCCAATTCATTCAGGGCGCACCAGCCGATCCGGCCCAAGTCGGTATGGCGGCTCAGGTTGCTTTTCTGGCGCCGGATATTGTCCTCGCTGATTTCGACAATCCGGTAACGGACCTGGCGATAAAACTCCGGATAGTCCCGTTGCAGGCTGTCGAGGATATCCAGGGCCAGATGGCCCTCCCCCGCACCCTGCTCGGCGATGACAAAATCCCCCTCGCCAAGAAGCCGCCACATCTGTTCAAGCTGTCTGGCGATCAGTTGCCCGAAGGCGTAATGGACACTGGATGAAGTGAAGAAATCGCCCTTTTTGCCGATGCGTACCCGCTCCGAGGTGTAATAACCGTAACGCGGATGGTAGAGGGCCTGCTCCATAAAGCGCGCAAAAGGAATCCCTCCTTTTGCCGCGATCTCCCGGCGCAGAAGGTCTTCTAATTCCGGCTTTGTGGCTGCGGCCTCTTCCATACCTGTGATCCCCGTCTCGTTAAAGGTGCAGATTATAGGCAGTGCACCAGCCGAAAGACAACCCCTAATCCGGAAACCTCCTCACGGAAAAAGAAAAGGAAACAGGATTCAACAAGCAGAGGATCAGATTTTTTTGTTTCAAGGGGGACTTCGCACCAGCCACGGTTGAGGGTGGTGACAGGAGATCTGACCGGTCAGGCCAATGCACGTGGTGAAAGGGATGTTGAATGCAGACAGGCAGAATACCTGGCTACAGGCGCAGTAGTTTCATCTCTTCGGATTCGAACCAGAACAGGTTCTCTTCGATTGAGGCAACAAAGGGACGGCGCAGACCGTGGTGATCCCGGGCATCGCCAAGGGGGTGCCAGATCAGCCCCCAGCGCTGCAACAGGGTAAAAAGACCCCCCGACATAATGGCGTACAGATGGGTCAGCCCGAGGTTGATGCTTTCGGCGTAAAGGCTGTGATACAGCCCCGCAACCAGATCGTTTTCGTAACGTAAACGCCAATTGCGCCGATCGCGCTCATTATCCAGATCGATGACCTTGTTGCCCTGGTAGATCACCTTGTCGGCGGCCCGGCGCCGATAATCCTTGCTGATGGCCAGGCGCGATATTTCACCGACGCGTTCTATGGCAAAGGTCTCCAGATGGCTCTGATCAATATCGAAGTAGCGCAGCATGGGGAAATTCTGATCCGTTGACAGGATAATCCGGGCGGTCCCGATAATGCGATCCGTCGTCATCTCACTGGCCGCGATATGAACGGAATGGGCATCGTACTCGTCCATCTCGATATGATTCTGATAATCGCAAGGATCTTCATAGCCGCACTCAAGGCAGTACACCTTGTACCGGAGCCGGTAAACATCGGTCATGCGTTTATCGCCCAGGGAAATCTTCCGGTAGTGAAAGTACTTCATGCCCTGCCTCCGCGTAAAACCTCTGAAGCAGCAAAAAGCATACCTGCAGACCAAAGCAAAGGCCGGAAAAAATCCCTGAAAGAACAGCAGCGCCCTTCTCAGGACAAAGTTTTCACACGGGAACCCGCGAAAGATAACAAGAATATGAGCGAACAGGGAAAATCCGGAAGAACGGACGGGCTTGTCGCGAGGGGATGGAAAGGAAGGGATTGTCGATTTACTTTACATTACTACGATCCGTATGCTACCTGCACCCGCGAATCTTTACACTGGTGGGGCCTCAATCAATCACCCGCAGGATTTTGTCACGGGCAATATACAACACCTGGTCACCATCAATAAACAACAGAAAACGTTTTTTCTGATTGAGAAAATCCTTGACGCGACTGGCACTGCCGGGGAGATTCACGTAAATGCACACATTGATGCCGTCACCTACGGTCGGTTCAACGCGCACGGCGTACTTCCGGCCAAGGGTCAGCAACGGATCCAGCTCTTCCGCTGCCGCCACGGAAACCGAGACAATCTGCTCCAGATTCACCAGCTGGGTGCCGAATTCATTGCGCAGGGGGAGAAAGGACTCATCGCCATTGAGCAGGTCCTCGACCCGCTGCCCGCCGGACAGGTGGGATCCCTGCAACTGCACAAAGGTATCACCGCTGACACAGAAGCCGTTGGCCATCAGCACCCGGATACGACGGGTATCGACGGTCAGTCGCTGTTCCCGCTGTTCATTGGTCATTGCCGCCTCCTGTGCCTTCGTTTTGGGTCTGAAACTGGTTTTTATTCACGGCAAAGCGGCTGGCCTCCTCCAGGGTGACCTTCTTGGCGACCAGCAGTTTCTGCAGGGCCTGATCCATCAGCTGCATCCCTTCCCGACTGCCGGTCTGGATAATTGATGGAATCTGGAAGGTTTTCCCTTCACGAATAAGGTTGGCCGCCGCCGCGTTGACCTTGAGAATTTCCAGGGCGGCGCAGCGTTTGCCGTCAACGGTGCGCAACAGCTGCTGGGCGACAACCCCGCGTAACGACTCCGCCAGCATGGTGCGGATCTGCTCCTGCTGGGTTGTGGGAAACACGTTCACCAGTCGGTCCACGGTCTTGGCGGCACTGCTGGTATGCAGGGTGCCGAACACCAGGTGCCCGGTCTCCGCCGCGGTAATCGCCAGTTCGATGGTTTCCAGGTCGCGCATTTCACCGACCAGGATAATGTCGGGATCTTCCCGCAAAGCGGCCTTGAGAGCCGAGGCGAAGGTACAGGTATGAACCCCCACCTCGCGTTGGTTGATCAGGCTCTTCTGCCCCTTGTGGACAAATTCGATGGGATCTTCTACCGTCAGGATATGCTCGTTGCGCGTACGGTTGATATGATCGATCATCGCCGCGAGGGTTGTTGACTTGCCGCTTCCCGTCGGCCCGGTCACCAGCACCAGCCCCTTTTTGAACTCAGTAAAATCAAGGACCGCCTGGGGCAGGCCCAACTGCTCGACCGTCAGAATATCTGCCGGAATAATGCGGAAAACGGCGCTCAGGCCCAGGCGTCCCATAAAGACATTGGCCCTGAAGCGCGCGTTGACCAGGGTTGACTCATAGGCAAAATCCAGATCCTGGCGCTCTTCAAATTCACCGCGCTGACCTTCATTCATGATTTCATAAATCAGCCCCCGGCACTGCTCGTGATTGAGAACCTGGCTGATAGCCGGCTTGAGATGTCCGGAAACCCGAATCAACGGCGGATTTCCCGGAGACATGTGCAGATCCGACCCTCCCTGCTGCTGTAGAATCTGGAAAAGTTTTTCTATTTTTGCCATAGTGCCGCCTTTAGCATGATAATGTTCAGCCCTTAGGGAAAGTATCCGCATCCTTTGGAATCTGCTGAACGTGGCTTTATTAACAAAGACCAACCATAACAGAGAAACTCTTTTAAGGCACTGACTTTCGTGCCCTGCCCTCGGGAAAAAGGTCTTTTGCAAGGTCCGATGTCAGCGCCCGCAAAAGGACACTGGAAAGAACACGACCATGGTGACCGAGCTTCATGCCGAACGCCTGCGGAAGGTTGTCGAAGTATTGTGCGACTGCGGTGCGAGAACTGTCCTGGATCTCGGCTGCGGCCAGGGCGAACTGATGCTGCTTTTCGCCGCGGAACCCCGATTTACCAGCATTGTCGGTATCGACCCGTCTCCTCGGGCCCTTGACCAGGCGCGCACGCGCCTGGCCCTGGCGGGGCACCAGACCGGTACCGGTCGCCTGTCGCTGTTTCGCGGCTCGGCAACCCGATTTTCGGAGGATTGTACCGGCTTTGATGCCATCGCCCTGGTGGAGGTCATCGAGCACATCCCTCCGGGCCGGCTGTCATCCCTCGAAAAGACGGTATTCACCGGCTATCGACCGCCCATCTGTGTCATGACCACGCCGAACAGCGAGTATAACGTTCTCCACGGCATGCCGGAAGGCGCACGCCGTCACCGTGATCATCAGTTTGAGTGGCCGCGCGCCCGTTTTGAAAGCTGGGCAAAGGGCATTGCCCGACGGCACAATTATAAGGTGCGTTTTTCCGCCCTTGGCGAGATCGACCCCCGCCATGGCAGCTCGACGCAGATGGCTCTTCTCTTACGTTTGTGAAAAACCCTGTCGCCGCAGAACCTCCAGACAGGCCCGGGGTTGTTCCAGACATTGCAGCGTCACCCGCCCTTGCCCGCGAAAGGCCAGATGAATCGTCGCCAGCTGTTCGCTGTAGCGATGGACAGAGACACCCTGCAGCTCGGTCAGCAGATAGACGGCTGGTGGTTTCTGCCCGTGAACGCGCATCAGCAGACGCTGATCAGTCAGTGCATAAAATTCACCCTCCCAGCGCCAGCGCCGGTAACCGATACATCCGGGGCCAAGAACTGTTGCCGTGCCCGCCAGAACCAGCAATCCTCCCCCCAGGGGCGTCCGCAACGGCAGCGACGTCCACCAGAGCACTGCCGCCGCCAGAATTCCCGCCAGGGCAGCTGCCAACAACAGTGGAAATTTCCTGAAGACATAACAACGGGGCGCGGGACGACCCTGCCAGCACAGCTTTTCACCCTGCATCAATGGCCAGTCCATACCACTCTTCATGAAAAATCACCGGTAAAAAAAGTGAAAACGGTTGCGCCCTGTCGCTGCTGCTACTATAAATGGGCAGGCGATTCAGAAAAATCCTTTTTTACCCCAGCTGCCCTGCTGCCGGAGTTTTCACATGCTCACCAACGCCCTCGCAAAGATACTGATTGACATCGCCCGGCAGGCCGTCAACCAGGCGGCGAACCATAAACCCTGTACCCCGATGCCGCGTGAAGAACAGGCCCTGAATGAGCGTGCCGGGTGTTTTGTGACCATCAAAAAGAACGGTCAACTGCGCGGTTGCATCGGCAACTTTCAATCCCGTAAGCCCCTGTATCAGGAGGTCGCTGAAATGGCTGTTGCCGCGGCCACGCAAGACCCGAGGTTTCCTCCCTTAAGGGCCTCTGAAATCGCTGACATCCAACTGGAAATAACCGTTTTGTCGCCCCTGGAAAAAATATCCGGACCGGAGGATATCGTCATCGGCGAACACGGTATCTACCTGGAGCAGGGGTTTCATCGCGGCGTCCTGCTGCCCCAGGTGGCGACGGAGCAACAGTGGGACGTCATCACCTTTCTCGAACAGACCTGCAACAAGGCGGGCCTGGACAGAAACGCCTGGCAACTACCGACCACGGAAATCTATCGTTTCCGTGGCCAGATCATTCACCAAAACACCGAACTTCATGACTCTACGACTTCAGCCGAATGAGCAACCCATGACCGACATCTCCCTTGAACTGGTTCCTCGCAGCGCGTCTTCCCTGCGCAAAGAACTGGAACTGGTTCGCCACAGCTTCCCCATGATCAGCCGGATCAACATTCCGGACATTCTCCGCTTCGATTTACGCAGCTGGACCGCCTGTGACATCGCCGGCGAATACATGCCCCGAACCATCCCCCATCTGCGCGCCATCGACTTCAATCCCGATGCCCCCCTGCCGATTCTCAACCAGTTGCGGCAGAAGCATATTGAGGCGATCCTGATTATCAACGGCGATCCGCCGCAGGAGATGAAACACACCTATTACCGTACCAGCTCCCTGGAAATGATCCGACGCTTGAAACGGGAAGCTCCCGAACTGAAGATCTACGCCGGCATCGATCCTTATCGCAGCGGCATCAAGGACGAGATCGACTATGTCCACGCCAAGCAGGATGCCGGAGCTGACGCTTTTTTTACCCAGCCCTTCTTTGACCTGCGCTTGATGGACATCTATCAGAGTTTCCTAAAGAATGCGACGGTCTACTGGGGCGTCTCCCCGGTGCTGACCGATGGCAGTCGCAGCTACTGGGAGAACAAGAACCACGCCATATTTCCCGGCGACTTTACCCCGACCCTTGAGTGGAACTGCAGGTTCGCTCGTGAGGCCCTCGCTTTTGCCCGGGCTCATCAGGGCAATATCTACTTCATGCCGATTCGCACCGACCTGACCAGCTACCTCAACGGGATCTTTTCCGCCTGAAAAAACTCCGTTAGTCCAATATAAAAAGGGGGGTGAATCCTGATTGATTCACCCCCCTTTCTGGGTTACGCGCGTATCCGGCTGATGGCGGTTAATCCATCGAGCTTGGAATCAGCGACTTGAGGTACTCACGGTTGAGCTTGGCGATAAACTTCACGCTGATCCCCTTGGGACAGGCCGCTTCACACTCATAGTGATTGGTGCAGTTACCAAAGCCCTCGGAAAGAATAGCGTCCGCCATAGCCCTGACCCGGCGCCGGGCTTCCGGCTTACCCTGGGGCAGTACGGCGAGCTGGGCGACCTTGGCACTGGTAAAGAGCATGGCCGAGCTGTTCGGACAGGCGGCAACGCAGGCGCCACAGCCGATACACTCGGCGGCGTCCATGGCGTAATCCGCCACCGGCTTGCCGATGAGCAGAGCGTTACCGTCAGCGACCCCGCCGGTATGGCAGGAGGTGTAACCGCCGGCCTGCATCACCACGTCAAGGGCCGTACGGTCGACGATCAGGTCCTTGAGGATGGGGAAGGCACGGGCGCGCCACGGCTCGATGAAGATCTCGTCGCCATCGTTGAATTCGCGCATGTGCAGCTGACAGACAGTGGTGCGTTCCTGATGGCCGTGGGGACGCCCGTTGATCACCTGGGAACACATGCCGCAGATCCCTTCACGGCAGTCATGGTCAAAAGCGATGGGATCCTTGCCGGCCTTGATCAGATCATCGTTGACTTCGTCAAGCATCTCAAGAAAAGACTGATCCGGGCTGACACCATTCGCCTTGTAGGTTTCCAGCTTTCCAATGTCCTGTGGCCCCTTCTGGCGCCATACGTGTAAGGTCAGATCCATTATTTATAACTCCTTACGGCAAGCTTGACGTTCTCAAAGTTCAGGGGCTCCTTGTGCAGTTCAGGAGCCTTGTCCACACCCTTGTACTCCCAGGCACCGACATAGCAGAAGTCTTCGTCGTTACGCATGGCTTCGCCGTCGTCCGTCTGGTGCTCCGTCCGGAAGTGACCACCGCAGGACTCTTCACGGTGCAGGGCGTCCGTTGTCATCATCTCGGCAAACTCAAGGAAATCCGCCAGACGCCAGGCGTTTTCAAGCTGTTGGTTGAGTTCCATGGCGCCGCCGGTGACATTGACGTTGTTCCAGAACTCCTCACGGATTTCCGGAATCCGCTTGAGGGCGTGCTTGAGGCTGGCTTCGCTGCGGGCCATGCCGACATCTTCCCACATGACACTGCCCAGCTCACGATGCAGCTCGCCAACGGTCTTCTTGCCCTTGATGGAGAGCATTTTGTTGATTTCCTGCTTGACGTTCTCAGCCGACTGCTTGAACTCGGGATGATCGGTCTTGATCTGACCCGGTGTCAGGGACGCCAGATAGGGAGCGATGGTGTAGGGGATGACAAAGTAGCCGTCCGCCAGACCCTGCATCAGGGCCGAAGCACCAAGACGGTTGGCGCCGTGTACCGAGAAGTTGGCTTCACCCAGGACAAAGAGTCCGGGAATATTGCTCATGCACTGATAATCGACCCACAGTCCGCCCATGGAATAATGGGGAGCGGGATAAATGCGCATGGGCCGCTCGTAGCCGTCTTCGGCGGTAATCTTCTCGTACATCTCGAAGAGATTGCCGTAGCGCCCTTCGATGACCGATTTACCGAGGCGATCGATGGATGCCTGGAAATCGAGGAAGACGCCGCGCTTGCTTTCACCGACGCCGCGCCCGTCGTCGCAGGCTTCCTTGGCGGCCCGGGAGGCGATATCACGGGGCGCCAGGTTGCCGAAGGAGGGATACTTGCGCTCCAGATAGTAATCGCGCGCCTCTTCCGGAATCTCGCTGGGATGCTTGTCGCAGTCTTCCGCTTTTTTCGGTACCCAGACCCGGCCGTCGTTACGCAGGGACTCGGACATCAGGGTGAGTTTCGACTGCTTGTCACCGTGCTGGGGAATACAGGTCGGGTGAATCTGGGTGTAGCAGGGGTTGGCCATGTAGGCACCCTTTTTGGTCGCTTTCCAGATAGCCGTCGCGCTGCAGCCCATGGCATTGGTGGACAGATAGAAGACATTGACAAAACCACCGGTGGCGAGGATGACGGCGTCTCCCCAGTAGGATTCGATCTCACCGGTAACCAGGTTGCGGCAGGTGATCCCTTTGGCCACTCCATCGACCACCACCAGGTCGAGCATTTCACGGCGGGCATACATCTTCACCTGGCCGTTCTTGATCTGCCGCGACAGGGCGGAGTAGGCGCCGAGGAGCAGCTGCTGGCCGGTCTGGCCACGGGCATAGAAGGTCCGGGAGACCTGGGCACCACCGAAGGAGCGGTTGTCGAGGTAGCCGGCGTAGTCACGGGCAAAGGGAACACCCTGGGCCACACACTGATCGATGATGTTGTTGGATACCTGGGCCAGACGCCAGACGTCAGCCTCACGGGCACGGAAATCGCCCCCCTTGACGGTATCGTAGAACAGACGATAGATGCTGTCACCGTCGTTGGGGTAGCTCTTGGCGGCGTTGATACCGCCCTGGGCGGCAATACTGTGGGCCCGCCGCGGGCTGTCCTGGTAGCAGAAGGCCTCGACATTGTAGCCGAGTTCTCCCAGAGATGCGGCAGCGGCGCCACCGGCGAGACCGGTGCCGACAACCAGGATCTTGAATTTTCGTTTGTTGGAAGGATTCACCAGCTTCATATCGAAGCGGTGTTTATCCCAGGAAGTTTCAATAGGACCTGTAGGTGCTTTTCCGTCGAGTATCACAATAAGCCCCCTAATTCACAATGCGAGCGAGGATTAATAAAGGAATAGCGATATACGCCACGCCATAGACGATTGCCAAAATCTTGCCGATGGAGATGACCTTGTCCTGGCTTGGCCCGGTGCTCCAGCCCAGGGTCTGCACCCAGCTGGAAATACCGTGGGCCAGATGCAGCAGCAGGGCGCCCATAGCGACAATATAAATCAGGGAGATGAACACCTTCTGGAAACTCAGAACCATCATCGAATAGACATCGGGACGACCGATGGCATCCAGGTTGTTGACCGCCGAGATGCTCGGATTGGTCACCTGCACCGTAAAGTGGAGGAGATGATAGAGCAGAAAGAGCAGAATAATCAGGCCGGTGAAAATCATGGTCTTGGCCGAGAAGCTGGTGACCAGGGTTTTCTGAATGGCGTAGGGATCGGGCGTGGCGGCCTTGTTTTCCAGGTACAGCTGCAGACCGAAGGTGATATGGACGGCAAAGAGCGCCACCATCGCCAGACGGAACAACCAGACCAGCGGACCGAGATCATGCAGGGCTTTGGCGTAGGCATTGATACTGTCAGGACCTGCAAATACCGACAGATTGCCGATCAGATGAACGGTAACGAACAGGATGAGACACAGCCCGGTTACAGCCATCAGAATCTTTCTTCCAACAGTGCTAGTCAACAGATTCATAGTTCTTTTCCCTCAAGAGTGTGAATGATTGCCATTTAAGGGGTACCTCCCAATACAATAAATGGTGCCATTATCGATAAGCCCGGTCCAGCTCTCCTCTCTTCCTGAAACCGAGATTTGCGGCTCTGCCCTGGCGGCCCGCGCCAGCTATCCAGTCTCCCGGCCATTGTCAACATCCTTTTATCGCAAACAATCTTGACTAAAACAATGAGGTTGATACAACTACTCCGAGACGATCAGATCGTATACTGTATACTAAACATTGTTATAAATTTAAACAAAAAAATCCCCTGTTTGTTATTTCGCCAGAGGCGGGACCCTCAGCCCGCTTTCGCTTTTTCCACCCGTATTGCGGCCAGCAGCGACCAGCGGGTCAGACCCTCCTTGCCTGCGCCTGCAGGGACAAAATCTTGTCCAGGCCCTGCTGCAGCACATCTTTTTTCTCCAGAGCAGCCGCCTCCTTGGCGCGGTCCTTCTCCAGTACCTGGGGCGGCGCATTCTGAACGAATTTCTCATTACCCAGCTTGCGCGCGAAGAAATCGACATCCTTCTGTACCTTGTCGATCTCCTTGCGCAGCCGTGCTTCTTCTTCTTCCAGATTGATCAGCCCCTGCAGGGGAATCATTACTTCCACGTCTCCCGCCACCTGGGTGGCGACATCTTCCGCCCTGTCAACATCCATACCGATGGTCAGTCGGTCGACCCGCGCCAGACTGGTGATGGCCGTTTCGCCGCTGCGGACAGCTGCCACACTGGCCTCACTCTTACAGTTGAGAATGACGGCAATCTTCTGCCCCGGCGGCAGATCGAGTTCACCACGCACATTGCGGATGGCGCGCACGACCTCCATGACCCGTTCCATGTCGGCCACCGCTGCCGGATCAACAACCACTTTGCTGCCCAGAGGATAGGTCGCCTGCATGATGGATGCAGTCGGCCGCCGGCCGGGCAGCACCTGCCAGATTTCTTCCGTGACAAAGGGGATCAGGGGATGCAGCAGCCGCAGCAGACCTTCAAGAACGGTAAACAACACCATCTGGGTCTGCCTCCGTGCCTCCTGATCGTCACCGTACAGGGTCTGCTTGCTCAGCTCCACGTACCAGTCACAGAATTCGTGCCAGGTGAAGGCATAGATCACATTGGCGGCTTCGTTGAACTTGTATTCTGCCAGCGCCTGATTCATCTGCCTGGCCGTTACGTCAAACCGCTGCAGGATCCACTGCTCCGCCGGCGGCAGCTGCGCGTCAGTAAAATCCATCACGGCCGGATCGAAATCTTCGAGATTGAGCAGGGCAAAACGACTGGCATTCCAGAGCTTGTTGACAAAATGCCGATAACCGCCGATGCGTTCTGTTGACAGACGGATATCACGCCCCATGGCGGCAAAGGCGCTCAGGGTAAAGCGGAAGGCGTCGGCGCCGTATTCATCGACCACGGTCAATGGATCGATGACATTCCCCTTGCTTTTGCTCATCTTCTGTCCCTGGGCATCACGCACCAGGGCATGAATATAGACCTCCCTGAAGGGCACCTCCCCCATGAAACGCAGCCCCATCATCATCATCCGCGCCACCCAGAAAAACAGGATATCGAAACCGGTGACCAGACAACTGGTGGGGTAGAATTTTTTCAGGGCCTCGGTCTGCTGCGGCCAGCCCATGGTGGAAAAGGGCCAGAGGGCGGATGAAAACCAGGTGTCGAGGACGTCCGTTTCCTGACGGACATCAACGCTGCCGCAATGGGAACAACGCTTAACGTCGGTCATGGCGACGGTTATCTGATCGCAATCGTCACAGAACCAGGCGGGAATCCGGTGCCCCCACCAGATCTGACGACTGATACACCAGTCCTGGATATTGTGCATCCACTCGTAGTAGGTCTTTTCCCACTGTGCGGGCAGGATCTTCGTCCGTCCGTCCTCCACCGCCGCAATCGCCTCCCGGGCCAGCGGCTCGACGGCAACATACCACTGCTTGCTCATATAGGGTTCAATCACCGAGCGGCAGCGGTAACACTCACCCACGGCATGGGTATGATCCTCGACCTTTTCAAGCAGACCCAGAGCATCGAGATCCGCCACAATCTGCCGGCGCGCCGCCGGCGCCGTCATGCCGGCGTATTGACCGCCAAGCTCGTTGATATTGCCGGACTCGTCCAGCACATTGATGAACTCCAGGCCGTGGCGCTTGCCGACGGCAAAATCGTTGAAATCGTGGGCCGGCGTCATCTTAACCGCGCCGCTGCCGAACTCCTTGTCGGCATAGTCATCGGCGATAACGGGAATCTCGCGGTTGACCAGAGGCAGCCTGACCTTTTTTCCGATCAGATCCTGATAACGCTCATCTTCGGGATTGACCGCCACCGCCGAGTCACCGAGCATGGTTTCCGGACGGGTTGTGGCCACCACCAGGCAACGCTCACTGCCGATGACCGGGTAGCGCAGATGCCAGATATGCCCTTTTTTCTCTTCATGTTCGACCTCAAGATCGGACAGGGCCGTATGACAGCGCGGACACCAGTTGATGAGCCGGTTATCACGATAGATCAGTCCGTCGTTATAGAGGCGGACAAAAACCTCCCGCACTGCCTGGGAGAGGCCTTCATCCATGGTGAAGCGCTCGCGCTCCCAGTCGCAGGACGCACCAAGGCGTTTGAGCTGGTTGATGATCTGGCCGCCGGACTCCTCACGCCATTGCCAGACCTTCTCGACAAAGGCTTCGCGCCCGACCTCATGGCGATCCTGCCCCTGGGCGGTGAGTTGTTTTTCGACGACATTCTGGGTAGCGATACCGGCATGATCGGTTCCGGGCATCCACAGGACCTCAAAACCGCTCATCCGTTTCCAGCGGCAGAGGATGTCCTGCAGGGTATTGTTCAGGGCGTGTCCCATGTGCAGAACACCGGTGACATTGGGCGGCGGAATGACAATGGCATAGGCCGGCCGGGAAGACTGTTCATCGGCATGAAAATCGCCCCGTTTTTCCCAGACGTCAAACCATTTCTGCTCAATGGCGGCAGGCTCGTAGTTTTTTGGCAACGGCTCGTTCATTGGTTGATAAATCCTTTATTTCGCTCACTATTGTTACAGCATGACGGGCACAGAAGGGAATTGTCGCGGGCAGACAATAAAGCGGGGAGACAAAGGAAGTCAAGACGTCCCCTGTCTCCCCGCTGCAGCATACGCAGGAACAGGCCCTTGAAATCAGCCGTTGTCCTGCTTGATTTTTTCTATCTCGGCGCTGATCAGGGTTTCCGCCAGGTCAGGCACCACCTCCCAGACAACCTGCTCCACCATCTCCCTGGCCAGTTTTTCTATCAGAGGACCGGCGGCTTCCGCGACTATGCGTCGCAGCTCATCTTCCGGCAGGGCGGCAAGCTGATCTTCCAGTTGCCGGGTCGTCCCTTTCGCCTCATCCTCAACGAACGAAGCAGTTGCCGCCGGAGTTGTTTCATCTTCGGTCGCGGCACTCTC
>CALFFB010000118.1 GCA_937958075.1 uncultured Geobacteraceae bacterium | reverse complement strand
ACGGGTCACCCACGCTTTAGCCGCATTTATAAAGCGCCCGCAAGCTGATATTCAAATCGGCGCAGTATCAAGTCTAGCCGATTGGTTGTGGTTGTCAAATGGAAAACAACCCAACTTGTATTTATTATTTTTTGCGCGGATGATCGTCAAAAACCAACCATAGCGCCATTGAAATGAGTACGACGCTTATCCACTGTGTTATTAGCAAAATAGAATCTACAGTCCCTTGGGCTTCTGAATTTCTATATATTGGTGGATCTAATATGAATCCGTATCCAAGGTTTAGCACAATTCCATCTCCAGCATGAAAATGGAAGGGGGGATAAAGCATCATCAGTAAAACAACTGAAGCTACGGATATGAATAGTGTTTTTCTCATAATATTCATTATAAACTCTTTTTTTAAGATGGTTTTAAACTTTTGGAATTTATAAATTTATAGAATCTTCTATAAGTCGGTATTTATTATTTTAAAAATCATTTTTTCTTCTTGAAATTTCTAAAGGATCTATGTTTTCAGATCTGTACGATTTAAATACAGATCAATATTTGTTTATTCTGTGCGCGCACAAATTTTTAAAGTAATCAACCTTGAAAAAGAAATCTTCATCAATCCCCCTTCCACTAACTTCCTCCACCGATACAAACTTAAAGCTTTCAAGTAGGCTGCAATTGCAAAACTCTTCTATTTTATGTTCTGGGAATCGGTAAGTTTTACTTTGTTCCTGAGGATTGCCCATACAGGTTGACAAAAAACCTGATGAATATTTTTTTATTTTCTTATCACTCATATTCAGCATCGATCTTTCCGGCAAATCAGGGCGAAAAAGCAAAAAATAGGTCGCAACACTTGATTTGTCGCAGTCTGCATAAATCCATTTTACATTCTTTTGGACACAACTAAAGTCATGACAATTTTCGGAACTTTTTATTTCATTTTGGATAACAGCACACTTGGTAAAGTGTGCCATAAATTCCTGTTCAGACTTATAGCCATATTCAAGGTATTCTTTTGAAGAAATTTCACTAAAGTCTCTTTTCGCAAGCGAATTAGTTGAAAAAGATATGAATATCATAATTGCTATCGTGGTAAAAAGAATTTTCATTTTATTGAGCCATCTTTTTAAGAAACGATTTCAGTTTACATAGAGCATTATTTGGCGAGCGCTCACATTTATTATTTTAGATTACCCTTTTACCTGAAATATATTTTCGAATAATAATTATCATTATTGGATTTATAATTAATCCCATATAGGTAGATGCTGCAAGTCTCATAAGTGCGTCTGAGGAACTGCCCATAACAAAAAAAATAGTAATTGAAGAAGCTATAACAGTATTAATAATGCCAGAAAAACATGAGTAAACAAAAAATAACCATCTTTTATTAATTTTTTCTTCTACGATTTTAGCTGCTAAAAAATTTAACATAATACAAATTGGAAAGTAATAAACCATAAAATCGACCTTTATGAATTTAAATTCAGCAGTAATTCTTCAAACTTTTGCATTAGTATTGCCATCAAAATAAGTGCAAGCGGGATCAGCACAAAAATTTAAATCACTTAACGATGAACTTCCCCTTTGCGACTCAGATGATCGAGCAGCTTCGATTCCTCTTCTATGACACTTTGGGCCTCTGCTATTTTTTTCGGTTCACACTGTTGTGATATAGCAAGTTGGCATAAATCGCGAAACCATCCCAAACGACCCTGCTTTCTTAATAAATGTGGACAGAATTGAAATGCCCCATAAAACAAAAGCCCATCTGTACATTTTGCGGTAAATCGCCCAAACAGCACTGATGAAAAAAGCAGACCGATTACAGCTTGCTTGCAGCATTACTAGCTACGGATCAAACTTATTGAACTTTGCCAAATAATAGGCACGGTTTTTTCGCCTATAAATAGTTATTCATATCCGTTTCCTCGGGCCATCCATTGTATGGATAGATCATGCCTTTTACTGATTCAAATCAAACCGACATCAATTACTGTAACCGACGAAATTGATCCATGTATGAGTAGTTCGGATTCGTTAGCATAAACCAGAGAAGCTCAGAACCGTCACTACTGTCTTGAAGGAGGACCAATCCAGTGTAGCTACCATTTAGCTCGCCGCACGAGGTTACGTTCACCAAGGCTTTATAAATTGACCAGTCATAACTTGGTAAAGAAACTCTTCCGCTAACAATACATCCTGTTTCAAAAGAGGCTTGCACCTGCCCGTTATTGCTAACTGTGGCATCAGCCCAATAAGTCAGATAGGAGTAACCCCAGTTACCAACTATATCTAACAATGAAGACTGTCTTTCTGCACCGGTATTATAGTAAAGGGTGAAACTTCCACTATCACCTTGCGTAGAATATGTACCACTTATAGAATCGCCTTCAACAACAGTAAACGAGACAGAAAATGTCGCTGTTGACTGATTGTTGTAGAAAACTCCATCGGCTATGTATCCTTTGAGGGAACCGCTGCCCTGATTGCCTTTTATCGATACTGTTCCAGCGTACTGAATATTTTGGTCATCACTGAACATGCGAAGTTCATTATCTGTTGATGCTACAGCCAGAACGTTTGTTTGCTGACCATTGTTACTGATGACAGTTCCTGACCAAAGGCCAGTAATGGATGCCCCATTTGACGAGCTGCTACTCCCGCCACCGCCTCCGCATGCTGGCATCAATGCTAAAACAACAATCGCTAGTACCGCCCACAACATTTTTTTTCCGTAAAACATCCCAACCTCCTTTGTATGCAAAGAGCATCGCAGTCAACAGTGAATACGACTTTAGCTCTTCGGTTTCCATTGCACCCGTGTGCTGCTCATTCCTCCGGCGAAATCAGCGACCGTTCGCTCTGCGCCAGCGATCAAGAGAAAATATCTTCGCTGGATGACCATATTTGTCCCTGCCGGTTATCTTTCGAAAGGCCGATTTTTCCAGTAAATGCACGAAGCAACGGCTTGAACTGTCCATCTCCCAGACACCAGAACCATAGGTATCCGTTGCTATCTTTTGCGCAATCAAATCCCCTTTGGCAATACCAAGCTCAGAACTGCTGGCCGGTGACGCGAGAGAAAGGCGCGTGCAGTTTCGGCAATAATCCTCGTAAGCCGTTCTCTTCATGGGATAGGCAATGATCTGAATGCCGCCAATATCAGCAGTTCCGGCAACCTGCTCTTCAATGGTGGCACCTTTTCCCAGAGCCGTTACGACAAACTGATGAAATCTGCCGTTCCCTTCATGGTATCCAGCAAAGCTGGATTGCGGTGGCGTGACCAGATAATCCTGATTATCCGCATTGAGGTGTTCCGACCAGGGGCAACCCGACACAGCATTGATCTTGCCGACGCCGATCTTCAGGGCAAAGGGGTAGTTGCCGGACAGTTTGATATAAAGGGGCTGTTCTTTTTCTGCCGGAGCTATTACACCGCCCCGCTTGAGCAGTCGGAGTGGTAAATCCTTTGAGTAGTCATCGATATGGAACAGGGGAATGATGCCCTCATTGACGAGGGATGTTACTGACTGGCGAGCAACCGCTGTGGTTCTGTGCAACGAAATGTTGCAGACAGCCTCACGGTGAATCTCGGGGAATTCAAATTTCAGAGTATTGTTGTTGATGTGTAACACGTCCCCTCCAGAAAAAAACTACCAGTCGCCGTCTCGAACTTCCCTGACAATCCTCACAACCGCATCATCGGGCATCTCTTTCACCTGACGGATCAAATCAGCCATCAAGCGCGGCCTCTTCACAATCACGTCCAGCAGGTCGCTGGATATTTTACCCGCCATCGCCAACATAACATCAGGGTCTTGATTCAGCTCTTCCGCCAGTTGCCGAATCACTTTCTCAGACGGTGGTGGAAACTCCCCCCGCTCGATCTTGCTGAGGTAGGTAGGTTGGACGCCGATTCGAAGCGCCACCTGCCGCAAAGAGTAAGAGCGATCTTTTACCTGAAGCTCTTCTCTGCACTGTCTAACAACGTCTCCATAAGTCGCCATGCGTAATACTTACTACACGCAGCAACTAACCGCAAGGGAAAAATAACCAGCCCCAAAAAACTCCTGTATAAAACTGGCATCATACCTACGGTATCTGACATAAATCTGACTGGGAGATTAAAACGGAAAAAAACAAAAAATATCGGTAACTATTTCACCTCGGATGGAGTTGTAGCTCCCATGCCAGGGGCATCTATCGCCATCAATCACAGCTGTCAAACGCTCACCTACCGCTGGCTGGCGAACTCTGATGCCCCTTGGAATGGGAACTGCGGCTCCATACTGAACAGATCGATCAAAGATCAAACTCCGCCCATACCGGGCAGTGATCCGACGGTTTTTCCATAGACCGGATCCGGTAGTCGATACCGGCTCCACAGCAGTACTGACTTAAGGGGGCGCTGGCAAGAATGAGATCGATGCGCAGTCCGCGCTTCGGCTCAGCCTCAAAGCCACGCGATCGGTAGTCGAACCAGCTGTAGATCCCCTCTGTGCGAAACCCTTCGTACACATCGACAAGGCCCCACTGGCGCAGATCAGCAAACCACTCACGCTCTTCCGGCAGAAAACTGGTCTTCCCCTGTCTGAGCCAGCGTTTTTTGTTCTCCTCACCGATGCCGATATCGGCATCCTCCGGTGCTATATTAAAATCACCGGTCACCAGCAACAGATCTCCAGGCTGGTTGGCAGATCGCAACCAGGTATTGAGGTTGCGGTAGAAGGCTTCCTTGTTAGGAAACTTTTCCGGGTGGCTGCGATTTTCGCCCTGGGGAAAATAGCCGTTGACCAGCTTCAGAGATTGTCCGTCCGCCAGACGGTATGAGGTCACCAGCAGTCGGCGCTGGTGATTGTCCGCCTCGCTGGCAAAACCCTTGGTGACCGTTTCCGGCTCCAGCTTCGACAGGGTGGCGACCCCGTAATGGGCTTTCTGTCCGTGATGGACGACATGGTAGCCCAGATGAGCCAGCTGCTGGTGGGGAAATTCACTGTCGTGAACCTTGGTTTCCTGCAGACAGATAAAATCGGGCTGATGGGCCTCGACAACTGCATCAAGCTGATGCTGGCGGGCGCGCAGTCCGTTGATGTTGAAGCTGACAACTTTCATCATTTACTCCTGATGGGAAGCGGCAGGCCTCCCCTACTCAAGCCTCTGTGATCAGCCAGTCGGGATCGACGCCCGTTGCGTCGATCGTGATACCGTAGGGATGCTGCGAGCAGCGGCCTTCGGCCAGGCGATTTACCGCCCGCCACAGACACTGTTCAAGCATTTGCACCCGGACATCCTCATCTACCAATAGCAGCAGCCGCGAACGTTTGAGCGGGGAATCATCACTCCGCAGCTGGTGAATGATATCGGCGTTGTCGCGTCCGTACCGGTTGCGCAGACTGATAATGGCAACACCATGATAGGCGGTCAGCGCCGGCATGGCGATATCCACCAGCTCAGGCAGATCGAGGCGCAGCAACTCCCGGATCAGGCAGAGATGGCCCCGCGCCAGATGGATGTTCTCACTCGGCGGCGGCCCGACAACCGTCACCGGCATGACCGGCTCATCGCTGCAGCTTATGCGCTGCACACGCATCACCGGACAGTCTTCGCGTCTGACATAACTTCCCGTGTGGTTGGCAAAGGGCCCTTCGACACACTGTACTGTCGGATCAATGTCCCCCTCCAGGAGAAACTCACTGGCCGCTGGCACGGCGATGCCGGTCAGTTCACCGCGTGCCAGCTGCGGTGAACCGAACAGACTGCTGAACAGCCCGGCCTGACTGCACTGCCTGGGCAGGGGGGCACTGGCCAGCCAGTACCAGGCCGGCTCGGCCCCCAGAACTATCGCCACCCTGACCTTTCTTTTGCTCCTGAAGCCGGCGGCCAAAGCCGCTGCGCCACGCCCGCCGGGGGCGATATTGACGGCCAGATCCTCCTCATTTATAACCTGCGCCCGGTACAGGCCAAGGGTGACTTCACCGGTCACCGGATTTTCAACAAAGATCAGAGGCAGGGTCAGGTAGGGCTTTGTCTCACGTGGCCAGGAAATAATGGCCGGCAGTAGCCGCAACGACTTCAGGCTGTGGTGGTGACGGATTCGGCCCTCTGAAGGGCGGCTCCTGCTGGCCGCGGCACGCAGACGCTGGGCCCCGGTCCCCTGCTGGGCCTGCATCAGGCTCTCAATACGCTGTGAGAAACTAGCAAAGGAATCGGCTGCCAGGATCCGCAACAGCCGCCTTTCACTTCCGAACAGATTGCCGGCGACCTGGTAATCGTTGCCGATGACGGCAGAGAACCGCAAGACGGCGTTATCGGCCAGAGCAAACTCCTGGCGGCAGCGACGAGCCAACTCCAGTTCCAGGGAAACCCTTTCCCTGACGTCTTTGAGCTCCCCTGACGCACGACACTGTTCAAGAAAGTTGCCGAGACTCATAGCTCCTATAAAAAAAGCCCCTCACTGCGGAAGGGCTTTTCCTTGTTCAGCTGTCAGAGAGTTACGTTATAGACCGGCCATTTTAGCAAACTGCATGACTGCTGCCGGTACGATCCCGAGGTAGAGCACGCCGGCCACCGAGATGACAATGGAGACAGCGGTCGCGGCATTGATCGTCACCCAGGAGAAATCCTCCTGCGGCTCCTTGAAGTACATGAAAACCATAATCCGCAGATAATAGTACAGGGAAACGGCTGAGTTCAGCACCCCGATGACCGCCAGCCAGATAAAGCCTTCGTTGATGGCACCGGCGAAGATGTAGAACTTGCCGGTAAAACCCGCCGTCGGCGGCAGCCCCATCAGGGAGAAGAGGAAGATACAGAGGGCCACTCCCAGCACCGGTTTTTTGTAACCCAGACCGGAGAACCCTTCCAGGGTCAGTTGTTCCTCACCGCGACGGCCGATGAGTACCAGCACGGCGAAAGCGCCCATGTTCATGAAGGTATACACCAGCATGTAGAAAAGAATGCCCGACAGACCGATCTCATTCCAGGCCACCAGACCGACCAGAGCATATCCGGCATGGGCAATGGCGGAATAGGCGAGCATGCGTTTGAGATCCTTCTGGCACAGGGCGATCAGGTTACCGACGGTCATGGTCAGCACGGCGAGAACCCAGAACACTGTTGTCAGCTGATCCTGAATCCCGGCAAGACAGATGATGGTCACCCGCAGCAGGGCGGCAATGGCCGCCGCCTTGGGCCCGGCACTCATAAAGGCGGTGATCGGAGTGGGCGCTCCCTGATAGACGTCGGGCGTCCACATGTGGAAGGGCACAGCGGCGATCTTGAAGAAGAAACCGGTGAGCATCAGCAGGCCCGCGGCCACAAACATGATGTTGGTTGTGGTGTCGGGATTGGCCTGAACATAAGCGGCAATATCGTAGATCTTGGTGGTGCCCGTGACCCCGTAGAGCAGGGCCATACCGTACAGGAGGAAGCCGGTGGAAAAGGCACCGAGGAAGAAATATTTCAGCCCGGCCTCGTTACAGCGTTGCTGATCCCGGAAAAATCCGGCGAGGATATACAGGGAGACAGAGAGAACTTCCAGTCCGAGGAAAATGGTGATCAGATCGGTACCCGACACCATCCACATGGCCCCTGCCGTGGTAAAGAGGATCAGGGGATAATATTCACCAACGGGAAATTCCTCCCGTTTCAGGTAGTCATCCGACATGAGTATCGCCAGTCCGGCGGCGATAATGCAGATCATACTGAAAAAGGCGGCAAAGTTATCGAGTTGCACACTGCCGGCAAATCCCGTCTGGGTATCATTCCATCCTGCCAGGGTCACCACCCCGGCCACGACCAGTGACGCTATGCTCAGCCAGGCGATGTGGGTGGTCTTGCCGCGGGGCGAAAAGACCGCGACCATCAGCAGCGCCATGCCGGCAACAGTCAGAATCAGCGACGGCATGACGGCGTGCAGATTCACATTCTGGATGGCTTCTTGAACCAGATTTTCCATCGAACAGCTCCTCGGAACCAGAGTTTATGCTATCAACGTTTATTTATAGTCAACCACATTGGCTACAACAGGCTCTACCACTTCCACCACTGCGACCTGTCGGTTGTTCATCTGCTCGATAAGTTGCTCAAGAGCAGGATTCATCTTGTCAAAGAAGGTGTTGGGATAGATGCCGATCCAGAAGACGAACACAAGCAGAGGCAGCATGACGACGATCTCGCGCAGGGACAGATCCTTGATGTCTTCATTGGCTGGATTGGTCACCTTGCCGAACATGATCCGCTGGTAGACCCACAGCATATAGACAGCGGCCAGAATGACACCGGTTGTCGCAAAGACGGCAAACCAGCGCAGATCACTTTCAAAGGCACCCATCAGGGCGAGAAACTCGCCGACGAAGCCGTTGGTGCCCGGCAGACCGATAGAGGAAAAGGTCACGATCAGGAAGATGGTCGCAAAGATCGGCATCTTCCCGGCAAGTCCGCCGAATTCTGAAATCATGCGGGTATGGCGGCGCTCATAGAGAAAGCCGACGATAAGGAACAGCGCCCCCGTTGACACCCCGTGGTTGATCATCTGGATCATGCCGCCGGCCATGCCCTGCATGTTCATGGCAAAGATACCGAGCATGACGAAACCAAGGTGAGCGACGGAAGAGTAGGCAACCAGCTTCTTGACATCTTCCTGCATCATGGCCACCAGGGAGCCGTAGATAATACCGACGACCGAGAGGAAGGCCAGATAGGGGATAAAGGTCGGCAGTGCCTCAGGAAACAGCGGCATGGCGAAACGCACATAGCCGTAGGTTCCCATCTTCAGCAGCACCGCGGCCAGGATGACGGAGCCGGCGGTTGGTGCTTCGGTATGGGCGTCGGGCAACCAGGTGTGCAGGGGGAACATGGGCACCTTGATGGCGAAGCTGAAACCGAAGGCCAGAAACAGCCAGAACTGGGCGTTATAGGGCAGATCCAGCTGATAGAACTCGTGGACGCCGAAACCATTGACCGGCGCTCCCGACTGCACGGCATAGTAGTAGACAAAGATGATACCGACGAGCATCAGCAGGGATCCGACCGCCGTGTAGATGAAGAATTTCACCGCAGCATAGATACGGTTGGCCCCGCCCCAGATACCAATGAGGAAATACATGGGAATGAGCATCAGTTCCCAGAAGATATAGAAGAGGAACAGGTCAAGGGAGATAAAGGCCCCGAGCATACCGGTCTGCAGCAGCAGCAGCATGGCCATGAAACCCTTGGTGTTCTTTTTCACCGCGTTCCAGGTTGAGAGAATGGCAATCGGCATGATGAAGGTCGTCAACATGACCAGCCACAGGCTGATTCCGTCGACACCGACATTGTAGTTCATCTGAAAGAACTCACCGACATGAATCCATTCGTAGAACTCGCGGTAATGCATCCCGCCTGAGGTCGTAAATACCCTGTCAAAAGCCAGCGGCAGGCTGATCAGAAAGGTAATCAACGAAACGGCCAGAGCAAAGCTCTTGAGCATCGCGTCATTGTCCCGCGGGATGAACAGCAGGGCAATCATCCCCAGTACCGGGAAGAAGGTCATAATTGTGAGAAGGTTATCAGCCATGTGGAAACGCTCCTTGTAGCTTTATCGTATTCGCGGGCGCAAATCAGTAGTTAACCAAAGACATAAAAGCCGACGATCACGACTACGCCGACCACCATGGCCACTGCGTAGTTATACATATAACCGGTCTGGGTATAGCGTAGACCGGCACCGCAGCCCTTCAGGACCCAGGCACAGCCGTTAACAATGCCGTCAACAATGCGGACATCAAAGGCGCGCCAGAGGAAGGTGCCGATACGCTTGCAGGGATTGACGAAGAGGAAATCATACAGCTCGTCGATGTACCATTTGTTGAAAACAAAGCGGTAAACCCCTGCGAACTTCGCCGTAAATTCGGCCGGCAGTTTCGGGTTTTTCATATACATCAGCCAGGCCATGTAGATGCCGAACAGGGCGATACAGACGGACAGGGCGATGAGAGTATATTCAACAGCATGCGAGCCATGGGCATGGAGGTCATACAGCTCCTGGGCATGACCGAAGACCGGATTGAGGAATTCGCCGAAGTGGTTGCCCCCGCCGAGGATCTTGGGGACTCCGACGTAACCGCCAACCACCGCCAGGAACGCCAGAATGATCAGTGGGACAGTGATGGTCCAGGGTGACTCGGGGATATGATCCCTGGCCCGGGCGTCAGTCCGTTGCTCACCGAAGAAGGTCATGAACACCAGGCGGAACATGTAGAAGGCGGTCATGCCGGCCACCGCAACAGCGATGATCCAGAAGATGGGATGACCAGCGGTGGAACCGAAGGACCACCAGAGGATTTCATCCTTGGAGAAAAAGCCCGAGAACAGCGGGACTCCGGCAATGGCGATGGTCGACAGCAGGAAGGTCCAGTAGGTAATGGGCATCTTTTTTCTCAGGCCACCCATGTTGCGCATATCCTGGGGATCATCGTGCAGATGGGCATGATGATAGGCATGGTGCATGGCGTGGATAACCGAACCGGAGCCGAGGAACAGGCAGGCCTTGAAGAAGGCGTGGGTCATCAGATGGAAAATACCGGCGGAAAAGGCGCCGACGCCCATGGCCAGAAACATGTAGCCGAGCTGCGAAACGGTGGAATAGGCCAGCACCCGCTTGATATCGTTCTGGGCGAAACCGATAGAGGCCGCCAGAAAGGCCGTAGCCGCACCGATAATGGCGATGGTCAGCATGGTTGACGGCGCCATGGCGAAGAGAATATTCATCCGCCCGATCATATAGACACCGGCGGTGACCATGGTCGCCGCATGGATCAGGGCGGAAACGGGAGTCGGGCCCTCCATGGCGTCAGGCAACCAGGTAAACAGGGGAATCTGCGCGGACTTGCCCGTGGCTCCAAGGAAGAACGCGAGGGTGACAACGGTTATCAGCACGCCTCCGGCTTCGAGCAGATGGGCGTTGGCAGCGATTTCAACAAAATTGATGGTCCAGACGCCATGACTGCCCAGGGCCCAGAACAGGGTGAGCAGACCACAGAGGAAACCGAAGTCGCCGACGCGGTTGACAACAAAGGCTTTCTTCGCGGCGTCGCCGGCGCTCTTCTTGTCGATGTAGAAACCGATGAGCAGATAGGAACACAGGCCGACACCCTCCCAGCCGATGAACATCACCAGGGCGTTTCCTCCCAGAACCAGCATCAGCATGGAGAAAGCGAAGAGATTCAGATAGGAGAAGAATCTGTAGAACCCGGGATCACCGTGCATGTAGCCGATGGAGTACAGGTGAATGAGGGTACCGACACCGGTGACAACCATGATCATGACCGCTGACAGGGGATCCAGCAGCAGCTCCCAATTCACCTGGAGATTGCCTACGGACATCCAGGATGCCAGAACAATTTCATGGACCTTCTGGCTGTCGCCGATCAGTCGGAAAAAGTTCTGGGTTGCGACCAGGAACGAGAGGAACATGGCAAGGGTTCCTATGCTGCCGATGATCGCTTCATTTTTGATCTTCTTGCCGAACAGGCCATTGATGATCGCCCCGAGCAGCGGGAAGAATGGGATGAGCCACAGATTACTGTACATCAAACTCTCCTATTAGCTTAAAACACCCAGTATCGCGGTAAAAAAGGAAACTACCACTTGAGCATATTGAAATCGTCAACGTCGATGGACTCACGGTTGCGGTAAAAGGCAATGATCAGTGCCAGACCAACCGCAGCCTCGGCCGCTGCCACCGTCATAACAAAGAACACGAATATCTGGCCATCCAGATTGCCAACGTGCCGTGACAGGGCGACAAAGGTCAGATTGACCGAGTTGAGCATGACCTCAATGCACATGAACACGACAATGGCATTTTTCCGTGTGAGGACTCCAAGGGTACCTATTGCGAACAGGATGGCGCTCAGCATCAGGTAGTGCGTTACAGTAATCATGTCTATCTCCCGGGTCGTTCTTTGTTAGACTTTTTGCTTGGCAATAATCAGCGCGCCGACAATTGCAATCAGCAAGAGGATGGCAGCAATTTCAAAGGGCAGCACGAAATCCAGGAACAGTGCCCTGCCGATCAGTTCCGTATGGCCGACCTCCGTCAGTACCGCACTGGTGATCTCACCACCGGTTCCTGTCGCTTCGCCGAAACGCACAAACTGACTGCCGACCAGCAGCATCAGTGCCGAAACCAGTCCACCAGCGGCCAGGCCGTGGGTGTAGCGCCCTTTAACCTTCTGTCCGAAATTAAGGAGCATAATCACGAAAATGATCAGTACGATAATGGCACCGGCGTAGACGATGATCTGGATTGCCGCCATAAACGGGGATTCCAGCATGACGTAATAGACCGCAAGACAGATAAAGGTCGTGACCAGGTTCAGCGCGCTGTTGATCGGGTTGCGACATTTGACTACAAAAAATGCCGAGGCGATGGCAGCGATCGCGACAAGATAAAACAGTAACAGTTCCATGAGTACGCAGCTCCTTGTTACGACTTGAGAAGACGTTCTTTGTCGAAGTTAAAATCTTCCCGTTTGAAGTTTGCCAGCTCGTAAGCGCTCGTCATCTCGATAGCCTCAACCGGACAGGCCTCCACGCAGTAGCCGCAAAAAATGCAACGCAGCAGGTCGATTTCGTAAACTCTCGGGTACTTTTCGCCCTTGGCATTCTCATCAGACTCAACCGTAATACACTTGGCCGGACATACGGTCGGGCAGAGATAGCAGGCGACACATTTTTCCCGATCCTGAGTCGGCACCAGGCGATGCAGGCCGCGAAACCGCGGCGCCATCTCCAGCTTTTTCTTGGGATAGTCGACAGTTGTGGTGTGTCCCGGCATCAGGTGCTTTAGAGTAATACTCAAGCCTTTGGCAAACTCTTTAAACATATCTATCCTCTACGCAACTCGTGGGTTTGTCAGATCAGTACGGCAATGCCGGTCACAACGATATTGGCCAGCGCCAGGGGCAGCAGAACTTTCCAGCCTAAATGCATCAACTGATCGTAGCGCAGTCGGGGGAAGGTCGCCCGAATCCAGATAAAGAAGAACATGAAGGCGAAAATCTTGATCAGGAAATTCATCCAGCCGAAGAACGGACCGCTCCAGCCACCGAGGAACAGGGTGACGGCAATAGCCGACACGGTAATCATGTTGGCGTATTCAGCCATGAAAAACAGGGCGTACTTCATCGAGGAATACTCGGTACAGAAACCGGACACCAGCTCGGTCTCGGCTTCGGGCAGGTCGAAGGGAGTCCGGTTGACCTCAGCCATGGAACTGATGATAAACAGGCCAAAGGCCAGAGGTTGGGTAAAGATGTACCAGTTGGGGATGAAGCTCAAGCCTTCGATACCCCACAGTGGCCCGTGCTGGGCCAGAACGATACCGCGCATGCTCAGGGTTTCCGAAAGCATGAAAATAGCCACGATGGAGAGGCCGGCGGCCAGCTCGTAGGAGATCATCTGGGCAGTGGAACGGATACCGCCGAGCAGGGAATACTTGCTGTTGGACGCCAGTCCCGCGAGGACGATGCCGTAAACACCCAGACCGGCCATAGCGAGAATGAACAGTACACCCACATTCAGGTCCGTGATCTGCAGCGGCACCGTGTAGAGCACACCATCGTAGGTGAACTGGAAGTCACTGCCGAAGGGGATGACAGCGATGGCCAGAAAGGCCGGTACCAGCAGCATCATCGGCGCCAGGGCAAAAGCAAAGGTATGCGCCTGGGAGGGCACGATATCTTCCTTGAAGAACAGCTTCAGTCCGTCGGCGATGGGCTGCAGCAAGCCTTTCGGGCCGGTCATGGTCGGCCCCATCCGGGTCTGCATACGACCGATGATCTTGCGCTCGGCATAGGTGGCATAGGCAACGATCAAAATCATGACCACAAAGGCCACCGCGATCTTCAGCAGCATCGCAACCGTAAACAACACCGGCGTGTTCGAGAGTGTCAAAACTTCTGGCGTCATGACCATCCTCTTCCTTCTCTAGCTATGGCATTCCTGCCGTTTTTTTGCCGGCAGCAGCAGCCGCCCGGCAACGCACATATCAAACTCAATTCAGATTCGGTACTGTCTGACTATTTCACGGGTTTCACCGGTATGGCCGGCTGCCCCTTGTAGACGCGATTCAGTTCAAGCTCGGCAAAATGGTAGGGCATGAACATGACCCCCGCCGGCAGGCGGGTACCAACCTTGACCTTGGCCTGCAGGGTCTGGTCGCCAGCCTTGAGCTTGAGCAGCTCGTCCTCTTTGACCCCGAGGGTGGCGGCATCGGAACGGCTGAGCTCAACATAGGCTTCCGGCACCACCGAAAGAGGCCCCCTGGCGTGGGTCGACAGGGAACCGCTGTGATACAGGCAGCTGCCCGTCAACAGCAGATAGGAAGCGTCCATAGGCACCAGTCCGGCAACCGTCTTGAGCTGCTTTTTCGTCGGCGCCAGGGACTCACCTCCCCAGACAACCCCCTGAGGGCCTATGTCAGCCGGGGCGATTCCTTTGTACTCCGTGCACTCCTGGCTCAGCTCGGCGAAAACCTGGGTTGGTGTCTCCGCAGTCACCTGGCCGAGTTTTTTCAACATCCGGGTAAAAACTGCAAAGTCAGTCTGCGCCTCGCCCGGTGACTTGATTCCGGCTCGAACCCGCTGCAGACGCCGTTCTGCGTTGGTGAAGGTCCCATCCTTCTCGGCAAAGGTTGCCGCCGGCAGCACCACATCCGCCAGTCTGGCTGTTTCCGTCAGGTAAATATCCTGCACTACCAGGAACGGCTTTTTCAGACCGGCTTCGACCGCCTGGCGGTCCGGATAGGTCACCATGGGATCTTCTGCCACCACATACAGCGCCTTGACCTCACCGTCAGCGGCACCCTGCAGCATCTTCTGCACGCCCCGGCCCGCTGCCCCGGGGACAATACCCAGATCGATGGCGCCCTGACTGTTGGCTTTTTCACCACACAGATACAGACCGGAGCCGGCGCCTCCGGCGCAGCCACTCAAGATGGCCAGATTGGCCGCAGCTGTCGCCAGCTCCTTGCTGTAGGCGCTGTAGGGCAGGCCGTAGGCGAGGAGAATGGCCACCTTGTCCGCGGCCGCCAGCTCACGGGCGGTCTTTTTAATGGCTTCAGCGTCACCGCCGACGGTCTGGGCAACGGCCTCCGGCGTATAGTCCGCCAGAAAGGCCTGCAAAGCGGCGACATCCTCGACCCCGTCGGTGACGGCAATCCCTTCCGCCAGCAACGTCTGGCACAGGGCGTTGAGGATATTGATCTCGCAGCCAGGCGTGTGCATCAGGGTCCGGGCTTCCGGCAGCTTGGTGAGCTTCCCTTTTTTATCGGCGATGACCGTCAGCTGGGCCTCGTTACGGCGAATAGCCTGATTCACGACCATCCCGACCACGGGGTGGGTTTCATAAAAATCGGAACGGATGGCGACAATGGCCTGTGCCGACTCGATCTGCGGGAAAGTTCCCGTTGACGCCTTGACTCCCAGGGTCTCGAACAACCCCTCGGTCACGCCCCGGTAACATTCACCACCGGAGTGATCCAGGTTGTCGCTGCCGACTGTCCGGCTCAGTTTTTTGAACAGATAGAGCTCTTCATTGGTCAGTCGCGCTCCGGCAATAAAACCGGCGCTGCTGCCGGCAGCCTTCAGGCCTTCAGCAGCGGCGGACAGAGCTTCCTCCCACTCCGCTTCAACGAGAATGCCGTTGCTGTTGCGGATCATGGGTTTTTTCAGGCGTTTGGTGTCGTTGACGAAGGAATAGCCGAAGCGTCCGCGCACGCACAGATTGCCGTGATTGACACCGGTATCTTCATTAAAGCGGATGGTCTGGACCTGGTTGTCCTTGACCCCCAGGGTCACGGTGCAGCCGTTACCGCAATAACCACAGACGGAATCGACTTCCTTGAGCTGCCAGGGACGCGCCTTGAACTTGAACGGCCGCGGCAGGATGGCCCCCACCGGACACATGGACACGCACTGGCCGCAGAATTCGCAATTCAGGCCCCGGTCAAAGGCGGTGGCGATCTTGGTTTCAAAGCCGCGGTTGATAAAGGAGTAGGAACCATAGCCGACGATTTCATCGCAGACGCGGACACACTTGCCGCACAGCACACAGCGGTTCATGTTACGTTCGATGAGCGGGTTGATCTCGTCCGTCGGCAGATCGAACTTCTCCCCCTGGAAGCGATTGGTCACCACCTCGTACTCGTAGGTCAGATCCTGCAGGTCACATTCGCCGCCCTTGTCACAGACCGGACACTCAACAACGTGATTGACCAGCAGAAACTCAAGGACGGTCTTGCGGACCTTGCGGATCTCGTCAGACATGGTATTGACCACCATGCCTTCAGTAACCGGCGTCGTACAGGACGGAATCAGCCGCCCCTTCATCTGCTCGACCTCAACCAGGCAGATGCGGCAGGCACCGTAGGGCAGGAGTTTTTTGGCATAACAGAGAACCGGAATGTTGATGCCATTCTCTTTTGCCGCCTCATAAATGGTAGACGTTTTTGCGGTGGTGATCTGTTTGCCGTCAATCGTCAGGTTAACCATCTCGACCTCGTATAACTTAAGCAGTGAATGCGATCATTCGATTGCCATGAAGCGGCAGGCATCATAACAGGACGTACAGCGGGTGCAGATGTCCAGATCGATTCTGGCGATCTTCCCCTTCTCCCATTCGATAGCATCCACAGGACAGACCCGCGGACAGATACCGCACTTCTTGCATTTATCTTCGATAACGCGGAAGTGAAGAAGCTCTTTACAGGAGTGTGAAGGACATTCCCGCTCCTTGATATGGGTCTCATACTCGTTGCGGAAGTACCGAATAGTGGAGAGAACCGGATTGGGTGCTGTCTGGCCGAGGCCGCACAGGGAGCTCTTCTTGATATCGTAGGCCATGTCCTGCAGCATCTCGATATCGCCTTCCTGCCCCTTGCCCTGGGTGATGCGCTCAAGGATCTCCAGCATGATCTTCAGTCCGATGCGGCAGGGGATACATTTGCCGCAGGACTCCACCCGGGTAAACTGGAGGAAGAAACGGGCGATATCGACCATGCAGGTCGTTTCATCCATGACCACCAGGCCACCGGAACCCATCATGGCGCCGGCCTTGATCAGGGAGTCGTAGTCGACCTCGGCGTCCAGGGCTTCCGCCGGCAGACAGCCGCCTGAAGGGCCACCCGCCTGGACCGCCTTGAATTTCCGGTTATTGATGATGCCGCCACAGACATCGTAGATAACCTCTTTCATCGTGGTTCCGGCTGGCACCTCCACCAGGCCGGTGTGCTTGACCTTGCCGGTCAGGGCGAAAATCTTGGTGCCCTTGGTGCCCTCGGTGCCGATGGACGAAAACCAGTCGGCGCCGTTGTAAAAGATGTAGGAGACGTTGGCAAAGGTCTCGACATTATTGATGTTGGTCGGATACCCCCACAACCCCTTGACCGCCGGGAAGGGCGGCCGCGGCCGGGACATGCCGCGCTGGCCTTCGATGGAGGCCATCAGGGCGGTTTCCTCGCCGCAGACAAAAGCACCGGCACCGGCCTTGATGCGCATGTCGAGATCAAAACCCAGGCCCAGACAGTTCTTGCCCAGGAACCCCTTTTCGTAACAGGTGTCGATGGCCAACTGCAGACGCTTGATGGCCAGGGGATATTCGGCCCGCACATAGACATAGGCGAAATTACAGCCGATGGCATAGGCGCCGATCATCAACCCCTCTATCAGCCCGTAGGGATCGCCCTCAAGAATGGAGCGGTCCATGAAGGCTCCCGGATCGCCTTCGTCGGCGTTACAGATGAGATACTTGGTATCTCCCGGTGTCGCCTTGGCAAAGGACCATTTCAGGCCGGTGGGAAAACCGCCGCCGCCACGACCGCGCAATCCCGATTTCTTGACCTCCTCGATGACCTCATCCTGGCTCATGGTCACCGCTTTGCGAATCCCCTCGAACCCGCGATGGGCGAGAAAATCGTCAAGGCTTTCGGCGTCGATGGTGCCGCAGCGGGAGAAGATGATCCGCTGCTGCTTTTCCAGAAATTTATGATAATAGGGGCCGGCAACCTTCTTTTCCACCGGCGCTCCACCCAATACGTGCTCGTCTACAATCTGCGGCACCAGATCCGGCGTCACAAAATCGTAGGTCACCGCCTCTTCGCCGGGCCTGCAGATATCGACCAGAACGTCGTTGGCGCACAGGCCGCGACAACCGGTCCCGCTGACATCACAGGCACTGCCGATCTTGCCGGCGACCCCCTTCTTTTCAAACTCCTCCTCAAAGGCGGCAACAACAGCGGCGGCACCGGATGCAAGCCCGCCCGTACCGGTACAGATCAGGACTTTCAAATTTTCAGCAGTTTGGGACATAGATTATTCCTCGATACCTTGGACGGCGTCTTTGCAATCAGTCCATCGCCTGATATTTTTCGATAACTTCAGCCGTTTTCTGAACACTGATGCTACCGTAGGTCGCATCGTTCACCATGATGACCGGAGCCATACCGCAGGCACCGATGCAGGCCACATATTCGGCGGTAAACTTGAGATCTTCCGTGGTCTCGGCGTGACCGATACCGAGCCTTTCCTTGATGGCATCGCCGATACGTCCGGCCCCCTTGACGTGACAAGCGGTCCCCATGCAGACGCGGATGATGTACTTGCCCCGCGGCTTGAGATGGAACTGGGCGTAGAAGGTCAGTACCCCGTAGATCTGGCTGGCGTAGACATTGAGTCGCTCAGCCGCCAGATGCACCGTCGCCTCGGGAATATAGCCATAGTGCTCCTGAATCCCCTGCAGGACTGGCATGAGGTTGCCGTGCATGTCGATATATTTGTCGATGACCGCGTTGGCACCGGCCAGATCGATCACTTCGAGCTCTTCGGTCTGCTCTTCAACTTGTTGTACGTTGTCTGTCATAACATCCTCGCACGCAAAGCCTGCTGGTTACCGGTCGATCTCACCGAGCACGATATCAAGGGTACCGATGACGGCAATGACGTCAGCGAGCAGCCTCCCCTCGACCATCTGCGGCAGGCCCTGCAGATTGATAAATGACGGCGGACGCACCTTCATCCGGTAGGGCCGCGATGACCCGTCGGACACCAGATAATAGCCCAGCTCTCCCTTGGGCGCCTCGATGCCCTGGTAGACCTCGCCGGACTCGACCTTGAACCCTTCGGTGATGATCTTGAAGTGATGGATCAGGCCTTCAATGGTGTTGACGACATCGGCCTTGGGCGGCAGCACGACCTTGGGGCAGTCGGCCAGGATCGGGCCGGGCTGCAGCTTGTCCAGAGCCTGGAGGATGATCCGGCTGGCCTGGCGCATTTCGTCAAGACGGACCTTGTAGCGGGCGAAGGTGTCGCCCTCGGTGCGTACCGGTACCTCAAACTGATAATCCTCATAACCACTGTAGGGGTTGTCGCGACGCAGGTCCCAGTCCACCCCCGAAGCCCGCAGGCCGGGGCCGGTGATACCGATATCGATGGCCGCTTCGGCGGTGATGGTACCGACGCCGATGGTCCGCTTCTGCCAGATGCGGTTGCCGGTGAGCAGGCCTTCATATTCATCGATATGTGCCGGCATTGACTCGGCGAACTCACGGATCATCTGCTCAAGACCTTCAGGCAGATCCGCTGACAACCCACCAACACGGAAATAATTGGAGGTCATGCGGGCGCCGGATACTCTTTCGTAAATATCGGTTATGACCTCGCGCTCACGGAAACAATAGAGAAACACCGTCATCGCCCCGATATCCAGCGCATGGGTCGCCAGCCAGACCAGATGACTCTTCAGCCGGGTCAGCTCCGCCATCAGCACCCGGATGACCTTGGCCCGCTCCGGAATCTGCTCGGTGATACCGAGGAGCTTCTCAACCGCCAGTACGTAACCGAGATTGTTGCTCATCGGTGCCAGGTAATCGAGCCGGTCGGTCAGCGGAATGACCTGATGATAGGTGCGATGCTCGGAGAGCTTCTCAACGCCACGGTGCAGATAACCGATATGCGGAGTTGCTTTACGGACAACCTCGCCATCAAGCTCCAGAATCAGCTGCAACACGCCGTGTGTCGACGGATGCTGTGGCCCCATGTTGATGGTCATTGTTTCAGTGGTATTCACTGCCATTGTTTGCCTCACCTGTAATGGTTTGTGCTTAAGGTCCGGATCAGGACACGCGCCCCTGATAGGGTTCACGATCCGGCCCCTGAACGGGATAGTCCTTGCGCAAGGGGTGCCCTTCCCAATCAGCCGGCATCAGAATCCGCCGCGGATCGGGATGATCGTTAAAGGTGATCCCCATCAGATCCCAGCACTCGCGCTCCATCCAGTTTGCCGTACCCCAGACACCGCTGACGGTGTCGATCCGCGCATCCGCCTCTTCCACCGGTGCCTTGAGACGAATCCGCTCCTTGGTCGTAATATTGTAGAGGTTGTAAACCACCATGAAGCGTGGACTCCGGCCGAGGTAGTCGACACTACAGAGATCGCACAGAAGGTTGAACCCGCACTGGTCACGCATAAAGGTGCAGACATCAACAATCCGCTCCTTTTTCACGGTGATGGTCGTTTCACCGCGAAACTCAACGACATCAACCACTTCCGAAGAAAATTTGCCTTTGAGTTTGTCCACAATTGCCTGATCGCTCATCGCTTTATCCCCGTCATTACCAGCCAGAACCACTAGCTGCGTATTACTTCGCCAACACCGATTGCCGCGCCGAAGGTATTACGTTCCGCGCGGATCTTCTCCTGCAGCTTCATCAAGCCGTAGAGCAGTCCCTCCGGACGTGGCGGACACCCCGGGATATAGACATCAACCGGAATCTCCAGATCGACCCCCTGCACCGTGCTGTAGGTATCGAAGATGCCTCCCGACGAGGCGCAGGCGCCCATGGCGATCACGTAGCGGGGCTCCGGCATCTGCTCGTACACAGTCTTCAGAACCGGCATCATCTTCTTGGTCACGGTTCCGGCGACAATAATCACGTCGGCCTGCCGTGGTGAGGCGCGAAAAAGCACACCCATCCGGTCCAGGTCAAAACGGGCGGCGCCGGTCGCCATCATCTCAATCGCGCAGCAGGCCAAACCAAAGGTCATCGGCCACAGCGAACTGGCCCGCGACCAGTTCACCAGCTTGTCTAGGCTTGTTGTAATAAAACCCGATCCTAATGTCTTGGGCTGCTCTACTCCCATTCCAGAGCTCCTTTTTTCCAGTCATAGATGAAGCCGATAATCAGGATGAAGATAAAAAGCCCCATGGCAGCGGCACCATACCAGCCGAGCTGCTTGAAAATCACCGCGCAGGGGTACAAAAACGCGACCTCTACATCGAACACGATAAAGGCCACCGCCACCAGGTAAAACTTGACGGAAAACCGATCGTTGGCATTGCCGACGGGCGGCACGCCACACTCATAGGGTGACAGCTTCAGCTCAGTGTGCCGCTTGACCCCGACAAGTCGCGAAAAGGCGACCGATCCCACCGCAAACGCGAAGGCGATACCGATAACAACCATAACCGGCAAGTAGAGTTCCAGCATAAAACCGCTCCTTCCTCAGAAGACAATATCCGCTTTGGCAGCTGCGCATATGCACACTCGCATCGCCACAGCGTCTCGGAAATTAAGATACTTAACCTCACCATGTCAAGGAAAAAATACAGTATACTGTATGCAATTGGTCTGACCTATGTCGCTTTGTTTGTACTGAAATTACAAGAGTTTTTTGACTACCCACTGACTTTACTGGTCTTTTCTTGCCGCCCTGAACAGGGGGTTGGGAGGAAGGCCGGATGATAATACCCTGATCCGTCGTCGGTTTTTATTTACCGGGATCAACACCCCGGCAGCAGAGGCAGGTCTACCCCCTGGCCGGAACCGGCAGAACGCACGATGACCGCCCCGGCCCCACGCTAATGACCACGACTTAAGGTGAGGAGCTCCGCCGCTGAGAAATTGTACTCCTTGCGACAGTATTCACAGCGCACTGTTGTTGTCTGCTGCTCGGCCATGCTCTGCAGCTCCGCTGTCCCCAAACCCACCAGGATATCAGCGATGGCCTTGCGGCTGCAGGGGCAGGAAAAGCACAGGGGCTGACTTTCCCTCACGGAAAAATCCGCAGTCTGAAACAGCTTCCGCAGCACCTCCAGGGGGGGCTGCCCCTGCCGCAGCAGGGTGGTAACAGGCGGCAGGGCCCTGATCCGCTCGATCAGGGCATCGATTTTCTCCGGGTCTTCCGGCGGCAACGCCTGTATGAGAAAACCGGCGGCAATGGCCACCGCTCCCTTGCTGTCCAGCTCAACCCCCAGTCCCAGGCTCGAAGGCACCTGCTCGGAACTGGTCAGGTACCAGGCCAGATCTTCGGCAATTTCACTGGTTTGCAGCTGAACCGTGCTCTGATAGGGCTGCTTCAGGCCCAGATCCTTCCAGACGGTTAAAAAACCCGCCTTGCCGACGGCACCGGCCACGTCAAAGCAGTTGTCACGCGGCGGCAATCCCGTCACCGGCTGGCGAATCGTACCGCGCAGCCGTCCTTTGGCATCGGCTTCAACCCCCATCTTGCCAATGGGACCGTTCCCCTCAATCTGCAGGGCCAGGCGCTGCGACCCTTTCAGCAGCCCGGAGAGCAGGGCGCCACCGGTGACCAGGCGACCAAGGGCAACCGTTGCCGTAAAATCCGTCTGCTGCCGGGCACAGATATCCGTCACTATGCCGGTGGTCACCGCCACCAGCCCGCGAAAACATCCATCGCGGCTGACGACCCGCACCAGTTCGTCACGCTGTTTGCCTGTCTGCACATCCTGCTTCATTATGCCTGCTCTCACCTGGCCGTGCCGTGAAAAACCCTGATTATGAACGCAACCGATAGCCCTTGCCGATCAGCCAGGCCGCCCACACAAACACCACCCCCGCCATAGCGCAGCTCACGCCGAAGGCCACCGCAAAACCGGTATCACCGACACCGAGAAGGGCATGGCGGAAACCGTCGATGAGATAGAACAGAGGGTTGAAGTAGGACAGGGTCGCCCAGGGTTCCGGCAGAATCGAAATCGGGTAGAACACCCCCCCCAGGTAGATCAGGGGCAGAATCATAAAGTTGGTATAAACCGACAAGGTATCGAAATTATGGGCGTAAATCGCCGCGATCAAGCCAAGTTGGGCAAAGAGAAAGCTGGCGATGACCGCCATCAGCACCGCCAGCAGGGGAAACACCCAGGGCAGACCGGCGAAGAGCATGGAGATGACCAGCACCACCGAGCCCACCAGCAGCCCGCGCAGCATGGCCGCCAGGGTATAGGCCAGAATAAACTGCGGTGGGGTGACCGGCGTCACCAGCAGGTCGACAATGCCGCCCAGATACCGCGACATGAACAGGGACGAGGAGGTATTGGCAAAAGAGTTGTTGATGACCCCCATCATCACCAGCCCCGGAATGACAAACTGGGCGTAACTGAAGCCCTCAAGCACACTCAGGCGATTGCCCAGGGTCGCGCCGAAGACGAACAGATACAAAGACGCCGTGACGATGGGCGCCAGCAGCGTCTGGATGGCGACGCGCCGGAAACGCAGGACCTCCTTGCGCAACAGGGTCAAAAAGGGTAACCAGGAATGGAACTGTGGCTCACTCGGCCGCGACATGCTTGTCTCCACGGATGCCCGTCAGCTGCATGAACACATCTTCCAGGCCACTCTGATCGGTCTCGAAATCACGAATCGGCAGACGGCTCTCGGCCACGAGGCGCAACAGGGCGCCGGCGCTCTGTCCGGCGGGCAGATTGAGCAGCAAGACACCACCGTCATCCTGCAGTTCAGGAGTATAGGGCTGCAGGGCTGCGGGGATCTCCCGCAAGGGTTCTTCCAGCCACAACTTCAGGCGCCGGTTGGACAGCTTGCGGACCAGCTCGTGGGTCGGCTCCAGGGCGATCAGATCACCATGGTGCATAATGGCAATGCGGTCGCACATCTGTTCGGCTTCTTCCAGGTAGTGGGTGGTCAGCAGAATGGTCGTACCCTGGCGGTTGATCTCACGGACGAACTCCCACAGGCCGTGACGCAGTTCGACATCGACGCCGGCCGTCGGTTCATCGAGGATGAGCAGCCGTGGCCGGTGGATCAGGGCCTTGGCGATCATGAACCGGCGCTTCATGCCGCCGGAGAGCTTGAGCATAACCTTCCCCAGGTGGGGACGCAGGCCGAGGCGATCGATGAGCAACTGACGCCATGCGGGATCATCCTTGACCCCGTAGTAACCGGCATGAATCTTCAGTGCCTGATCAATGGTGAAGAAGTTGTCGACCACCAGTTCCTGGTGGACGACGCCGAGGAGCCGCCGGGTTTGACGATAGTCGGTCTGGTTGTCAAAACCAAAGGCGGAAACCGTGCCCCCGCCTATCCTGACAACACCGGCAATCATGTTGATCGTCGTACTTTTACCAGCACCATTGGGACCGAGAAGACCGAAGATCTCCCCCTCACGAATGGCAAAGCTGATCCCCTTTACGGCGGGCGTTGCGCCGAAGGATTTGTACAGATCTGAAATATCCAGTGCATTCATGCCGCGGACTATAACGCCGGGGACGCGGACTTGCAACAGCTTTCAGAGAACAACCTCATCCGCGCAGAAGAGGGCCTGGTGCTACGCGCAAGAGCAGGAAATCCCCCAGCCTCGGGGCCGGTCAATCAGCTCACAGCCGAGATTGATCAGTTCTCCGCCCTGATAGCGCGCCAGGCATTGCCGATAAATTCTTCCTGCAACTGCGTCAGCGGCTTCGGCAGAACACACTGCAGATGCAGTTGCGCCGCGCGCAGAATGACACCGGTGTAACTGACAGCACTGACAAAGTAATCCCCCGGCCTCACCTCGCCGCGCTCCATTCCTTCGGTGATGATCTGTCGCACCAGCTGGAACGGCTCCGTGAGACAGACCGGCGGTGATCCTTCCATGAAATCCACATGGCGCATAAACAGCAGATACTCCATCATGGTCGGATCCTTTTCCGTCAACTCAAATACCAGCTCGGCAAACACCCGCAACCTGGCATAGGTCGTTTCACACCCGACCAGACGCTGCTGAAACTCGGCGGAGAAGCCGTCCATGGTCTGCTCGTGCAGGGTTACGGCCACCCCTTCCTTGCTGCCGAACAGAT